>CAZELI010000004.1:0-82960 GCA_964512985.1 uncultured Gammaproteobacteria bacterium | reverse complement strand
ATCGTTAGAGATGCAGTAAGAAATCATTTAATTCTCACTACCGCGTAACTCCTGCTATATTCAATTCTTCACCCCGAAACCTTGCATCTCACCCTTGATCTCAGCGCATTGCGCTTCAAGCCAAAACGTCTTGATGGGGTCAATTAGTAAGTAACTTAAGTACAATAGGATTTTAAAGAAATATAATTTAAACTTCAGATTATTAGTATTAGATACCCCTTCCAAAAGAGGTTCTTTTAAATAAGCTGTCATGAAACCCCAGCGACGATAAGCTTCTAAGATATACTTCTGGGTTAGAAGCTTCTTGTCCACTGGATGGCTAACCACGATTTGTGGTTGATATTTAAGCTCTAGATCAGCTTGGCTAGCACGATTAAAGAACTCCATCTCTTCAGCGAAGTTTCTTATAGCACCCACATCAGCAAGGTCAGTAGTAAAGCCATGTAGAATCTTAAACACATCCCTAGAAACCAAGAAACAAGCACCATTCGGTATCTCTATCTTATAATCTGTTAGCTGATTAAGTTTCAGCTGTAGCTTATTAATCATATTGATGTCATTTACATATAACCCAGCAGGAGCATCTCCATTATCATATTCATCCTTAACTAATAGTGAACTCTCATGACCAATACTAAACGGATAGACCCTCTCTTCTTCTCCATAATCATGTGAAGGGAAGCAAGAATGCTTAATAGCAAACGGTGGCTCAAGATTCAACCAATCAGGAAGATCCAGTCCCCATTTAGCTTTTACTCGACACCCATAAAGCAATAATGTTAATCGTTGCTTAGCAATATCATAAACTTCTTTCAACCAATGATCAGCAAGTTCAACTTCGTCACTAATAAAAACCAGAGTCTCTCCCTTGGATTCTTTAATCGCACGATTACGAGTAACAGACAGACCTTCTTCTTTCTCAAAAATATATCTAGTTTCTAAATTAAAATTTTGTTTCTCTGCAATAATCTTAAAGATCAAATCTGCTGTTCCATCTGTAGAGCCATTATCCACAATAATCAATTCAATATCTTCAATTAAATCTTTAGCTTTCTTGGCGTAGACCAATAACTCTCTAAACTGAGAGAAGAGCTGTCTTAATAATTTCTCCAGAGACGCAACCTGGTTATAGGTAGATATAACTATGGTTAAAGCAGGTATTTTAATTATGTCTTCTTCGTCTTCCACGTAATAATGAGGATTTTGAGCCCCAATTATATAATAATGTATAATGACTAATAGGGATATGGTTAAGACTCAAATTAAATGTGAAAACCCTATATTTATCGTTGGTTGCCCGCGTTCTGGCACCACTGTCCTTGCGTCAATTCTTAATCGTCACTCGAAGATTGCTTCAGCTACTGAAACTCATTTCTTTAATTTTGTCTCTAAGAACAATTACGACTGGAAGCATTTTGATCTTAATACTTTTAAACGCTTACTAGAAGAATCAAGAATCAATGACTTCACTAGCCTAATTAAAGCTGAAGAAGAAACTCTAATACAAAAATTCATAGAAAATACTACTGATAAAACACAATCTAATTTAGATCCAGATGACTTTTATAAAAAGCAGGTTTTTGATCTTCTCATGAACAGCCTGCTAGAGAAAAGACACAAAACTCGTTTCTGTGAAAAAACTCCTCAGCATCTTTATAACGTTCAAGAAATTTTAAAACTCTATCCTCAAGCTAAGTTTATTCATTTAATCAGAGATGGTAGAGATACTGTTAACTCTCTCCTGAAAATGCCTTGGAGACCAGATGGTTTAGTTAACAATGCAAGATTCTGGATTCAATACATCAAACTCGGTCAGGATCTAAGAAAACAAGCTGGTGATCTTCCTGATAATTTACTAACCATCAAGTACGAAGAATTACTCAATGAACCAACTCTTAGTCTAAAACAAATTTGCGAGTTTATTGGCGAGAAGTTTGAACCTAAAATTCTCCAAGAATCTCAATCTGATGTAGAAATATTCTCACCATGGGAAAGCTCATGGAAACACAAATCCAGACAAGATCTAGACTCTAGCAGAATTGGTGCTTGGTCTAAAGAACTTAGTAAAGATGATCAAGCTATCCTTAATTATGTTCTCAGAAGACCCCTCCTAGAACTCGCTTATTCAGTACCAGAGACTAAACTAACCCCTCCTCAAAAACTAAAAATCGCTGGCGAATACTTACTCATAAGCTGGCGTAAATTCGTGAGAGTAGTTTTTCATGTGATAAATTAAAATATATGCAAATTAAAGATCCTATTTTTATCATTGGTTGCCCGCGGTCTGGTACTACACTGCTCTCTACCATATTGGGCAGTAGTCCTGAACTCTGGGCATCATACAGAGAGTCCCATTACCTCTGGGAAAAATTCCTACCAGATCCGCGTGATTGGATATTCTCCATGTATATGGGTGAAGCTGATTATAAGGAAGAAGATAAAAAATACCTCGATAATCAATATCATAAATTCACCTTTAATAATAAATTCTGCGCGGATCTTATTCGCTATGTATTTTTAAACAACAGCTTAAAAGCTCAGCTCAAACCCTTACATGAAGCGTTCTCTGAGATCATTGTTAAGCCTATTAAATCGCTTTGGGTGAATCAATATAGAATACTAGACAAGACTCCACCTAATACTTATCGAGTTTCGTATCTTGCCAAAGCCTATCCCGATGCGAAGTTCATCTATATAGTAAGAGAAGGTAAGACTAATATCAGCTCTCTGATTGAGGGATGGCGCTCTGAGAAACGTTTCAATTTCAGCTTCCGTAAGTTCTGGGATTATAATAAACGCCTTAATATTAAAGGTTATAACGGTAAGGTTTGGAAGTTCACGAACCCTCCAGGTTGGGAAGACTATCTAACAGGTAAGAGCCTAGAAGAAGTTTGTGCGTTTCAGTGGTTATCAGCACACAAGTATGCTCAGGAGTCTTTCTCCAAGCTCGATCCTAAGAGAGTAATGCAAGTTAGATATGAAGATCTCATAGCTAATCCTGAGAAACATATTCGTGAACTTTGTATGTTTATAGATATACCTTATGCTGGAGAGATTCAGAAACAAGCCGAAGACCTTCCTGTAGTTTCTACTAACACCAAACCTAATCCTGATAAATGGAAGAAAAACGCTGAATTACTTGCAAGAATAGAACCTATGATTCAGGCTATGCAAGAGAAGCTTGGGTATGAGCCGAGTAAGCAAATAGTTAATTTTTAGAAACATCTTGTATTTACGACTAACTACTGATATCATTAACAATATATTAATATGTCATTAGCAGTTAGCCATAAACCAACAGAAAAACCCGAAGCTCCCAAGCATAATTCAGGGCCAGAAAAAGCTCATAGTACAAATCAACCTGATATTATCTCCAAAGTAGGTGATAAGGAGATAGCTGCTATACATGAAGCTAAAACTACACAAACTTCAAATTTAAAACCAGTAATTAACTTAGGACACTTAAAACAATTTGATTCAGCTGAAGGTGAGAATATAGGACAAGTTTCTCTACGTGATAAAAAGGCTGGCAAGAACGTTAAAGTAGATGTAGTTAGCTCTAAACAAGACGATGGTCAGGAAACTTATAAATTAGTTGCAGATGGAAAAGTAATTGCATTTCGTGAAATTAAAATTCATATAGCTGATGCCAAGAATAAAAAAGATAGTTCTAAAATTTCCTTAGAATTCGTTGCTGTAAAAGATCCTAATCGTTTTGGTGGAGTGCTTAAAGCGTTTAATGGAATTGTGGCACAGCGAATGAGAGAACTCGAAGCTGCCAAAAACATTAAATTTGAAGGCGGAGCAGAGTTAAATAGTAGCTTGGGTACCGCTAAGCGACATCGTGAACAAGGTTTTGAATTTAAAGATGAATCTCGCCGTATAGATAGATCACCCAAGAAGTGTGATGCAGCTATAGCAAATAAAGAAACTCAAGAAATTAGTGATTGTATAATGATGTACTTACCAAGAAGTGCTCGTAAGCAATGGAAAGCGGAAATCAATAAAGCTCCTATTTTTGATGCCAAGCAAAATAAAGATGCACAGAAAGACTTCACGGAAGGCAAAGTTAAACTAACCAAATCAGATGGAACTTCCATAGAAGCCAAAGTCACTAAAATTCATGATGAAGCAACGAAGATGGATGTTTTTGAAATTAAGAATGGAGAGGAAGTACTAGGCACAGTTCAGGTAAATTATATGAAACTTAATGAGAAAGGAGAAGTTCAGGATCAGAATACATATGATAATGCATCTTCTCTTTCACGATATGGAAATAGCATACTTGGTTGGGGAGGAAAACCAACATCTAAAATCTTTATAGAAATGCATCAAGTCAGGAATAAAGAGTTTAAAGATTTAGAACGAGCATTATTCCAAATACCAGCAGAAATTGCTTTAAGAGATAAAACATATGGTGGCCGAGTTACGATTGAAGTCAGGGATCAGCATAAAACTATATATGAACAAGGTCACTTCTTAACCCAAAAATTAGTTGGTCCAACTAAAGCTGCTGATATTGAAGCAGCCTATCAAGCAGAAATAAAAAAACCTATGCCTAATTTAAAAAACCTAGGTTCACATAAAATGGTCATGAGTCGAGAAGACATGTTGGCAAAATTTCCTAACCCTCTAATTTCATCAGAAGGACATAAAGTGGAAGCTCAGAAAGAGTCTAAAGATCCACATGCAGCATCAATGCACGCACACGCAGCTTAGTTGTGATACATTATAAGAATGCTAATTCTTGTTTCTAGTTTTGTAGTCTGTTTAATTACTGTTGGTATTGTGTTTCATCGTAAGCTTGAAGTACACATACCAATTATGCTTAGCGCTTTTGTTATTGATGTGGCGTTAGTATTAATTATTGAATTACAGCGACACGCAGTAGAGAAGGTTATAGGAGAGGTTGTAGCGCCTAGTCCTAGCGCCTTCGTGATTTTTCATGCTTGCGTTTCTCTGCTGGTTATTCTTTGCTATATAGCTTTGGGAATCACTGGTGCCAAAACCATTATAGATAGAAGCAAATTACCTACACACAAGGCAATCGCAATGGTTTTTATAATATTACGATTAACCAATTACATTACTAGTTTTTGGATGGCTTAAGTACTTCTCCCCTATTCAGACTAGTCTATTGAATGGATATGCCATACGGAGTTTATGAGGCATAAGGCATATAAGTAGTTATGTCTTTAGATCAAGCAATAGAAGAAAAATTCAGCAAAATAGCCAAAGTCCTTGCTATTGAAATTTCAGCTAAATTATCCTCCATATTGAACTGTAGTGCAACGGTTTCTTATTCGCGATTAATTGACTCAATGATGGCCAATAAAAAAATCTCAATTAAGAAAGATTCTTTCTTAGTTAGCATACCAATTACGACTAACAATTTGGGTCCGATATCTGTGATAGCAAGTAATCAACAAGTAGTAGTTATTGCAGAACTAGCTACTGGCGGTGACGGTGATGCAGCAGAGACCGTAGCTCCAAGTGAGGATAACGAAAAAACATTTGCAGAGACAGTTAATTCAGTAATTAATTCAGCAATAGCACGATTATGTAAATTAAAAGAAGGCCTCAATCTAACCACTGGTGAGCAGGAAGCAAGAGCCTTAAAAGCCATCCAAGAACCTAGCTTAAAGCTACCAAACAACATTGAGGATTCAGTTGGAATTGGTCTTAAAATTAAGATTGCTAAACTTGATAGTCCATTACAGATAGAGCTTAATTCTAAAGCAATTGAATTTCTGGTGGAAGAATTATATACCATTATAAATGAACTTGATGAAGATCGATTCTCTCTAGCTGTTAATCAAGAATATCAATCAGCCACTACAAATAATGATTCCGAAGATTCTGATGAATCTGAAGATACTACAGCTATAGTAAATTCAGGCTCAGAGTATGAGATTAATGAGAAGAGAAATCTCAAGTTTATTCGTGATATCAATATAGAATTAATTTTAGAACTCGGTCGTTCAGAAATGATGATGAAAGATGTTCTCAGGCTCACTAAGGGTTCTGCAATCGAATTAGACAGACCTTGCAGCCAATCTGTCGACCTTTATGCTCATAATCAATTAGTCGCAAGAGGTGAAGTCGTTGCTATTGATGATAGCTTTGGATTAAAAATCACTGAACTCGTTGGTAATTTAAATCTAGCTAACGACCTTGGACTTAAAGCGCGATAGAATAAAAATACTCACCAGTATAAAAACTAATTCAAAAGCATAGAAACTATATAACCAGAGTGCTACACCTTGAGTAAAGCCATAGGAGTGTAAACCTACTCCAAGTAAATTAATACCAAACCAAGAAGTCATAACTACTACACAACCAAAGACACTCGCTATCGCGATACCAGTCTCTTTAATTAGCCCTGCCATTCTTGCATGGAATATAATCACTGACCACAATACAATTAATAAGGCCCCATTCTCCTTAGGATCCCAACCCCAGAAACGTCCCCAACTTTGATCAGCCCAAATACCACCGAGCATGGTTCCTAGGAAACTAAAACATAGGCCAAAACCTAATATTCCAAGAATCGAGCCTATCCGAAAAGTCCCATCTGCTGTGTTATGCTCGTTCCTCGAACTGCTCATTGACATATCAGTCAACTCCGCGTTCTCGGAACTCGCATGCCTTGCATCTGGGAGCTTTTCGGATAGGCTCCTCGTTAATATTAAGGTAATTTTTTGAATAAGATATATATGTCCAACTATACCCGCAGCAAAGACACCCGCATAACCAATAGTAACGCAGATCACATGCGTTGAAAGCCAGAAATTAGAATTAAGTACTGCAATAAGCACTTGCATAGTATCACCATCTGCAGCAAACTTGCCGGAGATAAGCAAGAGAACAAGACCAGAGAAGCTTGCTAATATCAATCCTAGATTAGATTTGCGATCAAGTAAATAAATAATCAAGCCCAATAAAACAACTATCCAAGAAACAAAAATAAACGTCTCAAACAGATTAGTGACTGGTGGCTTGGATAATATTATTATCCTAGATATTATTCCTATAGTATGAATTAAGAAGCCACTTACAAGTAAAACTAAAGCAGCTAGATTGGAATATCTAGTCCAAACCAAACTAGCAATCATACTTAATAAGAACGCAAATCCATATAGGAATTTTGCATTCCCAAACGGGTTGAGATTATTATAAAAGATTTCTGTATTAATTTTGGGTGCTGCGATATTATACTTTAGTAATTTCTTACTAATATTTAGCCTAAAATCACTAACTATCTTATTAAAAGCCTCTTGATTAGCAGCATTATAAGCCTTATACATTATATTCAAATCAAATAACTCTTGTTTATAAGTCACCTCAGGTCTAAGTAAAAGCTCCCAAGGAGATATCCATTCTAAAGAAGCATCTTCAGCTTGGACTGGAATAATCGCAAGCTTATCTTCTAACCCAAAAGCACTTGTATATGAACGATGATTCTCAATCCAGCGATATAAATTAAAAGCTAATCTCACTATATCTCTATCACTCCCCCTGAGCTGGTTCTCAGATCTAGAGCTAAACTGAGACATCAATAACTCTAACTGCTCAGATTTCTGAATAATCTGGAATAAACTATTCCCATTGTATTTTAGTGACAAGCGAGTCCGCGTCTCCTCATTCTCCACACCAAAGTCACTATGCTTAGCATTAAACTGTAAACTGTTAATTAACTGAATATAATTATGGAAATTATTAAATACTCGCAAAAACTCTTTCTCTATCGGAGTTCTATCAGCCTCTTCTTTCTCTAAAGCGCTAGCAGCATATTTATGTAGCTTCTCAATCCCAGGCTCCAATTCCTTAAAGCTATAGCGCCTATGTTTATCAGGCTCTATACCGATAGCCTCTAGTACTTCGGGATTATTAATAAGAAATACCTTAGTATCATATGTCTTCTCTGGTTTAAACAGCAATTCAGCAAACCAATAAATAGCTTCCTTACCATTGACCTTAGATCTACCAGAGAACTTAAGCGCAAGATTTCTTGCATAAGTATCTAGGGGCTTGAGTCGCCCTTGTTCTACGATAATGATTTTTTTGAACTCATTCAAGTTCAATGATTTAGTAGCAGCACTAGCATTGTTAATCGTCATTGCGAGGAATGCGAAGCAAGCAATCCACTTCAACATTTTAATTTTATTCATCACGTTTCCTCACATTAACCAAGAACATTTGACCAAAATGCCAAAACAAACCTAGTGAACAAATCAAACTAGCAATATAAGGCAAAGTATAATTAAGATTCTTAACTACAGCGAGCACCGTCATCTCCTTATCATCAGCATCCACTCCAAAGGACGCTTGATAAGCAGTATACAAGCCAGAACGAAAAGGTTTATTCATAGAGATAGTAAGTTCACGAGTAAGACCAGTTTCATGAATAATAACCTTACTTTGATAAGCTTTAGCCTTATCGGTGCCAGGATGCAATTCTCTACTAACATCTACAAGTTCAATCATAAAAGGTAACTTATATTGTTTTCTCCTGAGTAATAAAACATAATCTATATCCTGATAATGTAAACCATAACTAGGCTCATCATCACCTTGTAATTTAACCTCATCCTCATTCCAATCCAGAATTAATGCTCGTACATTCTTCTCATAGTCTTTTTCTAAGGGCATTTCTTTTAGGATCCTGCCTGCATAAGGAGTATCAAAATAGTGCGAATTTATATATTTAGACTTAAGCTGTAGAGGTAATGCTAAACCATTTACTGTAATGGGTTTACCTGGAATTAAGTCCTGCTCATCGATACTTACCTTACTAATCCGTCCCTTATCTTCTTGAATTATTACTAATTCCCAATTCATACAATCAGCAGCTATATTACTTGACTCTCCCTCATACAAATTCATAGAGTACTCTTGACTAAAATGAAGTGTCAGAAACCCACTCACCAAGAGCATTACAAGCCCAACATGCGTTATCACCAATCCAATATTATTCAAGCTATATCTAAATCTAAAACCAAGTGCAGCTAATAAATTAAAAAATAACACCCAGATAATGATTCTTACACTAGGGATAGGTATTGGACCAAGAAAAACAAATAAGGAATTAAAAAAACGTTCCTGCGCTAAATAGAGCCCATGCTCGATTTGATCAAGAGTACCCCAGAATATTAAAACCCCAAGCAAGAATATACATAGAACAGTTAACTTTAAAGATGATATTGATTTTAGTACTTTAATTATCATTACAATAGACGAATATTTAGTCTCAGATTAGCATGTTTTTTGCCATACAATCATGAGCATATTGGTTAACTTAAGTCGAAAAGTTCGTCATCCTGAGGAGGAGCCGAAGGTTGCAAGCCTGTCCTGAGCGTAGCGTCAGGATAAGGATCCACTACTAAGAAACCTCATGAATAGTGGATCCTTACGACCGCTTCGCGGTCTCAGGATGACGGCACGACGTGGTGATCTCTTATGTGCTTAATAGTGAGTGGTTACACATCCAAGAAATTCATGCTACGCTAAAATTAGTATAAAATTATCAATGTGGTAATTTAATCAAAGGAGAATATATAATGGGAAAAAGTCAAGACAAAGGCAAAGACAAAGGTAGCAAGAAAAAGCCTAAGGCATCTAAAAAGAAATAATTACAGAACTATGTCAAAGAAAATCAGAGAATTTATTAAAGCATGCTTGATAGGTTCTCTGATTTTTTGTTTGTTCAATTTAAACTTATCAGTTCAAGCTGAAGATGAAGTTACTAATACTATTGAAGAGTATCTAGATGAAGATGACGAAATTAATATTGATAAAAAAATCAAGAAGATGAAGCTTGAGCATTCTGAAGAAATTTTTGAAACTAAAGCAAGCTGGTATGGCGGAAAGTTCGATGGTAGAAAAACTGCCGCTAATGAGATCTTTGACTCTAATGGTTTATCAGCGGCACATAAAACTCTCCCAATTGGGACTCATGTTCTTGTTACTAATAAAACGAATGGTAAACAAGTAATAGTGAGGGTCAATGACAGAGGTCCTTTTATTCAAGGTAGAGAGATTGATGTTTCTGAAGCAGCAGCTAAAGTTTTGGATTTCTTAAGAGCTGGTGTTGCAAGTGTCAGCTATGAAATTTTAAAGCTTCGAGAATAACAACTCTACTTTGCCTTTATTACTATAAATCTTTTAGTAGAATAAATTACTTTATTACTTGGAATACTTGGCAAGATACTGTCACCATTTGATTTAAGATCCAATACAACATAGTCAATGCCATATTGATTAATAATCTTGGTTATTTCTATAGGATCATTTGAGTTATAAATTAGATCTATTGCTTTAGTATCGGCTTTAATTTCCTTGTAATAATCTACATGAAAGGGGATATTAGTTTCGGAACTAACTAACACACTACGATAGGAGAATGCTGGAATATTACTTGCAAGCTTTAATGGTGCTGCTATCAAAGCGTCACTAGGAATGGTTTTCAAGAATTGATGTAGTTTTTGTTCAGGGGCGGATACTTCAATTAGATCATCATTCCAGTGAGGCGCAATAAGTAATAAAGCAAGAAGAGTAATTAACCAAACCGCGATAGGTCTTTTAGGTAAAGCAAGGTCAATGTCGTATAGTATTGATCCCAGTAAGAATATAGGTATTAGTGGAAGAATATAAGCGATATATCTATGCGGCAAGTATAAATAGAATAAAACTAAGTATGCTATGACCAGCAGTATGATGGAAGCAATACTACTGCTCCAAATATATCTTGGTATAGTAACTATTGATACTCGTTTACTGATAAGTTTTTTAAGTAAATAATATGCTCCCCAAATCACTAATAGACAAACTAATATACATGGAAAGTACTTAAAGGATAAGTTGAAATTAAATGGCACAATAAATACACAAGCTCGTCCATCTATGTAAAATTCTGGCATCTTAATAGCCTCTTTAAGACTAGTCATGCGCCCAAATGCATTAGGGGTATGGTCTACTATATAACGTAAATAAAGTACAAATATACCTGCAGCAAGTGCTATCAATGTAAAGAAGGTTTGTCTTTTACTAGATTTGATTTGCTGAAGCTTTGTCCAAACCATTTCAACGATTAAAGTCATAAGAGATATAAAGAAAGCTGTAGGATATATCAAGGCTTGTAGTATAAAGCAGGGTATGAGCCACTTCCAGCGCTTAGCAGCAAATATCCATAAGAAAAGAAAGAACAATAAATAAAAGAAGGATCTTGGTAAACCTCCTGCCGTATATTTCATAGTCCAGATGTATAAATTAAAGACATAGCAAACCCACAACGCATACTTAGATCCTGTCCACAAAGTCCCATCTGCTTTGTTATGCTCGTCCCTCGAACTGCTCATTGACGTATCAGTCAACTCCGCGTTCTCGGGACTCGCATGCCTCGCATCTGGGAGCTTTGTGAATAGGATCTGAGATCTTCCGTGAATCTCCGTTGCTTTAAACAAAAATATCGTCGTAAGTATAATAATCGGGAAAGGTAAGAACTGAGTAATTACTTTTGGGTCAACCCACTGACTGAAGAATTGATAAATCCAACTTAATAGCGGAGAGATCATGCTGGATTGAGTGAAGTAGGAAGCAACGTAATCATTAGAGAAGTAATTTGGATCTATGAATCTTGCCATCCAGTAGATTTGATTACGCACGTCATCATTAATAGCAGTAAGATCGTAAAATACTCGATGTTCGACCACTAAAGCAATCGCTAAGCTGATTAGAATTGAATATAGTAAAGCCTTCTTGGACGACATGGGGCTTAATTATACTAGGTATTATTTAATTTGACATGCCATCACAAATGGTTCCAGACTGGATTCCAAGAAGCTAATGAATTGTGTATGTCCACTTGGGTAGGATTTACAATGCTGATACATTAAAGTGTTTTGTTGTTTTAAGATTCTTTGTAATTCTTCATCACCAGAATATTGATAACAGAAATATAAATTAGCTGCCATTATTGAATTAGCAGAAGGAATAGCACCATCATAGAGTTCCTTGGTGTTGATAGGCAGATCAAGATTACTTTGAGATGAATAAAAGAAGCCTCCGGTATTTTTATCCCAGAATTGATCTATGGTATATCTTACAAGTTTCATTGCTAAATCTATATATTCAGACTTACAAGTGACTTGAAACAGTTCAATTAATGCCCAAATAAAAAAAGCATAATCAGCAATAGTGCCAGGAGCTTTAGAAAGCTTCCCCGATCTTGCAGATTTACAAAGTTTCATATCATCACTTAACATTAGACTCTGTAAGCTTTTCATGGCTTGCTCTGCAAGATCTAGATACTTAGATTCTTGAGTACAACTATAACTAGTCGCAAGGGCTACTATAATTAATGAATTCCAATCTGTGAGTATCTTATCGTCTTTTAATGGATGGATTCGTTGCTCTCGAACTTCATATAGGTGATTAAGTATAGTTTGAGTATCACTAGCTAACTCTTGATCATGGCTAAGATGGAAAATATTTCTTCCATTCAGCTGATGTGTAGCTTCATCCTTGAAATTCCCTTGAGGACTGAGATTATAGAGCTTCCCTATCTTGCTTAATTCTTCTGGCTTAAGTGCTTGTTTGAGTTCCTCGTAAGTCCAAGTGTGGAATTTCCCTTCTTCGCCTTCACTATCCGCATCTTCGGCGCTATAAAATAAATGATCAGAATTGCACATATCTCTAGTCAGATATTGATATATTTCATCTGTAACCCTCTTGTAGAAAGCATTCTGAGTTATAGAGTAACAGCGAGCATAAGCTAGCATTAATAATGCTTGATCATAAAGCATCTTCTCAAAATGCGGTAGTAGCCACTCTCTATCAGTAGAATAACGATGAAAGCCAAGTCCTATTTGATCAAAGACCCCACCTCTGCGCATTGCTTTAAGAGTGGTTTCTATCATATTTAATGCATTATTATTCTTGGTACGTTTGTAATAATTTAATAAGAAGCTAAACACATGCGGTGAAGGAAACTTAGGTGCTGAACCAAAACCACCATTTTGATGATCAAACTTAGTTTCCAATTGTTTAAAACAGTGTTCGGATAAGGTTTGTATGGCTTGTGCATTTAGTTCTGACTCTGTTTCTTTAGCATTCGTCACCATGTATTTAGAGAAGCTTTGCATAATGTCTTGAGCGGACTCTACTATTTGATTACGTTGTTTTTGCCAAAGTTCACCAAGGTAAGGAATAAGTTCTAGCATTCCTGCAAGTTTGCCATTGCCATAGTTTCTACTGTGCTTAGGAATGTAAGTGCCAGCATAAAACACTTCTTTATCAGGTGTGAGGAACACATTAAGAGGCCAGCCTCCGCGCCCCACCAGGGATTGAGCTATGCCCATATATAAATTATCCAGATCAGGTCTTTCTTCTCGGTCTACTTTAATCGTAATGAAATATTTATTGAGTAACTCTGCAACTTCATCGTCTTCAAAGCATTCTTTCTCCATAACATGACACCAATGACAAGTGGCATAGCCGACGGAAAGCATCACTGGTTTATTCTCGATCTGAGCTTTAGTGAAAGCTGCTTCTGACCAAGGGAACCAGTCTACTGGATTAGCAGCATGTTGTAATAAATAAGGACTTGATTCAAATACCAATCTATTCCAATGTTTACCACCATCTGGGGGCAATGCCTCTAAATCTGAGCCTTTGGCTAAGCCCGGGAGAGCCTGCTCAATATTGTATATTTGCTTTTTCATGTAGTATAGCTAAACTAATGTTAGCATTAGCAGTAGCATTTACACTTTTCGCAACTCAACTATGAATTTGAGTTTTTCTAATTGAATCTATTCTTATAACTTGAATATATTAACTCGCAAAACTCTTGCCAGGTTTGTATAGGAGGATATTTTTCCCAAAGATCCCCATATTCTAGCATATCTTCTGAAATACTTTTCATAAATTGAAAGACAGGATTTTTGTTCTCATTATCATCCTCTGGAAAAGAATATTTTTCATTCTTAGAACCAAATAAATACACTGGATGCCCTGGATCTGCATTATGAAGCATAGCAGAAAAAAAATAAGGATCTTTTTTTACTCCATCAACAAGCATTTTAAAAATCATTAAACGAAAAGAATATGATTCTTGAATATCTAGACGTAAACCTAAGCTATCACAGATCCCAAGCGCAGTAGAAAGTTGAATATTCTCGTCCGCTTGTTCAAATCTTGAAATTGTCTGAAAACTTATTCCAGCTATTGCGGAAAGATTGCTTTGAGTTAGATCTTTCGCTTTTCTTTTAGCTTTAACTTTAGCTACTACTTTTGACCAATATTTTTGAATAATCCGTTCCATCTTTTTTCTATATGCTCCTTAAATTTTTCTCTTAAGTGTGAATCGATCTGCGTTTCAGCTTCTATGAATTCATAAATTAAATTTAAGCGCTTCTCAAAATCGTTTTTTATATTCCAAAGTACTTTCTCGTTAAAGCCAAAACCTTCTTCAGCTAAAATCTTAAGATGCTTTGGTTTTAGCTCTTGAATCCTTGGCTTCAATTTTGGAACGAAATCTAAAGCCATTTCATTAGCAAGATCCTTGTAATATCTTACAAAAACCATATCGTAAATTGGTGTAAGATTCAGAGCATCTCTTTGGCGAAACATAGCAAAGTTTTTCATATGCGCATCAGTGTTACCAAATAAAATACAAGCCAGTACTCTTCTAAGTAGTTTTTCTATCTCACGTTCATCACATAAGCGACTCTTACTAATATAATCAGCCATATCCTTATAACTGCCAAAATATTTATCATCAGATATTTCATTTAGTAGCTGAGTAAACTCTTCAAAATGTAATTTTTCTCCATTTTCTCTTCTATCAAATCTTTTTACCAAGAGTGCCTGTCCTAATCCTTTAAGTTCCGCTATTTCAACTTCAGCAACTTTGTCATTAAATAAAAGTATCTCTGTTGCTTTCATCGTTAAAAATTCATTCTCAACTATTAATGGAAACTGCCCTGGCAATTTTGCGATATGGGTAGAAGCTTCTTGGTAATTAGCTGGATAGAAATCAGCTCCTTTCTTCACTGCAAGTAGTTTTGGCTGAACACCAGATATCGAAGCTTTAGAACGTAAGCTAAGTTCTTGTAAATAATCTTCTGGATCAATTTTTATTTCGTAATTAGGATTAGGGTCAACGATTGTTACGGCACCGATTAAATCAGAACCAAAGGCTATTAATAATTTAAAACGATCAGTTTCGTTCGCTCCGATTGACTTTGCTTGTATTTTTGCTAAGGAACCCTCTGCAACCAAGTTATCAAAAAATGGATGCAAGTTATTTTTGTTAAGGTGTTCCTTTTTACTTATAGGCAGTTGAGCTGAAATTGATATTTGTTTCTTTTGAAACTCTTCGTCGTAACTAAATAAATAATCACCCCCTGGTCTTTGCTCTAAGATACCAGCAAAACTGTCTTGAAAATAAACCTTAGCCCAATTATTCACTGCCATAAATCAATTATATTTGATATTTACCACAATATCCAACAAAATATCAAATATATTTATAATTTTAATGCAAATCAGTATTAATATCAAAAGAAATTGATATTAATACTAAATTAACCGATATTTATCAAATACATTTGATATTTTTAGAGAGTGGGAGAGTCCATGAGATGAGTAAACACGATGTTATATACTTTTCTACATGCAATTTATTAAAGAGAATTGGAAAATTTTACTTGTTATAGCAATTACAGTTTTTGCTATTAAAGGTTTATTTGAAATAAAAAGGACAGCAGCTTCAGAAGCTCCAGTTTATGACAAGCTCAAAAAGCAATTAGTCTACAGTAAAGATGGTTTAAATATTTTCACAAAGATGAAATTAGGATTAGATCTAATAGGCGGTTCACAATTCGAGTTTCAAGCTTTACCAACAGACCAAGTTAAAGAGATCACTCCGCAAGTAATGAGAGGTTTGGTTAAAGTATTTGAGAACCGTGTTAATGCTTCTGGTACTACTGAAGCAACAGTACAACAAGTAGGTAAGGATCGTATTTCGGTAGAAGTTCCTGGAGCAGACCCGACTGCAGTGAAACGTAGATTACTAAGAACAGCTCATCTTGAGTTTAAAGAATTTATCGCTAAGCCTGGCAGTGAAGCTAATACGGAGACACCTGAAGGAGAGTGGGTTAGCACAGGTATCTCTGGTGCTGATCTTAAGAGAGCATCTGTAAGTACTGCTGGTGGTGGTGCTTGGGCAATAGACTTTGAACTTAAACCTGAAGCAGCGAAGGCTTTTGGTGATCTTACAGCAAGATTAATCAATAAACCTTTAGGCATTTCTCTAGATGGCAATATTATCTCTGCGCCTAGTGTTAGGACAGCGATTACTGCTGGTAGTGGACAGATTACTGGTAACTTTACTGTCGATGAAGCACAAGACCTAGCCGTACAACTCAATGCTGGTGCGCTTCCTGTGCCCGTGAAGATTCTTCAAGAGAGATCTATTGGTGCGACTCTAGGACAAGAATCTATCGCTAAGAGTGTCAAGGCTGGTCTCTGGGGTATGCTAGCTGTAGTTATTTTTATGATAGCCATCTATAGACTACCTGGATTAATTGCGTCTGTCGCACTGAGTATCTATGTTCTTATGGCACTCTATGCTTTCCAGGAGAATATAACATTGACACTCGCTGGACTCGCTGGATTTATTCTTAGTATAGGTATGGCAGTAGACGCTAATATTCTTATATTTGAACGTGCCAAGGAAGAGATGAACCAAGGCAAGTCTGTATTTGTCGGTCTGCGCGATGGTGTCGAGAAAGCTTATAGTAGTATTTTCGATTCGAACATGAATACTTCCATGGTTTGCCTGATCCTCATCATGTTTAGCACTGGTATTGTTAAAGGATTTGCGATTACACTACTGATAGGTGTTGCTTTAAGTTTATTTAGCTCACTCTTTATTACTAAGACTTTATTGTTTACTTGTGTTCGAGCCTTCAATATTAAAGAGACCTCGTTGTTTAAATAAGGTCATATGCATCACTATCGAAACATAAATTGCATGATAGTACCCACTGGGATCGGTGCCAGTATAGGTGGCTATGCTGCTGATGCGAATCCCGCTTGTAGATTACTTGCTAAAGCTTCAGATCTGCTTATCACACACCCCAATGTAGTTAATGGCGCTTTGCTTACTGATATTCCTCATAATGTAGCAGTGGTAGAAGGATACTTACTCGATCGTTTCTTTGCAGAACAAATAGCCCTCAGATTAAATGTTAAACATCGCATTGCAGTAATAGTTGATGCCGCAGCCAATGAAGAGGAGAGAATCTTAACTGAGAATTGCATTAATGCAGCTAGAACTGTTTATGGCATAGATATTCTGGAAGAGGTCTTTTATACTGAAGAATCAGTCGAAGCTAATGACTTAACCAATATCAAAAATCAAACGACTTTGTTACAAGCCTGCAAACGAGCTGTAGATAAGGGAGCCACAGCTCTTGCTGTCTTAGCAGTACTGAATGAAGATCAAGATTCATCTGCTGTTATTAACTATACCGAAGCCAAAGGACTTGATCCAATCGGAATCATAGAAGCGAAGATCTCGCATTTAGTTTCAAGTATTTTTATTAAACCTTCTGCACATGCACCCATAATCAGAAGAACTCAAAAGAACCAGGAGGCTAAACTTGTCTCCCCTAAAGTAGCCGCAGAGTATCTCAGTGATAGCTTCTTAGCTTCTGTATTTAAATGCTTACAATATTCACCACAAATCATTCCTCTCGATGCCGCTCATAAAATTCTTAGTAACATTTACACTAGCGCTGCTGATTTAGGTTTGAAGCGTAAGCCTGGAGATATAGTTGTATCTGATTTAGCTAACATAGTAATGCCGTTTGATTGTTGCAATAGTACTCCAGCAATCGAAGCTCATAGACATGAGATCACAGTACTTTGCGTTAAGAACAATACTACGAGTCTTGATGAACCAGCGACCATGTTTAATATCCCTCACCGAGTAGTAAATAATTATTTAGAAGCAGCTGGTTTTCTGCTTGCTAACACTAAAGATAAGCATTACATTAGACCTGAATTACTGAGCTAGTTCTGCGGAACAATTTTTTAGCATAATTAAATTTTATCTGAGTTAGGTGGAAGAACCTAATTTTGGCGTTATTTAAACCTTTTGGACTAGATGATGTGGATCTGATATTAGTTACAATTTAGAAAACTAGAGGTAGAATATTACTAAGAGATGATAGCTCACCGTAAAATTATCAAATTAAATATTAAATCAAAAGAAAAATTTCTTAAATCATTTTCATTAAACTTGTTTCAAAATCGTTCAGAACAAGGCTTGCGAGTCCCGAGCCACCGCAGTTTACTGGGCGTAAATGAGGATGGCGAGGGACGAGCGTAACACAGTTATGGACGATTTTGGAACAAGTTTCGGCAGAACAAAAAAAGGAGAACCCTCACATTGATGGTAGACATTAGAAATGATGACGCGTACGAGATTATTCAACTTTTACCGTCAAACTTCCAGAAAACAATCAAAGAACATGATTTATCAAGATTAATAGAAATCGTAGTCGATGTAGGGAGAATCCCCGAAGCCAGATTCGCAAAAAATAAAACCATAATATTAGGAGACCAAAGTGCAACTAGAGCAACTATCGAAGCGATAGTAAAACAAGTTGGTAGTTTCGATTATTCCAATAGAGCTGGTTTAGAAGGCACACTTCATAGAATTAGCTGTGTAAAAAATAAATCTAATGAAATCATTGGACTCACCATGAGAATTGGTAGATCTATTTTTGGAACCATTGAAATTATCAAGGACTATTTAGAACAAAACAAATCCGTTCTATTATTAGGTCCCCCAGGTGTAGGTAAAACTACTATGCTTAGAGAGATTGCTCATTTCCTTTCTACTCAAAGAGAACAAAGAGTCGTCGTTATTGATACATCTAATGAGATCGCTGGTGATGGTGATATACCTCACCCTGCTATTGGTAGATCACGTCGCATGCAATTACCATTCGACAAGAAACAACACGACGTTATGATTGAAGCAGTAGAGAATCATACGCCAGAAGTCATAGTTATCGATGAGATAGGTACTAAGGAAGAGGCAGAAGCCGCAAGAACTATTGCTGAGCGTGGTGTCAATCTAGTAGCTACTGCTCATGGTATTAGTATTGAGAACGTTATTCAGAATCCAACCTTAAGTGATTTAGTTGGTGGTATTGAAACTGTAACTCTCGGTGACGAAGAAGCTAAGAAACGCGGCACTCGCAAATCTATCTTAGAAAGAGCTTCTAAGCCTACTTTTGATATTTGCGTGGAGATCATTGATAAGTACACTGTGAATGTTCATAAGAATGTAGCAGCAAGCGTGGATTCTATTCTTAACGAACATCCTATACATCCTGAACTCAGGAAACGTGATAAAGAAACAGATGAAGTTACTATACTTGAGAGAGCTAGCGAAACCGAGAAAGAAGCGTTTGCTGGTATTCCTTTCAGTAAAGATGGTAAAGCGATTGCTATTTATCCATATGCTATTAGCAAGTCTCTACTAAAAAGAGCCTTTGCTTCTGTATCAGAAATGGACCTTAGGGTAGTTAATAGTTTAGACGAAGCAGATATAATATTTGCACTTAAAAGCTATTCACAACCCGATGCCAAAATCTTCAAAATATCGGAAAGCAAGAAGCTTCCTATTAAGATAGTAGAAGAAAACTCGCTTACTAATATTTCTATTGCTCTTGAGGAATTAGTTAATGATATGCCTTTTACTGAAAAGAATTGGCAAAATCTAAGCTCGAGGGTTACAGAATTTCAGGAAAGAAATAAGCCAGAACCAAGGATAATGTCACACAAGTAACTACTTTTCATTTTTATATAGATCACCTTAAGGGAACCGATACCCGTAATCCGTCATTGCGAGCGGAACGAAGTGGAGCGAAGCAATCCACTCTAAAGCCATAATCATACTCGCCGTAGAGTGGATTGCTTCGTCGCGCTGCGCGCTCCTCGCAATGACAGCAACGGGTATCGGTCTCCTTAAATTGACAGATTATAAGTTAAATAGCTACATGAATTCAGGATATTTCAAATATTGTTCAAATACTTAACCAAGGCTTAACCTACATAGGTTAATTATAGTCCAGGGTACCAATCTCTAGAGATTGGTATTTGCAAGAGGACTAGATATGCCAATAAAAGTATCAATCTCTGACATCAAATCGGCTATAACCAAAGCCCAAGGTAAGGTTGATGAGGCCACGGCTAGTGACAGAGATCAAAGAATTTTAGATTCACAAATTCAAGCTGCTAATGACAGAGTTAAATCTTCAGAAGCTTCTGTGACTAGTGCAGAAATGACTAAGAATCAAGCTGAAGATAAATTATCACCTCCTCCTACCAAACAAGTTCAATCAGAGAGGAAGAAGGGTGGTACTAAAACAGTAGTAGATGAAGTTGAGAAAGATAAATTACAAGCTCAAGTAAGAGCTGCTGACGTACAAATTCAACAAGCTAAGCAAACAGTAGAGGACGCTAGAGCTGAAGCAGAACGATTAACTTCACAAGCTTTAGAGGGAGCTGGAATTAGCGAGGATCAACAAAACTCTATGAGTGACCTGTCTGATTTAATGTCACAACTCAAAACCATGGCTGATGATCCACAAACTAATTTGGAAGGAGATGAATTCCAAGACAAACTTAAAACTGCAGTAGAGCAAATTGGTGTTCTTGGAGAAGAGTTACCAGATGCAGCAAACACGCAGTTAGCTGACTTCTGGAAAGAAGTAACTGGTGGCATGACTGAGATCCAGGATAAATTCGTTAAAGCAACAACTCCATCTGCTTATACCATTCCTGCTGGAGATAAGTCATCAAACTATTCAAAATTCTTTGAAGATTATGATCAAGGCATGACTACTCTAATCGATAGATTGTCTAGTCCAGGGCCAGATGGATCAGATCCAATTATTGACGGTGTAACCAAATCACTACTTCAAGATGCTCAGATTAATATTGCGAAACACTCACCAAATAGTCCAGATGCTAAGTTCTTAGGAGCTTTCAATACTGAAGATGAAGCGAAGATGACTAAAGTAATGGATCAGGTTAATAACTTGATCAACAATGTAAATAGAAACAGAGATATCACAGCTGAAGATATTAGCAAACTAATTAATGATAGTAGTGCGTTAGGTACTACTCTATCCTCTGGTGGAGGAGATTTCAATAGCTTACTGACTATAGAGTTTGATACTATGTCAACTCATGCCGAATCTATTGTTAAGAACTTAACTCGTAGTGGACAAACTGGTAACCTAGATGGATTTAATGATGTTGCAGGCAGAGTTGCAGCTATCGCAAATCCTAACAACTTTAAAGGACTTACTGATATAGATCATAAAGCCTTGAATGCTATTGGAGAGAGACTAAGAGTAATGGATCAAGTTCTAAGTAGTGGTGGTTCAGTTTCTGATGACGATGTGAAATTATTAATAGATGATACTAATGTGTTGGTAGATACATTGTCAGAAAACTATGGACTAGCTTCAACAAACTCAGGTAGTGCTGTAGGAGCAGGTACAGGAGTGGGTTCTGGGTACGGTGGTCAGTATGCAAACTCACCATTAGCGAGAGGAGGAAGAAGGTAATAACATGGTAACATTAACAACATATCTACAAAAAACTAAACTATATGAAGAGAAGCTTCTAGAGATTTATTCTGGCAAGCCTAATATCATGGAAGTTTTAAGAGCAGCAGTGGCTCAAGAAGAACATTTTCGCAAGGGAGCAGATTTAAACAGTGGCACAGTAATGATTAGTGCCGAGAATGACGATAAGACCGGGTTCTGGATGGTAACGATAGAAGTTGACCATGGCAAAGTTATTTATAATTGCCTTGACGAAGAAGCTAATCATATCAATATCTTCAGTATGCCTAACGATAAATATATCAGGGATAAAGAAAAATTATCAGAAGCAGAAATAAAAGCAATTCAAATTCAAGCATCTAATTCAATAGATATAAACTTGAAAGATGTTAGGACTCTACGCTTAGCCAAAGAAATGTTTAAGAATGACTATGTTCTCAAGCATATTCCTCTATATCACTTAGATTCAGATACAGCAGCTAGATTCATTATCTGGCATATTAAAGCCTACAAAAAAGTATTTAGAGACTATATTAATACCTTTAAATTTTTATGGGAAGGAACTAGTTTCAAAAATGCAAAAAGCATAGCTAAAGCAATGATAGATAGAGGTTTAGTTGCAGAAACATATTTTTCTTAAGGTACATTAGTCAAGGAGCAAGACATGGGAAACAGCATACAAGAGCAAGCAACACAAGCAATTAGTTCAAACAGTAGATTGAGCCAAGAAGGTACAATTCAATCTTACCAAGATCTAAAAGACCAAAGTGCTTTTCTTGCAGATGTTGCAAAAGAAAGTCAAGAGAGACAACAAGCTGTAGCTAAATATATGGCTAGTGGTGCTGAACAGAATAAACAACAAGGTCAAACCTTCATGATGACTGGTTCGATCAAAACTGGTGTAGGAATGGGGTTTATTGCTATGGGTGCAGCGATGATGGCGCTACCTTTTGTTCAAGGTCCAGGACTCAAGATGATGGTTAAAGGCGTAGAGAAAGTAGCTGAAGGTGCTATTGATAGAAACCAAGGCAAGAAGCTTCTTGGTCTTGCAGAGCAAGCTTTAGAAGAAGCAACTAGGCATAGTATTATGGGTAAGCAGGAAGCCAAAGTCGCTCAGAAAGAGATGTCTAGATCTCGTGTGTTTGAAGCTAAGATTCAGGTTCTAAGACAAATGCTTAACGAGCTTGGTATCGAAAATCCAAATTTATCAGAGAAGCAACTTCAAGAATTGAAAGTAAAATTCACCCAGAACTTTGATAAGTTCATGCAAGACGGAGCCAAGGCTCTACTAAACGATGGAGTCATGGAAGTAGAAGGACTTCAAGATAAAGATGGTAAAAAATTAGGTACTCAATTTTTTATCAAAGAAGGTGATGATTACTTCATGCTTGAAGTACCTCGGGATGAGAATGGCGATCCTATTAAAGGTGCAGAAGGTGAACCATTAATTAAAATTGACAAAGAGAGTGGTCATTTAGGTACCAAAGTTGAAGATGGAGATCTTAAAGATCTATTAGATGTCAAGTTTAGATTTGTAGATGAACTAAAAAAAATGTCTGGTGGACTGACTACGACCGAGTTTGATGCTGACGGCCATGCAATGAGTGTGCCATATGATTTAACGAATAAAGCACATTTAGAAGAGTTTGTAGATTTAATATTCAAGACTAATGTTAGTGATATTGCTAGTGGAAAAGCACCAGCACCTCTACACTATTCTGAAGATAATGGAGTACCTGGTTTTCAAAAAGGGGAATATGATTTAGATCCAAACTCAGCAAACTTTGGACGCTTCACTCCTACTGGAATTTTTGAATCATTTGATGATATAGGCGGAGGAAAAGATCCAAGAGGCAAAGGTATTGAGTCATATCAATTAGCTATCCAAAGAAGCCAAAACGCACTCACTGAGCTTGGTTTAAATCAAGGTGGAACTATCTATAATTATGTTGGTCCTCAAGAGGATCATAGTGGTAGAGGTCCCACTAGTCCAACCAATACTGACACAAGTGGTAGATCAAGTGATGCCTTTACTCAGTTTAAAAATAGTATCAATTCTTCAGTAACTTTAGATCAAGCTCGTGGTCTGATTAGACAAAGTACTGATATCTTAGGAGGATCAGCAGCAGACGCTGTACCAAACGGACAAGCATAGGGACGGGAAATAATGGTAGAAACAAGTATCAAATCACAATTAAAGCAAGCTATACAGGACGTAAGTGCTAAAAGTTCTGAAATTTCAAATGGAAATTTAGCTTCTGATCTAGCAGCTTCTAAGGCTGCTCAAGCTCAAAATGCAATTTCTGCCAAAGAAAGTTTACTAGAAACAAAACAATTAAACTTAGATAGTGTCAATGAAAAGATAGGTACTCCACCAACCAAAGAGGTGGATGGAGGAGCATGTGGTAAAACTAAAACTGTAGTTGACCAGGCAGCTCTTCAAGATTTAAAGGCCCAACGGCAAGCAACTCTAGCTCAAGTAAACCAAGCTAAGACTGAAGTAGCCGATGCCAGGGAAGAAGCTGCAATCTCGTCAGCGGACGCGCTAGAGAAGGTTGGTGTGAGTAGAGAACGACAAAGTGAAATGCAGTCATTAATTGGTAGGATTGCTTCTGCTCAAGATAGTTTAAGTGAAGGTAAACCCGTCAAAGACGAAGATATAACAAAACTTATCGCTGACTTTAAAACTGTTGCTGATAATTTAACTAAGGATGAAAATCAATCAGGCTTAATAAGTAGAACTTTCTATAATCCAATTAAAGAAGGTCTACAAAAAATATCAAGTCTAATAGATAAGAATGCAGCTGATGCGGCGGCGGCTAAAGAAGACTCTAGCAGCTCTAAGGCAGAAAGAAGTAGCCATAGGAACGATAATGCTAGAGAGGAAACAGAAACGATAGCACCAGTTGGTGCTGGAGTAGGTGATTAAGCTCTTGAGAATAAAATTTCATTTCTCCTCTAACTTTTCACGCAATGATCTTAATTGATCTCTATATTTAGCAGCATTCTCAAAGTCTAAAAGCTTAGCAGAATTATGCATCTCTTCTTCCATACGATCAATCGCACGAATTAAATCTTTCTTAGACATTTGTCCAATAGGTTTATTAGAGATGCTTTGCATTAACGCATCAGCTGCTACTCTCTCTTCTTCATCAAGTTTATCAAAAGCCTCCAGAAGTGGATTAGAAACCGACTTAAGAATAGTCTTAGGAGTGATATCATGCTCTAAGTTGTATTGAATTTGCAATTCTCTTCGTCTATTAGTTTCATCTATTGCTTTAGCCATGCTATCTGTGATCCTATCAGCGAACAGCAATACCCTAGCATTGACGTTACGCGCTGCACGACCAATCATCTGAATTAAAGTACGATGATTTCTTAAGAAGCCCTCTTTATCAGCATCCATAATGCAAACCAAGGATACCTCTGGAAGATCAATACCTTCCCTGAGAAGATTAACACCCACAAGTACATCATATTCATCCTTTCGTAGATCATTAAGTATCTTCATTCTCTCTAAGGATTTAATTTCACTATGTAAGTATCTAGCTTTAATATCATGCTCGAACAAATACTCACTTAAATCTTCTGCCATTTTTTTAGTCAAAGTATTAACAATAACTTTTTCATTTTTAGGGTAATAGGTACCTGGATCTATGTCACATTGTTCAAGATTCAATTTCTTATTAATATTAAGATTAATCTCTTCCATTAAGCGGTCTATTTGTCCTGTAGTCGGAACTATCTCTAACACTGGATCTAAGAGTCCAGTCGGACGAATGATTAATTCTGTTGGATTAGGGCAAGCTTCTAATTCTTCATTACCAGGTGTAGCAGAGATGTAAACAATATTCTTAACTCGCGCACTAAACTCATCATATTTAAGCGGTCTATTGTCTATAGCGCATGGTAAACGGAATCCATAATCTACTAATACTGACTTACGACTAAAATCCCCATGATACATAGCTCTTAACTGAGGTAAGGTCATATGTGATTCATCTATAAAACAAGTCCAACCATCCTCACCATAACGACGGTTCATATAATCGATTAGCACCTGCGGCGCAGTGCCTGGAGCCCTATTCTCTAATATTCTGGAATAGTTTTCAATGCCCGTACAATAACCGACTTCACGCATCATCTCGATATCATATTTAGTTCTTTGTAATAATCTTTGAGCCTCTACATCCTTACCATATTTTTTCAATTCGTTTAATCGTTCATGCAATTCTTTCTCGATCTGCTCAATCGCTTTCTCTAAGGTCTCTTCATCAGTGACATAATGCTTAGCAGGAAAGACCTTTACGCTATCCAGAGTTTCAAGAATCTCACCTGTCAGAGGATCCAGATGAGATAACCTTTCTATCTCATCACCAAAGAATTCTATACGTAAGATCCTTTCTTCATCAGGTTGGTGAATTTCTACTATCTCGCCTCGGACCCTAAATAAACCACGCGCTAACTGAATATCATTACGCCTATATTGAACTGCTACTAATTTATCTAAGAAGCGCTTGAGATCTATTTCCATGCCTATCTCTAAACTAATAGCCGATTCATAATATAGCTCTGGAATACCTAGACCATAAATGCAACTCACAGAAGCTACTACTATCACATCATTACGCTCAAAAATCGCTCTAGTCGTGGAATAGCGCAATCTATCTATATCATCATTAACCTTCGCTGTCTTCTCTATATATGTGTCAGAGTGTGGGATATAGCTCTCTGGTTGATAATAATCATAATAACTAATAAAATACTCTACCTTATTCTCTGGGAAAAACTCTTTAAACTCATTACAAAGCTGTCCAGCTAGAGTTTTGTTATGAGCCAATACCAGTGCTGGTTTCTGAGTTTTCTCTATAATATTAGCCACCGTAAAAGTTTTACCTGATCCAGTGATTCCTAACAAAATTTGTTTATTTACACCTTGATCTATTCTCTCAGAGATCTCTGCTATTGCATGCGGCTGCTCGCCAGCAGGTTTAAACTTACTAGTAACTTTGAACTGATGTTTGGTCTCTATATTAGGCACTATAGAAATTATAGCAAGCAGAGTATTCAAATCCCGTCATCCTGAGGAGCAACCGTAGGTTGCGACGTAAGGATCCACTATTTATTGAAAGTAACTTTATGAGAAGTGGATCCTGACGTCGCCTACTTCGTAGGCTCCTCAGGATGACGTGCATTTACGCTAAAATTAATATTGTGCCAATTATAGTATTGCCTGAACATATCGCTAATCAAATCGCTGCAGGTGAAGTCGTAGAAGGCCCTAGTTCGATCATTAAAGAATTAGTAGAGAATAGCATAGATGCCCAAGCTAGCAAGATAGACATAGATGTTTCTAAGCAATTACTTAAGATCCAAGTTGTAGATAATGGTTCTGGTATCTCTCCTGATGAATTATCTCTGGCTTTTAAACGTCATGCCACTAGTAAGATCTCCACTATAGAAGATTTACATGCCTTAATGACTAATGGCTTTCGCGGTGAAGCGCTCGCTAGTATTGCAGCCGTATCTAAACTAACTTGTATTAGTAAAAGAAAAGAAGATAAGCACGCAACTAAAATTTATATAGAAAACGGTAAAGAAGATATCACTATGACAGGTGCTAGTAATGGTACCAATATAGTTATAGATGATCTTTTCTTCAATACACCTGCCAGACTTAAGTTTCTTAAATCTAATAATAAAGAACGTACTAATATTATCGATACAGTAAGATCTTTAGCTATTGCTAATCCAGCAGTGGCTTTCAGCTTAACTATAGATCACAAATCCAACCTTAAAACTTCTGGGAGTAATAATATTAAAACAGTCTTAGCGGAGATCTTCTCTGATGAGATCTGTGATGGATTAGTAGAAGTTAGTCTTTCAAGAGGACCTCTTAAAGTTACTGGCTATAGTAGTAAGGCTTACGTCTTCCGCTCTGACAAACGCGGAATATTCACTATAGTAAACAATCGCATCCTCAAGTGTTACATCCTTCGTTCCGCTGTAGAAGCGGTCTACAAGGATATACTAGGTACTGGAAAATACCCCATCGCTGTAATACATCTAGAATTACCTAAGGAAGATGTGGATGTAAATGTTCATCCTAATAAACAGGAAGTAAAATATCACGAAACCAATAAAATATATACTCTTGTAGGTGATGCGGTAGCCAAAGCACTCTCTGACAGTCATTATCAATCTAATAAATCATTCCAACCTAGCATGAAAGATTATGAGCTAAGTCAAACTAGCTTAGCCGATAGTAGTTTCAATAGTGCTTTAATCAGTAACAGTGAACATTACTTACGTGCCAATAAAAACGACCTAAATTTTAAATCGAGCATCCTAAAAACCGTTCAAGAAGAGGTCGCGATGGAACTAGTAGATGAAAACTTCAACGATCTAGAACCTCGAAAAAGCTATCGTGATGACTTTGTTTATTCATCACCAGAAGATAGACTAAGCGCAGACGCGAGGAAATTTATTTCTAGGTTTGGCTCTGTCGATATTTCTATCACTTTAACGAAGGGATTGAAAACTATAATCAACTCTCTTGGCAATAAAACTAATTTCGAGATTGTCATTAATGATCCAGAATCTAACGAACAATCAGTAATTATCAGAGGGGACTTTATCGGTGAGAACTGGCTTAAGGAGAGCTATCTAGCCTTCTTACATAGCTTAGGACAAGACATACTTAAACGAGAACTATTAGAAACTAATTTCAAAGTTAAAGCGAATAAAACTCTTAGTTCTAGACCTCAATCCAAACCTAATCTACAACAGTTAGAAGAAATCTGGCAGAAAGATCATTACACTTGTGTTTATTGCGGCAAATTATTATTGCATCCTAATACTGTGAAACAAGCTCTAAGTAAGTGTTCTGACCCTGCTTTATTAAATAGCCATTTAGCAAGCTACGATCATCACTTACCAGCCTCTAAGTTTCCTGAATTAAACAAAGACACCCGTAATTTATATGCTTGCTGCCAAGAATGTAATATCCAAAAATCCAACAGCCTTGCTTCCAAAACCTGGACTCCAAAACCCGTCAACAATTGGGATAAAGCGGAATTAAAAATTGGGGATATAGTGTTTAAAAGACCGTTATAATAATCGAGCAATCAAATTCGTCATCCTGAGGGAGGGCGAAGCCCGACCGTAAGGATCCACTCTTATTAATAGACTATTCGTAGTAGTGGATCCTTACGTCGCAACCTACGGTTGCTCCTCAGGATGACGAAACTATCCGCCATATTGCGACGTTTGTTGTTTCAGATCTGGCGGCAGGTTCAGAACTTTCTTACGATAAGTAATTGCAATTTGATCAACGATGTCTTTAATAGAAAGCATAAATTTCACTTCGTTATTTCTGCTGATAGGTATATGTCTAAAACCACCACCAGACATACGATTCAGAGCAAATGCAATAGGATCGTTTTCTGAAAGCACTTCTGGATTAGGGGTCATATAAGTATCAACTGTTTCTTTACTTAGATCTAAGTTCTTACCAATAATTTTTCTGAGTATATCTCTCTCAGTAAAAATACCCACTGTAGCTCCAGAGTTATCTACTATAGTTACACAACCAATATGATTGCTATTTAAAGTTTTAACAACGTCTGCAAGTAATGTGCCAGTTTTAACAGAAATCACATGATCTAATTGAAGAACTCTAATAGGATCTTCTATATCAATACCAGCAGCTATATTACCGCTATTGAGAGTATCCTCAGTCATTATTTTCATTTCTTCTTCTATTGATTCTGATGTCATAGTTACTAAAATTATACCCTTGAAGTTGGTCATAATATTATTAATTAGATACTTATCAAATAATACTTTAATTCTAAATCTCATTATTTATGGTTCCGCGCCTTCGGCGCGGTTGTCCTGCGGACGGCTGATAAACTTTATTAAGCCGCGCGCAGCGCAACCGCCGCGCAGCGGCGGAACTGACCCCAACCTGGTTTGAAGGATTTTAAAATTACTAGTTCATTAACAATCTCATGCAGATAATACTCTTGATGCTATTAGGTTAAACATTAGTTATTGCCTGGCTATGCGCGCGGGTATATAAACAATATGTCAGAAGCATATATTGTTGATTTAGTAAGAACGCCTATGGGTAGAGGCAAGATGGGTTGCTCACTATCAGAAATCCATCCAGTAGATTTAGGAGCGGTTCCAGTTAAAGCTCTTATAGAAAGAAATAAATTAGACCCGAAAGTTGTTGAAGATTTAATTTATGGTTGCGTTACTCCAGTAGGAGAGCAAGGCATGAACATCGCAAGATTAATTGCTTTAATGGCATTAGATGAATCTGTTCCAGGTGTGCAAATCAATAGAATGTGCAGCTCAGGTATGCAATCTATTGAGTTCGCTTCGCAGGCAATTCGTGCAGGTGATTATGATCTGATTATTGCTGGTGGTGTAGAGCATATGAGCAGAGTGCCAATGGGCATAGATGGTTTGCCATTACCTATGTCACCAAATCAAGGCACTACACTCTCAGAAAATTATTTAAAAAAATATTCAGTTAAGTCTATGGGTCAATCAGCAGAGATGATTGCAGAGAAATGGGGATTTACTAGAGATGAGCTTGATGATTTTAGTATCGAATCTCACAAGAAAGCCTTCGCAGCGCAAGAGAAAGGCTACTTCAAGAATGAAATCATTCCAGTACAGACACCGAGTTTCGGTTTAGTAGATAAGGATGAAGGTATACGCGGACAAATCGATAAGGCTAAGATGTCAACTCTACCAACGCCGTTTAAAGATGGTGGTGTAGTTACAGCAGCGAGCGCTTCTCAAATCACTGACGGAGCTGCTGCAGTAATAGTAGCTAGCAAGAAAGCTCTACAGAAGTATAATCTCAAAGCAAGAGCTAAAATTATTAGAACTTATGTTTGCGGAACTGATCCAGAGATACAACTCACTGGACCTATTCCTTCTATCAAGAAAGTTCTAGAGCTTACGGGTATGACTATGAATGACATTGATCTAGTAGAGATCAATGAAGCCTTTGCTTCAGTAGTACTTGCAGCTGTAAAAGAACTTAATATACCAATGGACAAGCTTAACGTTAATGGTGGTGCTATTGCTCTAGGTCATCCATTAGGTTGTTCTGGTGCAAGAATTCTTACAACCCTAGTCAATGAGCTAGAAAGACGCGGCAAAAAACGTGGACTACTTTCTATGTGTATTGGCTTTGGACAAGGGATTGCGACTATAGTTGAGCTTGTTTAGAAACGCAATTACTTAACTTATATTTTTACTTAAAATCTCTAACGAGGATAGATTATGGGTTCCGCCGCTTCGCGGCGGTTGCGCTGCGCGCGGCTTATAATGAAGATAAAAATTAGCCGTCCGCAGGACAAACCGCGCCGAAGGCGCGGAACCATACAATATAAAAAGAGATTTAGAAATAATTCTTATGATACTGCTTTAAAATAAAGTTTAGTTACTGTCGGTAGAATTGCGTCGATGTCTGCATCGCTCTTAAGGCTGGATGAGCTGTCATGATTATTCCATTCATTAGCAACAGATTCAATCATACCTGCAATAGCGATGGCTGCTACATTATAGTCAACATTGTCTAAAGTACTCTTCTCAAGAATTTGTTTAGTGCGTTGAATAAGCCTAGCTCTCATTGCTTCATAACGCTTACCAAATGCTGGATCCAAGACAGCAAGCTCCTTACTAAACTTCAAAATACTAGAATGATTTCTGAAGCTCTGAAAGATAGCTTTCAAATCCTTCCGCAGTGCACGATACGAACTCAGACCTCTAGCGTAATCCACATCTAAATCACTTCCATCCTTAGAAGCTGTATAAAGATCATCTTCTACTTGCTCAACTAAGGCATAGAAAACATCTTTCTTGTCTTTAAAATATAAATAAAAAGTTCCATAGCCTAAACCAGCAGCATGGGTGACATCTTTAACCGTTGTGTGATTAAACCCCTTATTTGCAAAAACATCCTTAGCTATCTTAAGAATTTTTGCTCTAGTTTGTTTGGACTTCTCAGTTTTTAGTTCAACAGTGTTCATTTTTGATTTATTTATCAGTTATTTTTCAGTCATTTGTCTTAATATTTTCTAAATAATTATACTACTTGTGACATTCATGCTGCCTAATTTTTACCTAATTCTCTGATTCTTACTTTAATAAAAATGATGAATAGCTATTATGATTTTTCAGAACAAACCAGTAATACCGAATTATATAAATAAGCTACAATAAACCCTGTTCTTGTAATATGAATCCTACTACGAAGAAATTAATCAATACAGCCAAGCCTTTTCAAGGCTTATTTTTCTTTACTCTGTTTTGCATGCTCTTTAGCGGACTAGCTAGTGTGTTGCCTTCTTGGTTCGTTAAGATTGCAGTAGACGGAATTACCGCTCTGGAGCATGGTTTTAAGACCTTTAGTGTTATTCCTAAACAAGTAGAGCCTTATATACCTGCATGGCTAGCTAATTCAAGTCTCACTAATCTAGATTCTAGTAATTTACATATAGTATTACCCTTAGCGATAGTTGCAGTCTTTGCGATAGAAGCCGTGCTGAAATTCTTCTTTCAATACAACTCTCGCAAGCTTGGTTTATTAGTAGTCAAAAAACTGAGAGAAGAATTTCATAATCACCTTAGTTTACTTTCTTTATCAAGACAAAGAAAATTCGATTCAGGTTCTCTTATCTCGGTAATAAGCAGCGATCTAAACAGCTTACAGTCGTGGCTCGCTGAAAGCATTATGAATCTTTTCAATGAAGGAATTGTTGCTTTATTTTTATTCGCTTGGTTATTAATTCTAGATGTAAAGCTAACCTTACTTTCTCTAGTAACCATTCCTTTGTTCGCTATCCCTGTAATCAAGCTTGGCAAGGGCATCCGCAATTATTCTAAACTTGGACAAGACTACGTTGGTACTATGAGTAGCTTTGTTTCAGAGACATTACGCAACCAAACTATTATTAAAGCCTTTAATCTAGAGTCTTGGAGAGAGGATAAATTCACTATCGAATCTGATAATCTTTACAAGCTTCATAAACGCTGGACGTTTTTTATGGCGCTTGTTTCTCCTGTGACCAATGTCATAGGTGCCATAGGCATCTCAACTATTCTCTTCATAGGGTTGAGCTCTGTGAAAGACGGTGTGCTTACTGTAGGTGAGTTTTCTTCTTTCTTCGTTACTTCGATCTTACTTTATGATCCAGTGAAACGCCTTGGACGAGTAGCCACTATAGTGCAATCCGCATTGGGCGTTGCAGATAGGGTTTATGCATTACTAGACGAGCCAACTCAGTTAGACGAGATATCTCGCCAAGCAACAGCTAAGTTTTCTAAACCAGTAAGAGGAGAACTAGAATTTAGAAATGTAAATTTCAAATATGAAGATACTCAGTTATTCACTAATTTAAATCTCAAGATACCAGCTAAATCCAGCCTAGCCTTAGTAGGACCTAGTGGTGGCGGTAAAACCAGCCTGGTGAGCTTAATCCCACGCTTCTATGAGATCAGTTCTGGAGAAATTTTAATCGACGGAATAAATACTGCTGAGCTTAGTCTAAATGATTTACGTAAACAAATCGCCATAGTAACCCAAGAACCATTATTATTCACTGGCACTATCAGAGAAAATATTGCTTTGGGTACCCATAATCCAAACGCTCAGGACATCATTAAAGCAGCTCAAGATTCGTTTGTTATGGAGTTTGCAGATAAGCTTGAACAAGGATTAGATACTAATATTGGGGAAGCAGGCTCTAAACTATCCATAGGACAGAAGCAGCGCATATCACTAGCCAGAGCCTTTATCAGTAAAGCTCCTATCATTATCCTTGACGAACCCACAAGTGCTTTAGACAATGAATCTCAAGAGTATATCTATAAGTCTATTAATAAGCTAATGCAAGACCGTACTGTAATTATTATTGCTCATCGTCTTAGTACTATTAAATCTTGTAATCGCATTGTTTATTTACAAGGCGGAAACATTATTGAAGCAGGTACTCATGATGAATTAGTCGCGAAAGATCAGGCTTATGCTGGTTTGCTGAATTAATTTACGTTATAATTGACTTGTGCAGCCTGTTTTCATTGATAATCCTGAATCAGCAACTAAACTACTTCGCCTTGGTGAGATCAGTTTCGTTAATTGTTTACCTATTAATTATGCTTTAAATCGTTGTGAACTAAGACCTTTCTCTATTCAAACTATCAATTCGTTTCCAGCAGATTTAAACCAGAAACTGAGAAATGCAGAGCTTGATTTAGCTCCGATTTCCAGTTATGAGTATTTAAAAAATCGTAACCAATACGAACTTATTGATGGATTATCTATTAGTAGTATTAGAGATGCTGACAGCGTTTTAGTCTTCATTAAAGGTGCAAGTGGTAATTTATTTATGGCACGGGAGATATTTGTTACTAATAAAAGTGCTAGCTCAGTGAATCTTCTAAAAATTATTCTCGTAAAAAAATACGGCTATCATTACAGAGATAATAATTTTTATAATTCCCGAGGTGAACTCGTCGAGTTTATTCCATTTATTGATAATAACAATGATATGGAAATCAAACTATTAATTGGAGATGAAGCCTTAATAGAAAACTCTACTGCTCATGAATATGAGACGGTGATTGATCTTGGCAGAGAATGGAACGAAATAAGCTATGGTCTACCAATGGTGTTTGGAGTCTGGGCACTGAATAAACAATCTAATCTTGATAGAGAAGAATTAAGCAGGTTTTTTGTGGACTTAAAGCAAAAAGGTCTTAATGATTATTTTCCAGATCTCATTATAGAAGCCTATAAATCTACTGGTCTACCTAAATCTACCTTAGTAAAATATTTCAATAATCTAAATTATGACTTCACCATTAATCATCAAGCTTCATTAGAATTATTCGATACCTACCTCAGGGAATTGGAGCTAATCTAATGGACCCTAACTTTGGAAAGCTCTTTGTTATTGGTTTTGAGGGGATTAAACTTACTAAAGATATAGAAGAGAAACTTAGGGAGATTAATCCAGCTGGAGTAATTTTCTATGATACTAATATTGAATCTAAAGCACAAGTTCAAGAATTAATTAATTCACTTAAGAATTTACTTGGTGATAATTTAATTATTACCGTCGATCAAGAAGGCGGTAAGGTGGAACGCTTACGTAAGATTAATACTAGCTTACCCAGCTTGCAAGCCTTAGGCAGAGCCAGCATTAATATGGGAAGGGAGCAAGGCTTATTGTTTGCTCGTGAACCTTTAATAGACCATAGTAGTATCTTAGCTAATGAGATTGCTGAACTTGGGTTTAACTTAGTCTTAGCTCCTTGTGCAGACCTCTCTACCAATCCACTTAATCCTATTATTGGCACCCGCAGCCTGGGAGCTGATCCTAATATAGTCTCTGAGCAGCTTAAAGTGATTATTCAAACTTATAGAGAATATGGTATTAAATCCTGTGTTAAACATTTCCCTGGTCATGGTGATACTAGTATAGATTCACATCTAGCGTTGCCTGTACAGAACTATACTCTTAACGAGTACCTTGAACACCTTAAACCATTTATCGCTGCAATAGACTGCGGCGCTGAGTCAGTGATGTCAGCACATCTTATAAGTAAGACAGATTATGATTCTCAAGAATTACCTGCAAGCATTTCAGCCAAGCTTATTCAAGAAGAATTAAGAACGAGCTTAGGGTTTAAAGGATTAGTTATCAGTGATGAGATCACCATGAAAGCCCTAGCTCAATATGGTAGCTATCCAGAACTGGCGAAGAGAATGATAGAAGCCGGTAATAACCTAGTCACCTGGAATACCAATCTAGATGATGCTTTGCAGGCTAGTCGCTATCTTAATGATCAAGCACGCGAAAACAATAAAGCACTTTATGATGCTTATTATCGCAGCATAGAATTACTTAATGGTTATCAATGGCAGCCTAAGCCTGGTATGCCAATCAATGACATCAACAATAAGAATTCTAAAATGCTCAAGATTATTGAAAGCGCGATAGAGTGGTCTAAGCCTATAAATGAAATCCGTGAGCTACTTAGAGAAGGCTCTACAGCAGTATTAATTTACGATCATCCTAAGCTGGAACTTGACATTATCAAAAATATTTTTAAACTTGATTGTTATAAATTCACTGGTAAAGAAACTTCGCTAGAGTTTTTGAATGCTTATGCTAATCTTCTTATACTTAGTTTCCAGACCGTAAATAATATTGCGGAGGATAATTTTATTATCCAATTACGCCAAGCCGGGCAATGGAGTATAATTCAATGCTCTTGTGACATGCCTGATAAAGGTGCTGAAGTGCATCTGTTTGGTGGTAATAGGGTGCATTTTAGAGCAGTTTCAACAGCCTTCAATTAAAACCGATACCCGTAATCCGTCATCCTGAGACCGCGAAGCGGTCGTAAGGATCCACTCTTACTAATAGACTATTCGTAGTAGTGGATCCTTACGTCGTCGCCTTCGGCTCCTCCTCAGGATGACGAGATTTTCCGCTTAAATTGACGCCTATGCTCATAATTGTAAGGATTACGGGTACTCGTTTTCTTAAATGATTACTCTTAAGCTAACTTCTTGTCATATCGCTTCATCGCAAAGTAAGTTTGTCCAGCTTGTATAAAGCCTGAAACTATCATGTAGAGCAAGGCCCCTGCAGGAAGAGGGATAATGAGCATCATGCCTGTCATCATGATTGGCATCATAGTAGACATGCTTCTTTGCATTGCTGTCTGTGGATCTTCTACTTCACCAGGTTTAAGTGGTGGTAGCTTAGGAGAATTCAGTGCTGTGGACAGCCAAATACTCAATCCAAATAATGCAACTAGAATTAGAATATCGATATTAATTTTATTAGCTTCCTTATTATAAATTCCAGTATCACCAAAATCATCAATGAAAAGGAAACTATCATTCTTAAGTGTTTGTGGTAGATCGGCTTCTACTTTAGCTGTACCACCAGCCTTAACAGCTTTCACTATTGCAGAGCCATCTTCGTTTACAACTAAATTAGCAAACTCATTACTAGTAGCCTGATTGAAGAAGCTCCAATGAATTTGCTTAGGATTAAACTCAGCTTCACCAGTAGAACGAGCCGCAGTAATCTTAAACTCTTCTCCCTCAACCAAGGTAACCTTCTTAGCATTAAGCAATATTCTTGCTTTTCTACCTTGAGCATCTACGAATATCTCGCCGCAACCACAAGGCTTAACTTCTTTCTTATGAGCTTCAGCTTGAGAAACAACTTTCACATCCACGTAAATTGGCTTAGCCTTGAAAGGCGCTCCAGAAAAGGTCCAGAACAAACCAATCAATATCGGCATCTGAATCAATAATGGTAAACAGCCACCAAGCGGATTAATCTCGTTTTCTTTATAGAAACCCATCATCTTCTGCTGGAACTCCATTCTCGCTGCTTGGAGCTTAGTTGGATCGTCTTTAAGTTTCTCTTCTTTCTTCTTGAAGTCCTCTTGAAGTTTTTTCATCAGAGGCTGCACCTTCTGCATTTTTCTAGTACTCTTAATTTGTTTATAAGTGAGGGGAGTGAGAATCAGTTTGACTGCAGCAGTAAGGAACACAATAGACCAACCAAAACTTTGCAAACCAAAGCTCTGAGTTAATTCATGAATCGAGTTAAGAAGCGGTATAAAAATTAAATATGTAATATCAGATATGTCCATGCGCTTTATAGATTCTATAACGATAAGGTTAATGTACCTGAGTAGTTAGTTTATTTTAAGCTTTGAATTAAGATAAGCAAAAGTGTCCGTTTTGCCCCCGGCCTCTACTGGACACTTTTTATAAAATTATTTCTAAAATTCCATTTTTATTGTGGTTCCGCGCCTTCGGCGCGGCAGAACACTCTCATCTCGATTCAGGATTTAATAAAAAATTGATCTACTGGACACTTTTTATAGCTTCCTATGCTCTAGTACTGGCAATTTACTACGTATTTCTTGCAATCTAGTAAGGTCTATGTCAGCATAAATAACTTCTTCCTTATCTCCAGAAGCTTCAGCAAGTATCTCTCCCCAAGGATCTATTATCAATGAATGTCCATAGCTTCGCACTGTACCGCCGCTACCACATTGATTAGGAGCAATGACATAAGCTTGATTTTCTATAGCCCTAGCTCTACAAAGAACTTGCCAATGAGCTTGACCAGTGTAATGAGTGAAAGCACTTGGAATAGTTATCAGCTCTACACGATCCTTAGTATATTCTCGATATAGTTCAGGGAATCTCAAGTCGTAACAAATACTCATACCAAGTTTATAATCATGTCCTCCAATATTAAAAGTCGCCACTTGAGAATTAGTCCCAGATTGGTTTCTATCTGATTCACGTATCTGCGTCGTTCCTTGTAGCATATCAAACAAGTGTATTTTTTTATAAGTAGCATTAATCTCACCTTCAGGCGAAACCAGTAAAGAAGTATTGTAAGGCAGTCCCTGAGGAGCTTTAATCATCATACTACCTGCTAGTATCCATACTTTATTCTCACCGGCAAGTTTTTTTAGTAATTGAATAGTTTCTCCAACATTCATATTCTCAGCATTCTCACTACTCTCATCATGAATACCTCTTAAATTAAATACTTCGGGTAGAGCTATAAACTGAGCCTGATTAGAGCAAGCTTCAAGTATGAATTTTTCTACCTTCACAAGATTTTCATGCTTGTTGATACCTGAATTGAGTTGAATTACTGCTGCTTTAAATTTCATCAGGAATATATATTAGCTCATTCTACTGGATCATATCCAGAACTACCGAAGGGATGACAAGAAACCACTCGCTTAAAACTTAAACCTAATCCTTTGATAATTCCATATTTATCCAAAGCTTCTAATGCATATTGAGAACAGGTAGGAGTATATCTACAGCAAGGCTGGCGAAATCCAGCTGTAGCTTGATAAAACTTAATTAGTGTTAGAATTGTTTTCTTGATGACTAATGAGAACATAGGTGCATTTTTCTTGGAGATAGGAGCTGAAGAATTACCAGCAGGTCAGATTACTTCTATAACTAATCATATCAAAGAAGGACTTACTAAAGCTTTAAGCGATGCCAGCATTAGTAGCAACTTAGTAGTAGAGACTTACTGTACTCCTCGTCGTTTGTTTTTTTATATAGATGACTTGCCATTAGATACCATAGATAAAGAATTAGAAATCAAAGGACCACCTGAGACTATTGCTAAAGCTACAGATGGCTCTCTAACTCAAGCTGCACTTGGCTTTGCGAAGAAAAACAATGTAACTGATAAGGATCTGTATTTTAAAGATGGTTACTTACATACTAGACAGAAAGTGCATGGTCAGACACCTAAGGCTGTACTTGAAGAGAAAATACCTTTAATTATTGCTAGCACTACAGGCACCAGATTTATGCGCTGGGCTAATGGTGATCTGAAGTTCGCGCGCCCACTGCAATGGATTGCAGCTTTAATAATTTCTGCTAAAGGTAGAGAGGTATTAGATATTGATATAGAAGGACTTAAAGCTGGCTCTATCAGCTATGGACATCGTTTCTTAGGTCCAGAGAAATTTGAAATTCATTCTAAGGAACAATATGTTTCTCAACTTGAAAAACAAGGCTGCTACATCGATCCAGTCAAACGCCGCGAAAAAATTCTTAGTGAAGCAGAGAAATTAGCTAAGACCATAGACGGTAAGATAGTTATAGATGATGACTTACTAGACGAAGTAGTACAAATCACAGAAAACCCTTCACCGATTCTTTGTAGCTTTGATCACAAGTTTTTAGAGATCCCAGACTGTGTACTCAAGACAGTTATGATTCATCATCAAAGATACATACCTATAGAAGTGAACTATGTAGCTGATGATATTAATGGTGTAAGCGAACATCGTTTATTACCGTATTTCATAGCTATTAGTAATAATCCAAGAGAAGAAGCTCGCACCAATATTAAATCTGGTAACGAGAAAGTTATAGTACCAAGATTCAAGGATGCAGAGTTCTTCGTTACAGAGGACAGTAAGACGACATTAGCTGACCGAGTAGCTAAACTAGAGAAGCTCAATTCTACGAAAGGTACTATGTTACAAAAGTCCAAAAGACTAGTAAAAATAGTTAAATATCTTCTAGAGGAAATTAAAGAAACTTACCCACGTAACCCCCATAAAGGTTCTCACAATATTCTTAACGATCAAATCGCAGAATCCATTCTCCAAGCTGCTTTACTTTGTAAAGCTGACCTGACTACCAATCTAGTGTTTGAGTTTACTGAGCTTCAAGGTGAAGTAGGTGGTGTTTATGCACTAAAAGAAGGACTAGATCCAATTATTGCAACAAGCATTGCTGAGCATTATCAACCACGATTCTCTGGTGATAAAGAAGCACCTAGCATTGGCGGCAAGCTTCTAGCTGTCGCAGATAAGCTTGATAACATAGTTTGTGCTTTTGCTTTGGGTAATATACCAAGCGGTTCTGCTGATCCGTTTGCATTACGTAGGCAGGCTAATGGCATGTTAGAAACTATTCTTCATGGACATTTGATTATTAATGTAGATGCTTTAGTAGATTACGTTGTGAACTTACAAAGAGAAGAATTTGGTGATGGAGATATAATCACCAAGATTCGTGGCAGAGGCGAAGATCGCAAAGAAGTAAAAGTTCCAGAGCTTAATTGGGAAGGCTGCAATACTAAGGTGAAAGAATTCATTGAATCTCGCTTACCATTTGTATTAGACATATACCATAAAGATGCAGTTGTTAATAAGGCTGCAATCAGTAGACCAAATGTACTTGTAGAACTAAACAAATCTCATATGATGATCCACTTGATACTCTCTACTAAAGAACGTCCTGCTGATCACAGTAAACTTGTAGAAGCTGTTAACAGAATCGCTAATATAGCTAGCAAATCATCTAAAGTAGAACGTAGCCAGATTAATACAGCATTGTTTGAAGGTGAATATGAAACTAAATTCCTTGAAGCGATTGATTCAATGCAAGCCTTGCAACAACAAAACCTTGCATATGAACCGATATTAAGTGCAACAGTGATACTGAACATCATTAAACCTATCAATGACTTCTTTGATAATGTTTTAGTCAATGCACAAGACGAAAAGATCAAAGCCAATCGCCAAGCTTTAGTTAGCTATGCTCACTCAATATTATCGGAGATGGGTGACTTTAGTGTGCTATAAAAATATTGTGAAATGTAGTCGTCATCCTGAGGAGCAACCGTAGGTTGCGACGTAAGGATCCACTATTAACTACTGTTGTTTAGTGGATCCTTACGGTCGGGCTTCGCCCTCCCTCAGGATGACATTGCGACTTAAGTTCTCTTAATAGTATCGCTTCAAGTTTATTCTCGCCCTCAAGTCCTTGGGTGCGGCTTATTTCATGCAAACCCGTTGGCGAGGTAATATTGATCTCCGTGAGCTTAGTTCCTATTAAATCAATACCAGCAAAATATATACCATTATCCACCAAGAATTTTTCTAGCTGGGCGCAGATCTCTAGATCCTTAGAAGTTAAATCATATTCAGCATAAGAACCACCAGCAGCAAGGTTAGCCCTGAAATCATGTGCTGGAGGGATTCTTAACATAGCTCCTCTCGCCTTACCATTAATCATAATGATACGCTTATCACCTTCAGTCTTGATTTCTGGTAAGTATTTTTGGACTATTACAAGATTATTAGCCTGATTAGTTGCAGTATTTACCAAAGCATCTACATTCTCATCACCCAGCTCTATTGAAAACACTCCTCTACCACCCATCTGATCAATAGGCTTAATTACGATCTTCTGATGCCTAGCAAGAAACTCTTTAATCTCTTCACGGCTTCTACTAACCAAAGTTATAGGAGTTAATTCAGGGAAATTTAAAGTAGAAAGCTTTTCATTAAACTTGATAATGCTGCCTGGATCATTGACTACTAGAGCTTTCTTGCAGAGCATTAATATCTGACAAGCATTGAGATAGTTGATATCTACTGGAGGATCCTTTCTCATAAACACCAGATCAAATTCATCAAGATTGATTGAGCTAGGAACTCTTCTATTACCTGGAAATTCTAATAAATTAATTTTAGAAATGCTTTGATGTATAAAAAACTCTTGCTCTATTTTAATAAAATCAGCAGCTGGATTCTTAGCTATAACTTTAAGACTAGCTGCATGCGCATAAAACACCTCATCCCTAGCCGCAAACGCAGCCAGCATCATTGCCCAAGTACTATCATGGTCTTTAATAAATGTCGTAATCTCATCAGCAATAAAAGCAATGCGCATAGCTGTAATTATTATAACCATCTCTTAACCAAGTCCGTGCATATAGTTTCTAACGCAGGTTAGTTTATTTTTAGGCTCTTGTGTTATGGGGGATCGGGTATGTTACGCGGGCGAGTTAATGCCATTGGGGTGGTTTTACTGCTGTTTTATACTAATATAGGGGCTAAAGTTATAGCTTCTATTAATAACCCTACTTATAACAATCCAAATCTTTCTATAGAAAAATTAGTTAAATTCAAAAGTAAAAATTTGAATCTTGATAATTGGACTAAAGCTCCTTCTAATCAAGAATTTGCTTTTAGAGAACTCAAGGTAGCTCAAGATCAAGTACTACAGTTGAAGAGCCTCCGTACAGGTAATATTTATGATATTTATAAATCAAGCTTAGTTGATAATTTCTCTAAGATCAAAGATGTTTCTCCAGATGGACGTACGGTGATTTTTGAAGTAGCAAACAGAGTAGCAGAGGGACATGTAAATCAGACTTATGTCTTGGCTTTTAATCGTGAATATGGATTGACTCTGGCAGATGGCATAATACATAAAATAGATCATGAAAGAAGGCTTACAGGAATTGAATTTGATAAAGCTCATCATGCAAATCTTATCTATGCAGACAACAAGGGTAATAATCATATAAGCCAAACAGTTAATATTGCAGATGATTATACACTCACTGCAAGTTCCAAAGTTAATGATGTTAAAAATGAGATTGTAAATTTTTATGGTGGTGCCTTAGCTTTAGGTGCCAAGGTTCAATCAAGCGCTAATCCTAATCAATACGAAGTTAAATTCAACTCTTCATTCACATCAGGACAAGTAAGCAAACATAGACTTGATTACGATCCACAGATGAAAGCCATTGTCTTACTAGAAGAAATCAATGCCAACAATGAAGTAGTACGTAAAACTAAATTTAATTATAATGGGTTTAATTATTTAACAGAGACCTATAATGCTGATGGTGAGCTGATTTACTGTAAAGCATCTGCGGGCAAACCAACCATAGATGTTATTTCTAATTATTTATATCTTAAAGCTGAGCTTGAAGCCTTCTATTTTAATCAATTACCACAAGCAACAAAAGTCTTCATTAATGGAAATACTATTAGTATAGACTGGGGAGCTTCTAAGCCCCTACCTTTACATGAATTACGTTTTGCTTATAGCTTTGATAAATATAGTGATTATGGATTCAGTTCACTAGTAGAATCTAGTTATGATGGTACTAAGAAAAACATCTTCATATTCTCTCGTAATCATAATAGTCAGCTCTATATAACCCAGTCCGAAAATGATTTAGGAAAGATTGCTCTCAATAGTGGAAGCACGCGCAGAAGAGCTAATCCTATAAATTAATCATGATATAACCATTGAATTTCTTGGTTAGCTCTAAACCAAGTTAATTGTCTCTTAGCGTAATTACGTGTGCGCTGTTGTATGAAAGCTATAGCATCAGCAAGACTACATTGATCCTGCTGGTAAGCAATAATTTCCTTGTAACCAATAGTAGCGAGCATAGTTGTAGTTACTCCGTATTGTTTTATTAAAGATTCAACTTCTGCTATCAATCCTTGATCAATCATTCTAATGACCCTTGTATTAATCAGATCGTACAGAGTTTCCCTATTATGAAAATTCAAACCGTAGAAAGCCGTACTATAACGGTTTTCAGAAGTTTTAGATCTATTATCCAAGAGAGCTTTACCGCTATGCTGAATAATTTCTATAGCTCTAATAATTCTAATTTTGTTTTGTGTATCAATTTGTTCTTGTGCCTTAGGATCTAGTTCATTAAGCATCGAAATCAACTCTTCTAAACTTTTATTCTTTAATTCCCCTCTCAAAGCTTCGTCTCTATTAATCGCTGGCATCTCTAGATTCTCTAGTGCAGACCTTAGATACAATCCAGTACCACCGACTACTATGGCTTTAGGCGTTTGTTCTAGCTTACTAACAATCTGATCAAAATCTCTTCTGTAATCTCCTGCTGAATAGGATTCGTTTGGCTTTCTGATATTAACTAAGTAATGAGTAGCCAAGTTTAACTCATGTAAAGTGGGCTTGGCAGTACCAATATTCATCTCATCATAAATCAAACGACTATCAGCATTGATAATCGGAACTTGCAATTCTTGAGCTAGAGCAAGGGAAAGATCCGTCTTACCCGTACAAGTAGGACCGACTATAGCAATAAACTCCTTAGGATTTTGGGTTATATCCTTTAATATATATTCAAGATGAGCTTGTTTAAATGACACTGGCTGGCAAGATCTCCTTGGTTAATTTAATTTGATCTTCTTTAGAATCAATCTCTGAAAGTTTTTTACGAGCATAAGAACCTATAGCCACCCCATGCACCTGTACATTATGATTAAGAGCCTTTGCTAGACTAGCTTCCGTAATACCTCCTGCTAATTGGACATAGATATTGTTTCTATTCGGATAGCTTGTTTTAATTAGTTCTAAAACTATTGCAGCGTTGTTTATGCTCTGCATATCAATATCTAGACCCAAGTCTCTAGCACCTGACATAGGACTACCATCACACTGAATAATGAAGGGATGATCTGCGCCATGTTTACGGTTTACTTCTTCAATAATCTTGCTAGCAGCAGCTTTCAATTCCTCTGTATCCATTTGCCCTGAACCAATACAAAACGATTCTAGTTTAAACATTGTATGCATATTTCTATAAAACTCAGAGAAAGCATCTAGATCATTATTAAGATGGATTTCGATTGCACTAGCTCCAAGCCCTGTTAATTCACCTAAAGACTGAAAGTCAAATGCTGACCAGCTTACAAAGCTTAAAGCATCAAAGCTACAAGTAGGCAGGCAAGCCGAACAACCAAAGCAAAGATTCTCATCATAATTAAACTTATTCTCAATAACCTCAAAAGCCTGAGATGGACAACTCGGTATACAAGCTAAACATTCAGTACAATTCTCTTGGTTTAATGTTATACGCCTGAAATGTGGATCTTCTCCAATATTGACACTAACCATAATGAGCGGTTCAGTAAGCCTAGGATCTTCTTGAATTGCTTGCCTGATTCCTTTCTTAGCAGAGATGACAGAATGCGGAAACGCTGAGATATCTATAGCATCAGCCCCTGCATGAGTGAAGAGATAAGCATATTCTTCTATCGTTTTATAATCCTTCAACGCCGCACCAATAATAAGCTTATGAAAGCGTTGTGCTTGGAGGTTTGTGAGATGTGGTGGTTGCTCAAGTTGCATTTTAATTCTGCCCTGGCACCCTCAGCGCTATCCCTGGCGGGCATGGTGCATATATTTCAGTATCTCCACTAAAGAAGGCTTCTCGAATAGAATCATTTTGTTTGGTAAATTCTGGTTTAGAAATAGGTTCTAATTTATGCTCTTGGATTAATGTTTCTATTTCTGATTTAAGAAGTGTCACACTTTTCACTTCGTCAAATTTGTGACCAGGGTTAATAAAAGCCAATGCATAATTAGTGCCAGAGGCTTCGATAAGAATATTATGCTCTTTCAATAATTCTTCTATCTTATAACCTGGTCCTTGAATTAATAAACGATATGGATCATTGTTTAAAACGCGACCAGAAACTTCTATACTCTTACTCAATTCAATAGTACGTTCTACTATCTCGGTACCACGCTGAGCATAAAGCTCTGCTACTTTAGTTATACTCTCCATTAATAAATAACTAGGACTAGTAGTTTGCAGTAATCTCAAAGCATCTTGCACTAAGATTGCTGAGATTTTGGAATTATAAGAAATATGCATCACTCCAGTCTGTGTCAAGCTTCCGAGGGTCTTATGCCAAGATTGCACCACGACGTCAGCACCATATGCTAAAGCTGGCTTGGGAAGTTGATCAGAGAAGTGATAATGCGCTCCATGTGCCTCATCTACTATTAGGGGAATATCAAGCTCTGGGATCTCACTATAGAAGCCTTCGTAAGTGGGGTTAGTAATAATCAAAGCTGAATGAGTTTTTATATAATTCCACGCAATGGCGGTAAAGAGTCCTAAGTCTGCACGCCACTCTGGCTCTAACCACTCTATCTCTAGCCCAGCAAGAATGATTCCTGCAATCACTGATTTATGTACATTACGAGCGACTAAAACTGGACGCTTATCGTTTATAGAATTGAGATATATTTTCAGAGCAATGCAAGCAGCTTGCATACCCACACTCGCTCCATTAATCAAAAAGTAACTTGCTTTCGCTCCAAACAAATTAGCTACAAACTCTTGAGACTCTTTTAATACTGACTCTGGATATTGCAAATCGTCTAAACCATCTAACTCTGTTAAATCACGAGGATTAAGAGAACCGGCATGAGCGGGACTATGAAAAGCAATAAAATTCTTTTCTAAATGTTCGTTAATTTTTCGTGAGAGTAAAGACATAATAAGGAAGGTGATATTAATAATACAACGTCATTTTCAGCCTTGTGATTAGTTAGTAGATTTGTGGTACATTTTTAACTATGGAATACAAAGATATTAAGATTGAGACTAAAGCTGACATAAGAGCAATAACACAGGATTTGAGATTACCAAACCCCTTTGATGTTTATTCATATGTGCCTAGCGTTATAGAAACTACACCGCGCGGTGAGAGAAGTTTTGATTTGTTTTCAAGGTTACTCAGAGAGAGAATAGTATTCCTCACATCAGAAGTAAACGATGTAGTATCAAGTATCATCGTTGGACAACTTCTTTTATTAGATTCAGAAGATGCTTCTAAGGATATTTATTTCTATATTAATAGTCCAGGCGGTTCAGTTACTGCAGGTTTAGCAATGTACGACACTATGCAACATGTGCGCGCGGATATAGTTACTATCTGCCTTGGACAATGCGCAAGTATGGGAGCATTCTTATTAAGTTCTGGTCAAAAAGGTAAACGTATGGCATTACCTCACTCTAGAATTCTTATTCACCAACCTCTAGGTGGCGCTCAAGGGCAAGCTTCTGATATCGAAATTCAAGCAAAAGAAATTCTTAGGTTGAAAAAAATGTTAAATCAAGTGCTGGCTGATAATTGTGGTCAACCTTACGACAGAGTCGAAAAAGACACTGATCGTGACAACATCATGACTCCAACTCAAGCGAAAGAATATGGTCTAATTGATCAAGTTGTAGTGAAAAGACCTACTGATATAGACGCTGGTAATAATTAGTCTAAATTTCATTTTTTCTTGTGGTTACGCGCCTTCGGCGCGGTTCGTCCTGCGGACTGCTAAATAATTTCTTTCATTCCGCCGCGCGCAGCGCAAACGCCGCGAAGCGGCGGAACCCCTTCCCATCCTGGTCTGAAGGATTTTTAATAGAAAATATTATTTAAATGGGTGAGTAGTTACGTTTAATTAATCTGTACTATAATTAATATCACTAATGCCAAAGAAAGACGCCCCATTACTACAGTGCTCATTTTGTGGTAAAACACAGGACCAGGTCTTAAAACTGATTGCAGGCCCTGGCATCTATATATGTGATGAATGTATTCATCTATGTAATGAAATATTAATTGACGAAGGTATTAATCCAGATCTAATCGAAGAGGAAGCTACCAGTTCAGATATATTTGATTCACAAAAAATCCCTACTCCTAAAGAGATCAAAACTAATTTAGATGACTACGTAATTGGTAGTAATGAAGCTAAAAAGACCCTTGCGGTTGCAGTTTACAACCATTACAAGAGGATTTTTCATAACTTTGGTAATAAGAAGAATGGCGATGTAGAAATCCAGAAGTCTAATATTCTACTTATTGGACCTACTGGTAGTGGCAAGACTCATATCGTTGAAACTCTCGCTAGATTCTTAAATGTGCCCTTTGCAATAGCTGATGCTACAACTATCACCGAAGCTGGATACGTCGGTGATGATGCTGAGAATATTCTTCAGAGACTTTATCAAAACGCTGGTAGCAATTTAGAGAAAGCAGAGAAAGGCATAGTCTATATTGATGAGATCGATAAAATATCGCGCAAGTCTGAAAATCCTTCTATCACTAGAGACGTATCAGGAGAAGGTGTACAGCAGGCTTTACTCAAACTCATAGAAGGTACTAAAGCAAATATTCCTGCACATGGCAATCGTAAACATCCACAGATGGATATGATAGAAATGAACACGCATAATATATTATTTATTTGTGGTGGTGCGTTTGTGGGGCTAGAGAAGATCATAGATAAGCGTCGTATGAAATCCCAGGCTACTGTTGGCTTTGGCTCGCTAAGCCCAACTGAAGACGAGAGTGCTAAACGTTTAACGGAATCTTTTAAATACGTAGAAGCAGAAGATTTAGTACATTACGGATTAATTCCAGAGTTTGTCGGTAGGATGCCGATAGTAAGCAACCTAGAAGCACCAGATATAGAAACTCTTAAACTTATACTAACTAAGCCTAAAAGTTCTCTTATTAAACAATATAAAAAATTACTGGAAATGGATGGTGTAGAACTAGAGTTTGAAGAAGCTGCCATAGAAGCCATCGCTCATAAAGCTCAGAAACGTAAGATGGGTGCAAGAGCCTTACGCAGTATCGTAGAAACAATAATGAAAGATATGATGTACGAAATCCCTTCACAGAAAGACATTAAGAAAGTTACTATTACTCAAGCAATGGTTGACAATGTTAACTTAGCTGAAGTAATTCCTATGGATGCGAAGAAAGCTATAGAAACTGCTGAGACTGTTAAAACTAAGCCTCAAACTAAGACAGCATAATGATGTCTTGTTTTTTCTTCTTACCTAAGTTTTCCCAAGGAGTGAAAACTAAAACTGAAATCAGCATTATCAAAAAAACCATTGGAAATAAAAAAGCTATCCAATTAATTACTGTTTCCATATTATTGATCTCCTAAATCTGACTTATCCTTATCAAGGATATACATTATATACCACCCAAGCACAAGTAATACAATCCCAATAATTGACATTATACAACTATATCTAAAACTAGGTGACTGAATATCCAGCTTTCCCAGATCTCCACTAATAATTACTTCATGTGCTGTAGATGCCAGCCCTGAAGAGCAGGCTATTCCAGCAATCTGGCAAATTGTCGCCATATAGCGAAATGACTGCTCTTTTACAAAGTTCTTCACTATATCCTAATCCCCAAGCCAGCTGCATCAACCTTATCGTAATCAAACTGATCTAGAATTTCACCATTACAAGTGAAGATCAGGCTATCAGGAGTGGTATTGTTTAATCCTAGGTTTTTATTAATGGTAATAGAACTATGAGCGAGAACTTTCTCTGTAGTGAATTTAAAATACTCTTTAAGACTATCTGAGAGACTGCACTTGCTAAAGCCCAAATCCTTATTAGAACGATTACGAATAATTGCAGCTTCTGGTTCTAGAACATGAATTGCTTCAATAAATAAGGGCTTAAGTTTAATAGTGCGCTCTAAATACCTTGGCTCTAAAGGAGTATGTAAGTAAAAACTCTTAGATAAGTCTTCTGTTTCTTTCTGGGTAATAGGGCTAACATCATAACTAATCCTAGAACCGTTTTCAAGCAAATCACTTTTACTTATGGCAAAAGATTTAAGCGGTGACTCAGATTCTATATTGAGTTGATTTTCAAAATCTGACTTAGGTAAATAATGAAAACTAACGGGTTCGCTCTTAATACTACGATATGAATCTTGTGTATAATAAGCCCTCACCTGATTTATACCTATCTTGATATCATCATCAAGCTCATAGAATAGTTCATGCCCCTGAGAAGCTGTCTCAGTAAGTAATTCATCAAATTCATGCAACTCGGCAATGACATCATAGTTTAATTTAGGGCTAGCTGGCGCAACTGGTCTGATTAATAATGGTTGAGGAGCTTGGGATTTACGACTAGCAAGTAATTTGGTTTGAATTTTTACTGATAGATCATAATCACCTAGCGCAATATCATTTGGTATTAGGATTTGTAATTCCGTAGCAGTAGCAGCAAGTACACGAACCCTTATGTAATTTAAGTCTGAATCTATAAGCCATACTTGATGCGCTTCTGGCCAGCCCTTAATAAATCCCTGTCCCCGAACAGCAACTATATTGCCAGGACTAATCTGCGTAGCATCAAAACCATTAACAATAGGATCAGGAATCGGATGACGCTTACGAGCTTGTACCATAACAACAGATGATACTAAAATCAAGAATAGCAACAGTATAATATGATTTTTCTTTTTCATTTCTTTTCCTTTTATTTTATTCGGAGTAAACTGCTAAGAGCTTTTCGTACTCTATGGGGTTAACTTCCTTATTTTTATCTAGCATCGCAATCACACCCTTCTTAAGTTCCGCACTAAACCAAGCACCAGTACGGGCATCTAGCTGCGCTGTATATTCAGCTAGCTTAAGCTTGTCGGTAAAAAGCTGCTGCATTTCATCATGAAAACTTTCATCTAATAATCTATAAAGTAATTCTTTACGCGCATAATAAATCTGCGTTAATTCAGTTAATATATTCTCTCGTACATTAGCTGTGATTCTGGCACTGGTATTAATATTGTTAATTTCAGGATCATATATAAGATTACCGAGCTTCCAACTCAGCTTAACTCCAGTATTCACATTATTATCATCTCGGTTTAAATTATTCTTCTCAAAATCACTACTAATACTACTAGTACCAGAGTTGAAACTATCATTAGCATTGGTTTCTATAGAGAAAAAATTCTGGTTAGCTTTATTCACTGAAGCATCCAGATCAGGAATAATATTACGTATTCTTGCTTGTCGTTTATAAGCACTAAATTTCTGCCCAGTAGGTATACCAGCAAACTCTAAAGCAACTCTATGTAAGTCTTGAATCTTTGGTTCAGCCTTAAGTACCTTAAAAACCAAATCATTCACTGGAGCAGCAAGATTGCCGTTTTTCGTTGTATTTTCCGTTGTATCTTCGGTCACGGAACCACTAATAACAGGAACTAAACTGAGGCTAAAAATCTGCCCCTGAGAATTAGATACCATTAGTTTTTCTTTGCCATCAGTATCAGCAATATCAACTGAATAGTAACTAGGATTATAATCACTGTCACTCTTGCTATTGTTTATATCTATTAGCTTCCAATTCAAAACTCCAGTCACTTGACTAACATAGATACCATTAGCACTAAGCAGTAATAATTGATCATCAACCTTAGTGATCTGCCTAATAGTGAAGAAGCCTTCTGGATCAGACTGTAATCCAGTATTGGATTTAAGCCAGTTCTGTCCTTGATTAGTACTTATATAGACTCCGCCACTAGTGGGCAAATAAATTACCGAACTAACTTTATCAATCCAAAATCTACCAAAACCAAACGAGTCATGAAAATCTCGTTTCAATCCATAACTTCGATTAAACCATTTATGTTTGCGCGAATCATAGTAATAAAAACCATTATCAGCACTTGCATAAGCAACGCTGTTTCGAGATTTATTTAAAATAATGAAATTAGCATTCTGCGGACTATATTCATCTAACTGCCACTTAAAATCTGTTTGTAAAGTATTCTTCTCCAGTTCCGCAGAATATATGCCCCGTAAACATGCCGCGAAAATTTTATTGGATGTTTTAATAACTTGATTGCATGATTCCTTAGTAAAAATTCTGCGGTAGTTTTGAAACACACCCATATCTGTAGCTAAATAAAAATCCTTAGCATCAATATAGATGTCATTCACTTTCAGGCCCAAATCAGCTTCTGCTGAATTCAATAAATCAATTCGATCTTTATTAAAGTAAACTTGGCCTTGATTCGTGTATAGAATTCCATCGCGATAAAACCTAGCAAGCTCTATAGGTGTACCTGTGGGACGACTAATAAGAACTTGAGATTGGTATTTGCCAGCATAATTAGTATTAGCAAAAGCTTGCCCCTCCCATAAAAATGAAAAAATAATCAATACTAGTGCATTAAGTAAAGTTCTTGTAGTATTCTTAAATATATCAAGCTCTGGAGTTGTTTCTTTGGGAATCTGCTCTGAGTTTGTATGGTTACTCTGGGGAGTCGCCAAGCGGTAAGGCAGTGGGTTTTGGTCCCGCCATTCGTGGGTTCGAATCCTCCCTCCCCAGCCATTTTTTACAATTGAATAGCCATTGATAACGGCCTTCTCCGATGTTCTTTTCAGAATCACTATATTGTCCTTTATTAATTAAAATCCTAATTAAAGCTAAACTACTAAGCTTTATCTATGGATGGCTTGTTGCCTTGTTTATGATTACCTTTTCCTTTGTAGTAGACTTCATAAGTCCCCCAAATAGCAATTATAATAAAAAAAGAATAGAAAATTAGTTTAGGCATTATCATCATAATGTACATCTTCCTGAATATTATAACCTAAATATACTAAATACAAACTAATAATCATTAAAGCGCTAATCTCCATGCAAGTTTCAAAGGACTTTAATCTATCCATAGTTAGAGGAAATATCTCTTGCCAAGCAGTGAACATTATGGCTCCTCCGCTAACCACAAAAACATTAGCAAGATATTCCTTCTGCTGTGTATTTGACTCATGCTTTAGTGACCTTAATAAATCGACCATAGCACAAGATTATGCTAGCTTTGGCTTCGAAACGAAAGGGGTCAAAAAACCTCTGGAAACTTATTTGATATCCCTTGAATAATAAAGACTTTCGGGACCGGCAAATCAAATCGAGCCTATTGCGTCACTTTCAAGGGGGTCAAAAAACCCCTGGAAGTTAAGGACAAATTTTCTTTTGACCCACAGCAAAGTCTGGCTATATAATTTGCAGAAGCAATGCTTACATTATCTATTATTCTCTATCTTATGCTCACTCTGCTAGTAGGTTTTATCGCTAGTAAGTTTGTTAATTCTTCGAAAGATTATGCCCTGGCTGGTAGACGTATGCCAATGTTTATAACGGCATCTGCATTGTTTGCTACTTGGTTTGGTTCCGAGACTATTATTGGTGCAAGCGCAGAGTTTGTCGACAAGGGAGTTTTAGGGATTATTGAAGATCCATTTGGTGCAGCTCTCTGTCTAATTCTTCTCGGTATGTTTTTTGCACGCCCACTTTATAGTATGAATCTTTTAACTTTAGGAGATTTTTTCAAGCAACGTTTTGGTCCACGAGTAGAGATAGTAGCCGCTGTATTCATGATGATGTCTTACTTTGGCTGGACTGCTGCTCAGTTCATGGCATTTGGAATAGTTCTCAATACAGTCTGTGGAATAGATGTAGGTTACGGAGTCCTCATTGGAGCAAGTATAGTACTAATCTACACTTACGCTGGCGGTATGTTAGCTATCTCTATTACAGACTTCTTACAAACCATTGTGATCATAGTTGGACTGCTTGCGATGGCAGTAACTCTCTTCTATAAACTAGATGATTGGAGTGTAGTAGTTAGTAATCAACCGGCAGGTTTCTTTGATTTCTTCCCTAAGCCAAGCGCTGAACACTATCTAGAATATATTTGTGCATGGATTACGATTGGACTAGGCTCTCTTCCTCAGCAAGACCTCTTCCAGAGAGTGATGTCAGCGAACTCAGAGAAAACCGCTGTCAGAGCATGTTACATGAGTGGAGGAATGTATCTAACTATTGGTTTATTACCATCTATCATTGCGCTCATGGCAGTAACAGTTTATCCAGAGCTAGCTGATCGTAACGGTCAAGAGATACTCGTCAACGCTGTTACCAAGCATGAAGGATTATTTATTCAAGTTCTGTTCTTTGGAGCATTGTTATCAGCAATCATGAGTACAGCAAGCAGTTCTATACTTGCGTCAGCGACTATCTTAGCTGAGAATATTGTTAAACCATTAATCAATACACTAGATGAGAAACATTTCTTGATGCTTATCAGAACATCCGTTATTGTGATGACCCTAGTCGGAGTGTTGTTAGCAAACTCTGATAAAAGTATTTATCAGCTAGTGGGTGAATCGTCGATGCTAACTTTCGTTGCATTATTTGTGCCAATGGTTTCTGGTCTCTGGATTAAACAAAGCTCCAGCCTTGGTGCTGAACTATCAATGCTATGCGGAGTAGGTTTCTGGTTCTACTCTCAGCACTATAAGGTTCTAATCCTAGGTGTCCACATACCTAGTCTTCTAGTAGGCTTCTTTGCAAGTGCTGCTGCCATGTTACTTGGTTATCTGTTTAGCAATTCCAAATTTTTCACAGGCTTCACCACGAACAAAACTCCTGATATCAAGCCATAGATTGGTAATACTATATTAAAAGGAAGCCAAACCCTAATGGATAACAATCTTCAAAAAAACTAAATAAAACTTAGTCTTTGAGGCAAGATCTTGGTTCCGTGATATATTTCTTTACTGGTGTTTCGACCGACCAGAAACGCCCATGCGTCCGTATGTAAGCGAATCATTTCGTCTTGCGTCCGTAGCTCAGCCTGGTAGAGCACTCGGCTTTTAACCGATTGGTCGAAGGTTCAAATCCTTCCGGACGCACCATTTAATAAAAGAAAAGAGCGCCGCAAGGTGCTTTTTTTTGCTTTTAAATGTTAGCCGACATCTTTTAAGTAATAGCTCGAAAGTTCAGGTGACGTTGATGTCGTCGTATTAACTCTTAACAAAAGGAGTTAAATATGCACTACATGAGCGTTTCAGAGGTTGCTAAGGACCTAGGATTGAGCGACAGGACCATACAGCGATATTGTAAGTCTGACGCCTTACCAGCACGCCAAATTTGGCTAGATAACCACTATACATATCAGATAGAAGAGGCTGCTTACTACGAATGGAAGCAAGAGCATTTTAAGGGTCTTAGACGTGGAGAAATAGCCTGGGATAGACGTAAGACTAAAGAATTAAGTAAAGCTGAGATATTAAAGCATATAGATATCTGGATTGAGTGGTGCATTACTGGAAAGCTCAATGGGAAGCCTATAGCACCAAGGACAGCTCATATTTACCACCTCTATATAACCAAATACCTAGACTTACTAGGTCCTAGGCCTAGTACTCCCATAATATCAATTAATAACGTTCGGGAAACGATTGGTCGGGTCCCCATTGCTCATTACAGCACTAGAAGAAATATCTATGATGCGATTAGAAGTTTTTCCAAATATTTAGTAGAGATTGAACAAATGGATGTAACCTTCTTAGAAAAATTAAAACGCTTAAGACCGAGACCATCTTTTCCGGCTAAGAGAACATTTCTGACAGAGGATGAACTAAATAAATTTATTCAAACTATTGATTTTATTCCTTGTTATCCACCATACGATAAATTAGTCTCTAAAACCATCATTATATTTCTGGCTAATACTGGCTTGCGTAACTCTGAAATGTGCAACTTAAAGTTAGAGCATGTTGATTTCGAGAAACAAAGAATTTATGTACATCTAGGCAAGGGAAACAAGAACAGGTCTGTGGGCATGACTAACAAACTAAAAGATACTCTTATCGAATACTTAGAAGCTCGGTCCCGATTTAACTCTGAATATTTTTTTGTTGGAAGATACGGGCAGCCATTTGACAATCAAGTTATAGCCAGAAAGATTCACCGATTAGCTGAGAGTGCAGGCGTCAAGATTACTCCACATGGATTAAGAAGAACTTTTATAACCGTTAATGCTAATAAGGGATGCCCTTTGAACCATCTAAGAATCGCTGCTGGGCATTCAGATCTTAGTACTACTCAAGGTTATTTGATGACTAGCGAAGATGAGGTAGTTGAGGCGATGAAGGGGTGGTAATGCATTTAAAATTCAATAGGATATGAATGATGAATTTACCGAAGAAACTGCTGTTTATCACTCATATTTTCATCAAAAATCTAGATGTTATACTCTATTGTTATGATTATCAGAAACTTTAAAGTAGTGCTTATCCCTTTATTACTATTACTTACTTATTCTTATATCTGTCAAGCAAATGATGTTAAAGAAACTAAGGATACTACTAAAAACTTATATTCTGGAATTAGGGAAACTTCTTGTAATGATTTAAGAATAAAAGAAAAATATTATGCAAAAAAAATATCTGCGAGGGTGGATATTTTAAGAATGACAGAAGAAGCATTCTCTCAGGGAAAGAGGTTTAATGTTATTGCAGAAATTTTAGAAACTGCCCAGAAACAAGTTCAGATGGATCATGAGGTCCTTAAAGCCATTAAATCTTCAAAAAAATCATTGGGTTGTTTATGGTGATAGAATCGCCGCTAATGAATGAATAAACAGAAAACACTAATAAGCTTTTTGAAACAATGCAACCTACGTGATGCTTTAATCGAGATATCAAAAGCTTCTCAACTCATATTCTATTCTAGAAATAATGATGAGAGAGTTAAGAATAATTTTGCGTTTGTCGATAAACAAGCAAAAGAACATATAACATTAGAGGGACTTGCTTATGCTACATATCTTCTACTCCATTCTGGTGCTACTGATCATAAGCGATATTTATTAAGTAAGGATTTACAAGCCGGAAAAATTCTTACTCAGATAACTGGCTTATATTACGAAGGTATTTCGAGCGCTCCATTAGATCAAGAATTTCAGCAAGTTAAAGAAAATGAGGAAGATAAGGGAAACCCAGAATATTGGCTTATCCAATTTATGACTTTGTTTAATAAAACTCAATTACTTTACCAAAATTTAGACATTAAGGCTCTTGTCGCTAAATCGTTCCTGATTTATTCAAGAGAATTTGCTCATACCTCAGTTGTTGAGCCTTTATTACCAAAGCCTAAAGATCTCTTTGTTCAAGAATATGGTATGAATATAGAGCAATATTTACAGACATCTTTCGTAATCGCTCGATATCTTCAAACGGATATTGCTACCGGAGTTATCAGTGGCTATATGACTGATATTAGGATTGATGAGGACTTAAAAGCTAGAAATCCAGATTTGTTTTCAGAAGAAAAATACAATACAGTCCTACATTATTTATCCTGTAATTATCAGGAATATAGAGAACTAGATAAAAAATTAAATTCACAATCAATAGATTTTTCGAAGTTGGAACAAATGACTAAAAGAATAAACCCTTCAACTAAAAAACCTTTCATTCGTCCTAAGGAAAATCTTATAAATAAGAGGCCTATATATTTATTGTCTTCTCCACATTTACTGCATACACGACTATTTGATGAGGGACTATTTGATTTTTTGGATGATTATTATGCTGAAAAGTTCAAGGATAAGGATAAGCCAAGACGTCATTTTAGATCTTACTTTGGTAGAGTTTATCAAAATTATGTCGAAACTATACTAAAAGAAGTTTACGGAACTGACATTGTAAAAAGAGTTGATGATGATGATGTGAAAAGCAAAGTCAAAAAAGTTGACTTTGAAATAGAATTTGATGAAGTCATATATATTCTAGAAGTAAAATCAACAGTTCTGAATAATCATTCTGTATTTTTTGATTTTAATAATATAGAAAAGATACAAGAACAGTTAGATATGATTAAAAATGGCGTTGAACAATTGAAGCATCATGAAACGCAGTTATCTCAATTGACTACTAAGAAAATTATTCCAATTTTGGTTCTAAATAAAACCAGTTCTTTGTTAATAACTCATAATAAAGAAGGTAGTAAATTACTCAAAAAAACTTTAACGGAGAAAGGTCTTAGTGATTACTTTTTTCGCTATTTGGATTTCGATAAAGTAGAGATTCATTTTGATGCATTAAAGACAAGAAAATTTTCTTTAGAAGACCTTGCGGCTCCTGTTGATAAAGCCTCATTTATAGCTATAAATGATGATTATGAGCGAGTTTCAATACCTATTGGCAATAAATTTTTTGATGAAACGTTTGATGAAGTTATGACTATGATTTTGCCTAATAAATTATAATTTATTGGAAAGATTAATATGACTCTTGAAAATTTATATGAATAGAGGATCAACTAAAAGCAAATTAAAAGCCTATTACGATGAGGTATATGGTTGTGATATTTCAGAGGAAGAAGTACGACTATACCAAGATAGACTACTTAGATTTTTCTTGCTTCTAGATGAAATAGATAGAAAGAATAATTCGAAACAAAAATTAGCTGAGCCAACAGTAAAAAATCCACAGGTAATTTTAGATAGCAAAATTGAATTGCATGAAGACATCAATCAACCCATAGCAGGCAAAGAGACTATTATAGTTGCAAATAGATTTGGTAAAGTTCTAGAAACTAGATCCCAAGCAGAACCTTTAAATGAAAGACTTAAGTCTAATATTAAAAACAATATACTTACCAAATTAAGTTTTAGAGGTGTAAAAATTATGACTGCTATTTTTGGTGATGAAGCCATAGCTAAAGTTGTAATTGCTGCTGGTCAAGAGCATTTCGACCGTAAGGTATTTATAACTGGCGCTAATCAACAGATCAAAGATATGATTACTTACGTTATTCAGGAACGTATGGCTCTTTATAGTCACTCACTTGAAACTCGCCTTTAATTACTCATCAGAGTCAATCTTAGTCCTGTTGTTGTCGAGGAGGAACCCTCTTATCAACTTGATACCAACTACCCCTCTTACGTCTTACGTTTCTTGTATAAATATGAGTGTGCTTTTCAGGATCAAATTCTTCAAGAGTATCAATTGATGAATCATCCATTTGTTCCAGTAGCTTTTTAGTATTTTGTGATATTCGTTCTAATGGTTCATTTGATTTTTGAATTTTATTTGAGCCTAGAGATTTCTTCCAGCCAGGATAGTATTTATCCCACAATCTCGTAACTAAAAACTCTCGATTTTCGGGAGGACCATCAACAATCGACAGGATGCCTTTTTCAGCTTCTTCTTCACTAATTGTCTTCTTGTAAAATTCATTAAGAGCACCAAGATCTTTTTTAAGATCATTACCATTGATAACCTCTTGATCCTCTGTTAAAAAAAACTTACCCCACTTAAGTTGTTGTTTATCACTTGATACAAAAATTTTAACAAAGGGTAAATAAAATAAATAGCTGATATCAAGTCGATTAGAATTTCTTTCGGGGGCAATAATTCTGTTTATTATAGCTATCTGAAAAAATAATTCTATTTTTAAAACAAATATCAAGTAAGGAGCATAGGATTTTAAATTTTTATAATTATAAATTCTCCATCTTTCCATAATTTTATATCTTAGAGAATCATTTACTTGAAGAAAATCAAGTGCTAGTTTCATTCTGTCAAATTTACAATCTTCGGAATGAACCACCATACTTGCAAGTTCATAACAGTCTTCCAGTGTCTTACAAACTTTTTCCTGTATTTTAAATACTTCAAATGACTTTGCCATACTATTCAAATCCAATGAGTTTACTAAAGATCTCCAATTTTTTGCTTGCTCCTGTTCGATTTCTAGATATTTCCCCTCTTGCCATCTTAGAAATGCTTCATTCTCAGGCGAAGAATCTGAAGCGAAGCCAACCTCACCATTATTATTAAATTTGCGAGCTGGATAAGTTATAACTTGTCCTTTCATTGAGACTCCATGACCCAATAGTTCATTCACACATAAAGTAATGTGAAAAATATTTGGGTAACTATTCTTGTCCGGAAACTTCATAGCAATTTTTTTAACTTCTGCTTTGGCTCCATCTTTGCATCTCTCCTTATTTAAATCAGCTAATGTTTCGACATAAAAATAAGGACAAATATTAGTCATAAAAAAGGCATCAAGCCATACGGATTCATCTACGGTTAGTGACTGTAAAAAAGATTTATCAAAAAGAAGCGTAACAGGATTAATCATATTTATTTGAAAGAAATATTGGCATCATACTAAAAGACCTCGGGAGATACTGTGGCACTATCTTTACGAATATTATAATAGACACTTGCTCTAAGCTCATATAAGTCAGCAAGCATTTGTCCATTATTAACATTTACAAAAGAGGCGTTTATTGTTTCTAAGGCCTCTTCCAATAAGCCTGACTGAGCTTGACACAACGCCTTGTCATAATATGGATTCCAATTATATTCATGTTTAAATTTTGGTAATAATTTTATAGCAGAATCAGAGTACTTAATACATAAATTATAATCCCCATTAGCCTTTGAAACAAATGTATGCCCAAAGAGAGAAAGACTCGCAGCAGCTTTACTATCTTTCTGATTTAGTGATAGAATCCGTTCGACAATTTTTATACTCTCATTATCCAAATGATGAAGTGTATAAGTATTAGCTTTACGTGTAAGTAGTTCAATATTGTTCGGAAAATACTTTAGACCTTCATCTAACCAATATAATGTCTGTGGAAGATCATATTTTAAATAATATATGTCATAAAGGCATAAGTATCCGTCAAAATTTTTCTTGTCCTTCCGAAGAGACTCTTTACAGAGATTAATTGCATCAGTACTCATATAGTTTTTTTCTGCTAATATGCGTCCCTTAAGAGACAGTACCCTAGGGGTCAACCCTTCGATTTCTTCTAATTTTTCAGAATCTAATAATGCAAGATCTAAAGATTTTGAGAGCATATAGGCTTTAGAGCGATCACAGTATGCATCAGCAATAAATTTATTTTCATTAATCAGATTTGTATATAAAGCTATAGCTTCAGAATACTTTTGTTCTTTTATGAGTTGCTTACCTTTGTTGAGTAGTACGGGACTGGAACATCCTTGGCAAAAAAATACAAAAACAATAAAAGACAGTATTAGTCTGATTTTCATTAAAGAAGAATCTTATCACAAATTAATCACCAAGCTATTTTGAAAAGATGCATAAAGTCGCAAGGTCTGTATTGTACCTGAATTTAAGGTCTTATAAAAACTTGAACCGAGATTTCACCATCTTCATGCGATGATTATAAATGTCAACGATTTCCAACTTAAAAGCTCTGCAGAGTTAGCATTTTTCCCTTGTAATAATGTTGGAATGTCATATAACTATGGTAGTTAGTTACAATCTTCGTATCCCTGCATGTACATTTCGGTATCACTTTTCGGAGGATTAGAACTATCAGCATCATAGCAACCTTGATCGTATTCATATCGCTCAGCCTCAGCATCGTTGTACTTATCCCTATAGTTAGGATCAATCTTATAGCGAATTTCATTTTTAGTTTCATCCCACGCATCATCATATGCTTGATCAGAACTATTGTGATATGTAGAACAACTACTCAGTATTATCAACAAAGCTATAACTTCTATCCGAAAAAGCCACTTGGGGAAACAATCACTTCGATTAATTCTCATAGAATGAGTCTCATAATATTGTTTCATAGTCCTTCTTTTAATCTTGCAAGCTCTATCAACTGATCATCATTATCAATTTTAGACATGTATGCCCAAACAGTAGGTTGCCCTTTTATATCAGTATATGTTGTGGCTTGCCAAACCTTACCCGTTTTCTTATCAAGTAAATATTGAAACCTACCAACATTTGGATTGAGAAATAATTCATATCTTTGAGCATCTCTTTGACCATCAATTTCTTTTTCTTTTATCGCAAGATAGCTTTTTCCTAATGAGGATAAAACTAGAATGCCAATACTTATAACAACAGCAGTGTATTTATTCATAAGGGTTTAATGTATTCACTATATCTGAGCTTTGCCGAACTGAAGAAACCACCACACTCTTCTTTCTTGGTACAAGGCTCGCACTCTGGCATATATTCATTTTTCCAATCAGAGATACTTTTACGATTAAAGGACCAAAGCTTTTTATCAAGCAGGCACAGCTGATGATTATATACAGAAACATTCATTCTAAATCTAGCTAACGTTTCAACTGCTTGTACTAGTTGAGATTGATATTCAATAGGATCAATCCAAAGATCATCTATATTGGCTTTGGTAAAACCCATCATTTCAAGACCCATTAAGGCAACATGATCCACAAAGAGCAAATTACGAGTTATAAATTCAGCAAGTTGAGGTAATCGTTCATATGTTTGCTTATGAATAACAACTCTAATCTCGACTCGTTGTCCATATTTTTTTAGATTTATAATCCCTCTTATAGTTTCATCAAAAGCACCATCAGCCTGGACTACATAATCATGAATATTAGATATATCAGAATATAAGGGTATCCCAATCATGAAATCATGATGATTAATACTCGCTATCTTTTCAGCAAAACCTATATTTGCGAAATTCCTACCATTAGACAGCATATGTAAAGCTGTCTCTGGCAAATAGTTTTTACAGGTATTGAGGATTTTTAGTAAGTCATCACCTAGCAGAGTTGGCTCACCACCAGTGATACCTACTTCCTTGGTGGTTCTATCAAAGAGAGGAATGGCTTCTAAAAGTTCATTAACAATATAACTATCATTAATATCTTTTGGTGGCTGAGAACACATCAAGCAATAATTATTACAACGCTCAGTTACTAACATTGCATTATGGTTAGAGTTCTTTCTATATATAGACTTTAATCTTAAACCTCGTGGCTCAAATTTGATTACATCTCCATCATCGAGATAGTATTGGTCATTTGGTAGTACAAAAACATTATCAACGTCAAAGTTGTCAATTGCAATCGCATCATCCTCAAAGACAAAATATGCTTTATAGCCCTTCTGAATTGTAGTTTCAGGCTTTACTAAGAGAATTTGCTTCTCTTTAAGAGGTAATGGAGCCAGTTGGTTTGTTGTTAACTTAGCAATGAAACTATCTTCTAAAGTGACTTTAGTAAGGGAGCGTATATCTTTTGTAGCTAGATTAAGCATGATTTAAACTCTAATCCACCTCATTAATATTTCCCGAGCTTCCTTATCATCTGATAACAGAGTTATAAGATGCTTGAATATTGTCATATTCTTTTTGCAAAAGCCACTAAGCATCTTATTACCAATAATATCTTTTTGGGTTGCATAGTGATAAACAGGTTCACTACCACAATAAGGTTGAAATCCACAATCATTACACATAGGAACGCTTTCAGCTATAGATGATTCCAAGGTATCTAGTAAAGTATCGGAGAGCATAATCTCTTCATAAGTGTTATTGAGCAAATTACCTAGCTTAAATTTTGTCTCACCCATCTCTGCAAGCATCCTTGACTCATCAGAAGCATATATATCACCATCATAATTAAAAACAATTACACTAATACCAACTCCAGCAGGGGATTGTAAATCAACATAGCCAGTGCCTAGAGGCGTAAGCATCCTATTTAGAATTAATGAAGTGTATTCTTCAACAAAGAAAAAGCCATCCTTATTAAGCTGAATTATATAATCAAGCCCCTCTTTATAAAAATCTAGCCAAGTATCGGTATCGTATAAATCATAACTTTTTGTTTTAATAGCAAAGCCATATGGAGAAAGGGACCTAAGGAAAATTGATCTGAATCCTTGTCTTATATATTCATCTATAATTTCTTTAGGTCTGGATAGACTAGCAAGCGTCGTTGTCATTAATGCTGAGACTTGATCTGGTCCTAAAAATTCCTTGACCTTATTAATACCTTCTATAGTTTTTTGATAGCTATCATTACCAGGTCTTGGTCTATTCTTATTGTGTAAATCTTCCGGTCCATCTAAAGAAGTAGAAATTAAAATACTATGTTCATGGCAATATTCTAAAATTTCATCTGTTACCTGAGATAGATTTGTTGCTATAACAAACCCAAGTTCTTTTTGTGCAATTTCATTTTTTTCTTTTGCCTTCGATACAATATATTTGATTAGATCAAAGTTAAGAAGAGATTCTCCACCTTGAAATTCTATTTTTATTGATGGTGAAGGACTACGAAAAGTAAACTCAATACCTTTATCAGCAATTTCGGTGGTCATATCAAAGGCTAACCTATCTTCACTTTGTCTAGAAACCTGGCAGTAAGGACATGAATGGTCACAACGTAAGGTAGTTATGAAAAGATGTAAGCTTGTGAAATTTTCGACAAACTGCATCTTAGTTCTATACTTAAGTGCAAGTAAATCTAATGCAACATTTGAATCAGAATCAATTAACATATGTCTTGATTTCAAATCATTGTATATAGAAGAATTTGGCTCTAGTTTTCTATGTACAAAATCAACTAAAGTTTCTCTATCAAGTAATAAAAATTCCCCAACTTCATTCGTAAGAACGTACCGTGTATCATCTAATTTAATAAATCTAAATGGCAAGAGTTCGTAGGTTAAATTCGGTTCCTGATTATACTCTGATAAACTTTTAAATTTAGAAGATTTGGTAATTGTTGATGACATCTTACTCATTATTCAATAGATCAGTTCTAGAGAAGGCTTGAGCTAAAATAAGATTCCTTGTAGCCTCTGTTTGACTTGCAATAATTCCTCGTAAATCCTGATCTAATACCTCATTATTAAATTGTTTAGCAAGGCGATCTAACTCAATAGATGGTAAATCAACAATTGCATTTATTCTTACTTCAATAGTATCTTTTTTGTCAGTTATAAAATCGAATGAAGCTTTATCAGTAAACTTATATGCAGCTTTCTTGATAGTTTCTAAACTATATACATTCAATGAAAAAAATAGCTTCGCAAAGCCCTCGACATTATCTAATAACATTACTTAAACCTTACCTACCAGAATAATGAGAATGGTGAGAAGCATGCGAGACATGAGAAGAATGAGATTGATGCATAGCTACTACTGTAGTTCTAGTTGATGGTCCTATGGTTAATTGATTATTGGTCAAATCTATTTTTTGATTGTTGATGGTTTGTTGAGCTTTAATATTTGCTCTATCCATAATTGGAGCTAAAGCACCGACATTCGGAGCTGTGGTTAACATAGCAGCAATCGCTATACTTAGAGGCTTTAAAAACTTTCTCTCTTTACTACTACTTTGATTCTGATCCACCATATGAAAACCCTTCCTTTTATATGCCTGAAATTCTACCATGAACTATTCGTATTTGCTTAACAATCCCATTGGGTCATTACAATTTGATCCTACTATTGTCATTTAACTTAGATAAAAGCTATTCTTATTTATGGAGCTAGCAATAGCTCTGGGGTTTTATCGCCTCGTAACTAGCGGTCACAGAGATGCTGACCGTAAAAACGCATCTCCCGGTTTTATAGCCGGGAGATTGTGATGTATGTCCAGAGCCCCGGCTTAAAGATTACAGTAGTCGTCTAGTTACGATTGATAAACTCCCGGTTACTTTCTATAAGTAACTAAAAAAATCTCTCCAAGTGGGAGATTTTTTGTTTCTGAAGGGAGTTCATCATGTTAAAAATATTTAGCCTCATTATAATCGTCATAAGTCTTTCTTTACCAGCTCAAGCAGATTTCACAAGCCCCAAACAAGAAGCTAATTATTACTTCAAGCGAGGTCAAACAAAGCTTAAGCTGCAAGACTGGCAAGGTGCTCTGGAAGATTTTACTCAAGTAATAGATTTATTTCCTGATAATTATAAAGCACGTAATTTTAGAGCAACAGCAGAAGTAATGTTAGGTAAAACGAATGATGCTCTCGAAGACTGTGAACTATCTTTAGAAATTAATTCTAAGCAAAAAGCAATCTATTTAATGAGAGGGATGCTTTATCTAGTTGATGATGTACCTTCTATTAGAAGAACAGATGAATTTGATATTCAATTCCCCTTAGACGATTTTTCTCAAGTTATTAAATTATCCAAACCCAAAGGAAATTTTACTGCAAGCCTCAATAGTGGAATCATTCAATATCTTTTAGGGGACCAAGAAGAGGCTTTAAAAGACATCGCTATTGCAATAAAAACTAATGCAATATCAGACCTTCCTTACTATAATCGGGCTTTAATAGAATATAACAATGGTGACTTAACATCTTCTCTCGCTGATATTAATAATGCAATTAGTCTCAATGTTAACGGGTCCTCTGCGTATAATAATCGTGGAAATATATATTATGGTCAAGGCGACTACAGCAAAGCTCTTGCAGACTACGACAAAGCCATTAAAATACAAAATAATTGTGCAGCTCAATACTACAATAGAGCAAATACAAAGCTTCTCCTCGAAGATTTTTCTGGAGCAGATTCTGATTTAACTAGGGCAGAAACTAACAGAGGATTGGCTAGCTCAGAATTAATCCGAATCACTGTTAGTAAAGCCTATGTAAGACTCCAACTAAACGATCTAGTTAATGGTATGTCATTAACCAATACCGTAATATCATCTTCGGATATTAAGCCTGACAACATAGCTGATTCTTATTACAACAGAGGCAGAATCAGATATTTAAAAGGATCTGTGACTGATGCTTACGTTGACTTCTATACTGCCGTCGGATTAAAGCCGCATAATACCTATGAGCTATATGACAATTTGAAATCAGATTTTATTCCTACACTTGAGGACAATATCAATTTATCACTTCAGTTTGCCGATTTATTTACCTATAAACCTATTGGGGGCTCGTCATATGCAAGTGATATCCATTGTGCATCGGTAAATAATTTCATGGTTGGCTTGAGATAAACTTAATAAAAGAAGGAAATATCATGGATGAACTTAACAAAGAACTCGAAGAATTAGAGAACGATTTGCATACATTTTTTATGCAAAGAAAAAAATCTTACTACTGTGACTACGAACGGGAATTTAAAAACATTATCCTAACAACGAGGATCAAAGCCTATAAGCGGCAACGTGGTGAATCTACGGGATTTGCATTATTATCTCTACTGTTACTGCCTCTTTCAATACCCTACTGGTTTGGTTACATGGCATTTTATTCTGGTTATGAAGGTTACTACTATCAAAATTTTCATGAGTTCGAAGCCAAAAACTGGGCGTTCTTTATAGTTGGGCTTGTTTTTACTTTTTTTTATTATGGACTTTTGTATAAGTCTCTTGTACTTGGAATAGATTAGATTAATTATCAGAAAATAGAAGGAAGAAGGAAATGAATACAAAAAAAATCTTAGGTTTAATATTTATAGTAAGTTTCTTATACTCATGCCATAGTGCTACAAATCAAAAAGCAATGAAGCAAGAGGAACCAATAACAGAGAGCAAGGAGTTCTTGTCCTGGATAAATCTGAATGAATGTCTGGATTTCAGTATCATCATGCGTCAATTCAAATCAACAGGTAGAGTGTTTGAAGAATACATACTTCCAAGTGCTAATGCCGAAGTATATGAACTTTTTTCAGGTGAACGTGTAAATGGTGAAGTTATGCTGGATAATCCTTGGGTCTTGATGCGTACTCTAGATCCTAATAACATGGATGGTGCTTGCGTAATTAATAAGGGATTGGAATCAGGTATTATAATCCCACCGTTTTATCAAAATATTAAAAAACCCTCTGATTTTGTCAAACAAATTGATGCTAGATGCTCAGAACATAGACCTTATGATAGCCAGGAGTTAATAAAACTATTTGAGGAAATGGATACATTTACAGATACGGTAATATTGTCATTTTATTCGAATCAACAAGAAGATAAAAGCAATTTTTACTTTTTGTTCTCTGAGAAAAATAAAAAATGGATTTTGTTTAAAGAGAATTTTAAAGAAAAAAAATCTTGCTTATATGATCATGGGAATATGCTATATCGGACCTCTTTTGAACCATAGAAATTTCTAGGCAGAGCTAGTTGGATTTCATCCTCTGATTAATTAATAATCAGGCATTTGACGCATGTTCACCTATATAAATATCAACGCTTCAAAAACTTTTTGAGAATTCAACAGAATTGATTCAATAAAGTCAGAGATTGTTTGACCTAAATTACTTATCAGAATTAGGGGTAGTTCAACAAATGTCATAATTATCTCGAATTACCCCTAGCGAAATATGGCTTCATTACGCCATTATTGGTCAATATTTTTGCAACTCAAGGATAATAAACCAAAAAGCCTATATTATTTACGCAAAACTGACCAAAATGATTTTGTCTGAGCTTTTATAGCAATTGCCAAAAAGGGGGTATGGGGCCCCATTTTGTCTCACATGAAAACTACTATGGCATTCCAGGATTCCGCCCCGGCTATTTTGAAACTTTGGAACATACTCTGACATCTCGATCGAGCTTGTCATAAGTTTGATTACTGTTAGAAGCTTCTAGGATTCTTCTGAGTGCGAGGAAACGTTTTTTGTGTACGCAGAACCTAGCTCCTATAGCCTTAGAATTTTTCAGCTTTTCATTTTCTGTTTCTGCATGACTAAGTCGCATTTGCAACCATTCATTTTTTTGAGTTAGCTTCTCAACCTTAGCTCGCATCTCACTATTAGTATCAAGCAGGATCTCTTTATCTCGTAGCAAATCACTAACTAAACTATCTTCGGTAAAACAATCACTAGAAGCCAGCTCTACGCCTGTGTCAGGGTGGTATTTAAGTCTATGAACCTTATTCATTATAAGGATATTATAACCTGTTCTGGTAGGACTATCTCCAGACTAGCCAGTTGATCAAGTCATGGTCATCATGACACCATGACACGTGATTCTTAATGCACTAAGTTTTTTTAGAAGTATATATATAAGAAAGAAACTAATTGAAATAGCCTGTCATGATGTCATCGTGGCAAGGATTAAAAACCGGCATCTGTAACTTTAGCTTGGATATCTTTAATTTCAGCTGCATATCTCAGTCCTAGCCTTCTACCATTGTTATTTTTGATTCTTTGCAACCGTGGGAAGAAACTTTGTAACTCCTTCGTCATCTGGCTTGGAGTACGAATAATTCTGTCATAAGTGCTGTCATGATATTTGAGACCATATACCCCGTTATCTTCAACTAGCTTTTCTTTACAACACCAAGCAAGATATTCTTTGTGAATAGCATTAGCAGAAAGCCCTTCTGCAGGTGGACATTCAACGAGGTTAATTTCATTGATGAATCGATATAAATGGCTGTGATCCTCTCTATTTTCTTCCATAATTTCATCTTGAAAGCTGTAATCTATTCCATCTTTTAAAACGTTCTTGAATTCTATAAGCAGTCTATTCAGGAAGAAAGGCAATATCGCTTCATTAATAAAGTCAAGATCTTCTTTCAAGCGAGGATCAGCTTTTTTTTCATGTGGTAATTTAGGATCATCTTTAAATACATATGGGAAGGGAATTATTGCAAATCTACGTCTAATTGCTTCCATTTGGTTCTTAAAAACGGGCTTATCATTAGTATTAAAAAGCAAGACAATTTTAGGCTCTATATCCACTGGGTCCTGATGCTTCTTTTCGATAGTTATAGTCTCACCAGTTATAATTTGCTTAATCATTTGGCAGGCATCAATAGCGACTTTCTGGTTCTCAGATGCCCAGTTTATCTTACTGCCTGCCAGAGGAGCTAATTGAAAGACTCTTTCAGAGTCAGCTCTCTTAAGTGTTTGCAGTGGTATTGAAGATAGAGCTTGTTTACCAAATAATTGACCGCACCAAACTCGTAAAAGATCCTTACCATTTGATCCTTGCCCATCAAGTATTAATGCTCTAACTCCTCTTGCTTGAACTATCCTTACTTTACCTAGGTCAAATGTAGAAGCAATAATCCCTAGTAAAGCTTGCAGTGGCTTAGGGTCTAGCATATCATTAAGTATTTTATCCGCTACACTAGATCCAATCTCTGGTCTACATTTAAAAGCTGCTTGAAAAGTGTAGTATTCATCTGGGGTGTGTGGAAACAACTTAAATTCAACTTCATTATTTCCAAAATATCTAGGTCTTAATATTCCATTTTTAAGGTTTAAGCCCGGTGGATTAATCTTTCTGTGATCAATTTTAAAATATTGTTTTATATAGCTTAGAGCCTCTCTTACACATGCCGACGTTGCATAACTATATCTCTTTTTACTAGCCCCAGTATCACATTTATTTAGGAGTCTAGTGATTTTCTTCCATTCTTGGTCATCGCTCAAAAGCTGATAGTAACCATCTTTGTATTCATAGAGGTCATTGCAAAAAGAGATACATTCCTTATGCTTATAAAAAAATTCAAAAGCAATTTGTCCTGAAGATCTACCTTCTGCCTTAAACTCTTCAAAGTCATATGGATCAATATCTATAGTATTTGCTAAATATGCTTCCAAGTCTTGTTCAGTCTTAACAAGCCCGCTATCTATGTCATCAGCAATATCCCATTTATCAGCTTTACCTTCTGGTATTGCCGTAATCTTCACATCACAAAACTCATAAATCATTCTGAATATCTTTTGTGCTGCTTCACTGCCTTCTTTGTCATTATCTGGAAATATAAAGACCTTACGATCTTTCAAAGCTCCAAAGTTAGTCAAATGAGTGCCCTTAGCTCCACCTATCCAAGTAGTCGCTATATGTTTCCCACAAATTGATTTCAATCGATTATAGACTTTTTCTCCTTCTCCAATGAGGATTACATTGTCATTGCCTGGAATCAAATGCTCACCTAGTAACGGACGATCTTCTCCAATAGTGCCTTGAGTCCAACCCTTTTCTGAATAAAAAATCTGATGCGTGACTTTCTTCTTGGTTCTACCAATATAGCCAACCAATTCGTTTTTATGATTAATCCAGGGTTCAAACAGTTGATAACAATAGTAATCTTTATACTCATTGTCTCTCTGACTATACAGCTTAATCTTTGTATTAAGTTTGTAATTTAATGTCTCTGGTGCTGGAATGATAGGTTTTACTTCTTCTTGATTCATGGTTTATGTTCCTAAATATTTATCTACTTTCTTTGCTACGGTTTTAAAATCTTCATTGAAATAATTCATCAGAAAGCCAAATCCGTTGCTTGACTGTCTTCCACCTGGAGCACAGCCTTGATTACAAAACCAATTTCCATCACCTTGCTTATCGTCAAAGCGATAGCGATCCTTGCCACCGCAGAATGGACATGATTGATTTTTATTGGTTAATTTCGCAGGCGTGATGCTTGTAAGTGATAGTATGATTTCCTTCCAGCGATTTCTGGCAAGATCCTTAGTGCTCATTTTCACCTCCAAAATATAATGCAAATGGTCTCTGCAACCCGACGCTCATCTTATTAATTTGAAGAGTTGGAATTAGAAGAGCCGCGATTAAAGAAGCTTCCTGTCTCACATGAGGACGGTATCCTGTTACATGCTTTATGAATTCCTCAACGCGGTGCTTGATAAAATAAAAATTGACATAAGTCTGTTTTGACTTAAAATTAGACGGAGTCTGCTGTATAAGCCAGTTATAGGACCAACAGATCCCTTCTAAAGCAATGAATCGTGGATACTTATAATGGCGATAACACGAGGTACAGATCTCTTGCAAAGCAATGAATCGTGGGTACTTAGAATGGCGATAACACGAGATATAGCAGGCTAAATGTTCGTACGCCGGTGTTTTTTTTATATCGACAACTAGACCTGATTCATTCCACTCTGGCAGTACTTCTGCCTTTGAAATTGAAGTTACGTCAATTAGCCAACCTCTCATACGCAATAGCTGTTTACATCTCTCAAATTCTTCAAAATAGTCTTTCGCCATATTTAATACCTCTTTTTTACCAATCCTTCTGCCTCTCCAAAACTTCTTCTATATCTGGTCTTATGTATGACATCGTAGTCTTAATATCTGAATGACCTGCTATGAGCCTGAGCATATGCAATGGTGCTCCACGATTGGCGTAGTTAGTGAAACAGCATCTTCGCCACTGATGCCAACCACCAGGGAAGCCAGCTTTATCACAAAGTATCTTCATTCGTTTTTCAAGACGATCTTTAGTAATACGCCTGCCATCTGGGAGAACAAATAAATAAAGCCGATTAGATGTTGATCTATTGTTACATTGGTCTTTAAGATACTGCGCTAAATCTTTCTTCAATTCCTTATTAATACCGACCCATCGGTTCTTTCCATGCTTACCGTGTAATACTAGAAATTTACCTTCTTCTAAAAAAACATTCTCAAGTTTTAAAGCACATATTTCAGAGACACGTAACCCAGTCCAAAAGACAAACTTAACGAGTATTGCATTGAGGTCCTTACTTTCTCTAGTCGTGTTCAAGTCTTCGTTAATAGCTAAAAGTGTTTCAAGATCCCGAGGCTTGCGCGTTGGTCTATAAGGCTCTTGGTGACGCTTGATTGGTATTAAACGTAGCTTGTCTAGCATTTTATGATTCATAAAATTATTTTCTCCTCTTCAATTGATGATGAATTAAATATTTAGCTAAACTAATCGAAGCTTCCTTGATATGTTTCTTTGATGAGTATTGTTCTGGTCTATGAGCTTCGATTGCCTCGATTGCAGCTTCATACAAATTCGAACAATCAGCTCTTAGATATTGCCAAAATTTTGCAGCTGCATTTAAATAGATCCTGCGAGTATCAAAACCAATAATTCTTCCGTAACAAGTATCTCCATTAAGCATGCTTCGGTTCCAAGCAAGAGCAGTTGCTTGATGCTTTGTTGGGACCTTCTTGAGCAAATTCTCAATAGCGTTGCTGAGTGGTGGTATATTTACTACCATTTCGTTGTTTTCTCCTTTTATTAGAATCCTTCTATATAAGCTTTAATTCTCTTGCTAAAGTTTTGATGGCTAAGCGAACAATTCCTGATTTGCATACTCCATGATAGTCAGATAGTTGCTTAATCAATTTCACTACATCTTCAGTTAGTGAATATGAAACAGTTTTATATTCATTAATCATTAGTTAAACTCCTTTTAATTACTCACTAGTAATAGGCTCTATAATAAAATTTTAGATATAAGAAGTAACACCCGAAATCAGTATCCAGTTTTCAGGTATTAGACTTTATTCTATTATTCATATAGTGAGACTGAATAAATTCCTTGATCTCATTAAATCTAATCAGATAAGCTATTTTTGAATATTTCTCTACTTTAGAGTTGATAAATTTATATAATTTCAAGGCGTCGATATAGAAGATTTCAGATTTTGAAAGTTTACTATTTGTAACTATAATCTTCTGTTGAATTAATTTGGTAATATTTGGTTGAAGAGCTGGGATTAATTTGTTGCTAATAGACCTTATCTCGTAAATTGGAACTGGCTCAGATTTAATACTAGGTATGCATTTTAAGACTATAAACTTGCTTAACTGCTCAGAAATTTTTTCTAGGAAAACCCTATTTAATAGCTTAACTTCATCCTTATTTGAAAATAATTGGTGATAGGAAATCAGATTTTTGAAGACGTTTGCACCTGTTATTGAGCTAGAATAGCTTGGATTCTTTGTTGCAATAAATGTGTTGTAGTTTGGATTGCCTTTTTGCATTCTTTGATAATATTCATCTGCTTTTTTATAATCATATTGATCAACAGGTTTGTATGATGCAAAAAAACCAGGTTGAGCAAGTTTTTGTCCAGAATATAAACAGTAATAATTCTCATCTGGAAAGGCATAGATTTGATAAGACCAAGGCAATAAGTCAGCAAATCGTAAGAATGCAAGAACTGTTGGTATAAATTCTGGTATTAATTCAGCTGGAAGATTGAAAAGAGTATGACAGAGAATATATTCACCAGCCAAATCTCTTGACCAATCTTGCTTAGAATCATTTTTACTAGGGTCTTGTATCATGGCAAAAACCTTACCTTGGAGAAGCAAAAATATACTTTTCCCTTGAAAACTATTTTCTGTTTTAATACACTGAATCTCTAAACTGTTAGTTATAGGACCTTTTATACGGTCCAATATAATCTCGTCTTTCATTTCAACAAACTTGGGATTTTTTTGTATGGAGACGGATTGCAATTATTATTAATTATATAAGTATTTATGATACAATCAATAATAGTTAGTACGACGACAGCACCGAACTAACACAGCATCCTTAAAAGTGGCTTCGTTATTAGGTTTTAGCGACTAGCATCGTACCTTTTAACCGATTGGTCGAAGGTTCAAATCCTTCCGGACGCACCATTTAATAAAATAAAAGAGAGGCTTAAGCCTCTCTTTTATTTTATATGGAGTTTCAGAAAGCTTGAAACTTAGATTATTCGGTTAGAAGTCACAAGTCCACGAGGCTTTTACCGATTGACGAGGGTCGCGCAGACCGAAATCCATAATGAGTAAGTTAGTCACCCGAGTCACGAACAAAAATTGCATAGCAATTTTTGTGAGTATAGGTTCAAATCCCTTGAATATACCATTATGAATACATTGAAAGAGTAGTGATACTGATTGAGCTATAATAGAATGACAATGGAAATCGTATGGCGTGAAATTACGAATCTTACACCTAAAAAATATGTATGCGGTTTTTGCTCTCATAAGGTTTCTTCTGATAAGGGTTGGTCAGGAAGAATACATCAATATCAAACAACTATAAACGCTAATATCTATCTTTGTTCTGAATGTGACCATCCTACATTCTTTTGTGAAAACATACAAATACCTGGTGTTAAATTTGGATCAAACGTAAATTATATACCTGATAAAACAATTGAAACAATTTATGAAGAGGCTAGGAATTGCTTTTCACATCAGGCATACACTGCAACTGCTATGTGTTGTCGAAAATTATTAATGAATATAGCCGTACGAGAAGGCGCAGCAGAAAATTTGTCTTTTCAGAATTATGTGGATTACTTACTTAAAAATTCTTTGCCACCAAAAGCTAATGATTGGGTAGATTTAATAAGACAAAAAGGCAATGATGCAAATCATCAAATTGAAATTATAAATAAAGTAGATGCTGAACATTTAATTAGATTTTCAGAAATGCTACTTAAAACTATCTATGAATTTCCTGGAATAGCTAATCAGTTACAAACAACTAGTAAAAAATCTTAATGAATTAGAATTTATAGAATAAGTTAAGCCGCATCTCCACAATTCACTTTTCAAGATAAATTTATTCCACTATTTTGTAAGACTTCACCTTCAAATTCGCCCTAACCCTTATGCTTCCAATGCCCTTCTTTTTTATGATGCCTAACGTTTTTGAGTTCGAACGAAGTCTTTTATTTTCAAGCATTGGACTGGGAAAGGTTTATAATTTGCTCTATGGATTATCCTTTCATTTTTGTTGATGAAAGCGGGGTCTCGCTTAACACTGATGATAGGCAGCCATACTTTGGCGTAGGCATGCTTAAGGTTCAAGATCCCTATCCCTTCACAGTTGATCTTCTGAATGCACACTTCGCAAACTATTCTAATTTAAGAAGTCAGCGTAGAACTGTTATAAAAGACCTGAAGGCTAGTCCTAAGATCTTAACTCAAGATGAACTAAATATGATGCTGGCTTCCACTAGGCACTATGAATATAAGTTTACAGACGTAACTCCAGACAAGCTTGATAAGTATCTGAGATTTCTTGATACTGCACTAAAGCATAAGTTTGAGTTTTACTGTGTCGTAATTGATAAAGATCACCCTAAATTTTTATCAGAGATACATAGTAACTTTTGGGATGCCTACATACATTACTGTAAACAGCTTTGCCAGAGCAACTGTAAAGCAGAAGAGAGAGCTACTATCATCGCAGACTTTAATCATAAGCCTAACGCCTCTAATCAAGATTTCAGTACTGAACTTAGATCGCTTGACTGCATCAACAACGCTATAATGCTCCAGTCTGTGGGCACTCCCTTAATTCAGCTTTGCGATATACTTCTGGGTGCGGCAATATTCAGGTACAGGATTACTCATAAGCAAATAAAAGATTCAAATAGAGCTAAATCTAAAGCTCAATTCACTAATTATCTCTTTGAGAAACTAGGGACAGATCTTACTGAGGATGATTTGAAGTCTGGTATCAAAATAAAGACAAGCAACGATCAAGTGTTTAGTACGATGAATCCTTGGCCATAAAAGAAAAACGGGGATGCGCAGAAAACTGGGCTCCCCGTTTGAAAATCTATACAATAATTATACCCGTTTCCGCCTAATCTTTGGTTAAGAAGTCTTGATCTATGGCTTTATTATGATGCTTATCATGCATCGTTTTCTTACCCCGCCCAAAACTCCTCAACTCTTCAGCTGGCTCGATTCTATCTGCTTGAGAGAGGTTCATGGCGGTCTCTTTGATATTAGCGGTCATGTTTGCTCCAATTTGAGCATAAACCTGATGCAGTTCTTTAGATTTTTGTTCATAAATTACTGGATCAAAATGCTCTGCGGTCAGTGCCTTAAACACCTCTTCCCTAGTAGCTCCTACAAGAAATCATTTGATTCTATACGAGATTATCTTACTGCCAATCCATCATGCTAAAATTCTAGGCGCTTGGAAGGAATTACTTTAATCAATATAGTCGGATTATTAGGTGGAGCAGCGCTTTTACTTTTTGGTCTCGATATGATGTCTAATAATCTCAGTAAAGCTGCTGGGAACACTCTGAGGATATTTCTTGAGAAGGCCACTGACAACTCATTCCTTGGTCTCATAATAGGTACCGTAGTTACGGGCATCGTGAATAGTAGCAGTGCCACTACCTCTATATTAGTATCCCTAGTGCAATCTAAGCTCATGACTTTTGAACGTAGCTTGCCAGTAATGCTTGGGGCGAATATCGGCAGTACTGTTACGGGACAGATCATGGCATTTGATGTCACGAAGTGGTCTATGGCAATAATTTTTATTGGATTTATTATGCGTACTTTTGCGCAAAGATCTAAGACTAAATATTTTGCGCTTATTATTCTCGGTCTAGGACTGCTTTTCCTTGGACTAGATTGTATGTCTGCATCTATGAAGAGCTTTCGTCACTCTGTATACTTTATAGACCTCATGACTAATTGCGAAAATGTTTGGTTCGGTATTTTGGTGGGAGCTGTTTTCACTGCAATCATTCACTCTAGTGGTGCCTTCACGGGTATCACGATTGGGTTAGCTATGCAAGGATTGATTACTCTAGAAGCTGCTGTACCATTGATATTAGGATCTAATATTGGTACTTGTGTTACCGCTTGGATAGCATCTCTTGGTTCAGGATTCTCGGCAAGGCGGGTTGCCATGTCACATATACTCTATAACATCATCGGAGTACTACTCTTTGCCTTCTGGGTACCAGGGTTTGTACAGTTAGTGAAGTGGTTAACACCAGACCAAACCGATGTGCCACGTTTAGTTGCTAATGCTCAAACCTACTTCAATCTAGCTTCTGCAATAGTTTTCATGCCTTGCTTAAAATTACTCGGATGGTTAACTAAGCTCTGTGTACCGCAAGGCAAGGAAGAAGAAAAATTCCACTATATCTTTCCTCGTGTTAGTGACTTAAGAGATAATCCAGAATTACTATTCGTGCATTCAGCACAAGGTATTAAAGAATATAAGAATGTAGTTAAAGAAATGCTCTGGCTATCACGCGACTACTTTATCAAAAAAGAAAAAAATAAAACTACACAAATTACTAAACTTAGAGAGTACCAACAAGAATTCAGAGCTGATATTTTGGATTTCTTGAGTAGAGTCGGTAAGCTAAGACTCTCTTACCATGATGTGTCTAGAGTCATCAATCAAGTATCCTTAGTCAATGAGATTGAACATATTGCTTATAAACTTGAAACTTCACTTGAAACTCTTAATACTAAAGAACCAGATTTTGCTGATAACAGTTATGATGGGCTTGAAGATTACTTCAAACAAACTGTTAAATGCTTTTCTAAAGCTTGCAATGCCGTATTAAATGATTCTGCTGGTGAGGCTAACCGTATAGAAGAGCATCTAGAATCCCTGAAAATGATTGAAGAACAATTACGCAATAAATCTGTGCAATTACTTCATGATGATAAAGATTACGAAGACGAAAAACAAAACCTTTGGGTACTAGAATTTATTCGTTCAGTGAACTCTACTTCGCGTCGTATTACTCATATTGTCATTGACAAAGCTAAAGCTAAAAAACGAGCTATAAGCATTTAAATCCCTCAAATAGCCTAGTCTATTATCCAGATCTATAGTCTTAATGACTGTGGTATTGGGTTTTTACAACAAGGGTATAAAAACCTTATGCCGCTTGATGCCAACCAACAAGCACAATTAAAAACGATAGCCAAGACTGTTTCCACGCAAATAGCCAGCTCTCTGACTAAGCTTTTAAATATTCAAGTAACTATTGCCTTAAGTGGCATTGAAGCTGCAAAGACCGCAGGTGCTGCTGCCAGCGTAGATACAGAAACTGCATTAGCGAGCGCAAGCTTTAGTGAAGCGGGCTTTGGTACTATTAGTATTTTAAGTTCAACAGCAAATGCAGCCAGCATCGCTAATCTGATGTTAGGTTCAGCAGAAGAGAGTGGTGATTTGGATGCTGATCATGCAGAAGCTTTTGGTTCGGCTGTCTCACAGAGTTTCAATGATGCATTAGCTCATGTACCAGAGTTACAAGATCCAAGTTTTAAACCAACAAATTTCAATGTTCGTATTTTAGACCCTGCTGATCCAACTTCTTTAAAGATCGAAGATGGAGAACATGAAAAAACAGCATTAATCTTTAGCTTACAGACCGCATCTGGATTAGATGCAAGCATAGAAGTGGATTTAACTACTGAACTCATCAACGCTTTATTAATGTCGTTCCCAACTGTAACCGCAAACAAAACTAAAGACCCTAGTACCGTTGGAGACATACTAGGTGCGGACTTTGGGCAAATAGTAGATTCCCATAACCCTAATGACGTTGATGAAAAGAAAAACTTAAATTTACTAATGGATATTCGTCTTGGCTTGATCGTAGAGCTGGGAAGAGCTGAAATGCATTTGAAAGATATACTGAAACTAACCAAGGGTTCAATCATTGAGCTAGATAGGCTTTCAGGTGAATCAGTAGATTTATTCGTTAACAATAAATTAATTGCAAGGGGTGAAGTTGTAGTAATTGATGATAATTTTGGATTAAGAATTACGCAGCTTGCAGGTGCTAGTCATGCTGCCGACATTGCATTACTGATGGGGGAAGATGTCTAAACAAGAATTAATCATAGAGAACCCTTTTGAAGATGAACAGACATCGATAGAGTATGGCAAGACTGACCCTGTTTATGAAACTAGTGCCAGAGCTGCAGTAGATTTTGTAAATCCTTTAGAGCATGGTGGAGCAGATGGTATTGTTTTAGATATTGGAGCTGGCACCGGCGTAAGCTCAGAAATAATTCTAAATGCAGGTATTAAGAATCTTTATTTAATAGATCCAGCAGCAGTAATGCTTAAACAAGCAAGAGCAAGATTAGGCGATGATCAAGTCAAATACCTAGAACTCAATGCTGAAGATCTTTTAGATGAATTCAACAGTAATGTAGATATCGCTTATGCACTGAATACTTTTCACTTGTTTAAGGATATGAGTAAATTTTTAGCAGCAATAGCTTGTACACTCAAACCTAATGGTGTGTTCGTTTTTAATATATCAGCTCCGACTTATGGTTTTAATAATCTAAGCGGGGACGAACGTATTACTCTTGAAGCTAACAAAAATTTCTATATGCAACTCTACGAAAAGAACAATAGTGAAATAATAAAGTACACTATAGCTTTAATTGATCAAATCCTTGAGAGCAACTTCAATAATATTTACACTAAAGAAAAAATAGAAATGATTTTTTCAGCAGTAGGTATGTCATTAGAGTCTTATAAAGAAATCATGATCAAGGTTTCCCCTGACTATCAACAAAACCTCTGGTCTATGATTGCTAGAAGTTTTATTTCAGAGGAAGAGCAGATTAATGCAATGATTGATTCAATTAAGCTCCCTAAAGAACTAAATATCAGACAAGCTATATTTAAACTAGTAAATAGTTAATTCACTAGAAATTTTGCTAGATTCAGTGTATTCTGAGGATATGGAAGGATTAGGTGCTGAAAATCTCGATTTAAATCTTGGTCGCAGACTATTCGTTATAGTTTTCTTTTTATTATTCTTGTGGTATGTGCTTAACTACCTGGTTACGAAGATTAAATCTGGACAAATTAAAATCCCAGAATTTCTTAAGTCTAAAATTCCTGCCCTTAAAAACCTTGGGCAGGATATTATTGCCGAGCCTTATAAACTAGAAATCATCCAAAGAAAAATACTCCCTGATGGCTCAGAACTGCAGGTGCTTGATGTTAATGGCAGACATGTATTGCTATCTAAACATATGCAATCTGGAATAAATTATATAACTGATCTTAATCAACCAAAAATCAAGTAATACCTATGATAATATATCCATTGATCGCCCGGGAATTTTGATAGTTTACTAGATAAATTTCTGTTGGTGTGCTGGGATAGCTCAGTTGGTAGAGCATCTGACTTGTAATCAGGCGGTCGTGGGTTCAAATCCTATTCCCAGCACCATTATAAAAGAAAAAGGGTGGCACGCAAGTGTCACCCTTTTCTTTTATGTTGTTGGAAAGAATTAAACTCACAACTGGCATTTGATCAATCAGGCGACGAGGGTCGCGCAGACCAGGATCCATAATGAGTAAGTTCGTCACCCGAGTCACGAAAGCAAAACGATTAATAATCGTTTTGCTTGAGTATGGGTTCAATTAAAAGAGATTTTTATATAAAACTATAAAAACAGTCTATAACAACACCTTATTACAAGCTTTATTCTTGCCTTTGCGCTTTTTGCCAGAACACTTATTGTCATCGACATTGGTAGCTTTACCAGAAGCAGTTACAGAGTCTTCTGCAATACCATTGAAAGTATAATAATATAGGTTTTCGACTGTTTTAGTTGCCACAGGCTGCAAAGATAAATCATAAGTTTGTATAGTCCGAGTTTCTTTATAAGCTTTGGTTTGAGAACCATCTGGCTCAGCAATTAAAGTCTCAGTAGGAATGTCATAGGTATAGCTACTAACAATCACACCATCAGCGCTAGCATAGGCATAAGAGAAACTATCGCTTAATAATATTTGATTAGCAGCAACAAGTCCAGGAAAACTATATTGCTTCAAGAAAGTCTGCTCATCTTGAATTTCAATTAAATAAGCTTGATTACCCACCACAGCAAAGTCATAAGTTGAAATATATTCACTTGCAAAACTAGGCAGGCAAAGCGTTAGAAACACAGCTACTATAAATATCTTCTTCATAAGAGTAATTATACCCTAGAATATCATAAGCTAAAACCAATTCAAAAATATAGTCCCAATGCTGACTAGGAGCGGGATATAGACTAGAGCAAATAAAGTACTCAACAAAACAGTAATAGATACTGTATCCGTATCCATTTTTAATTCCGTAGCAATCGTAATAGTGTTAGCACCAATAGGCACTATAGAGAGCAAGAATAAAACTTGCAAAACAACATCGTCATAAATCTGGAAATAATACTTATTAATAACAATAAAAATCACTGCCATTAAGGGATAGCAAACAAACTTCGCAAGAAACCCCAAACTCATAAATTGCCAATCAAACTTCAATGTTTGAACTTTAGACAAGCCTAACCCTATCATCAACATCCCTAATAAAGTATAAGCTCCAACAAATTTATCCATTGCCATATCTAAACTCTCTATCATTGGATCAAAGAGCTGCAATGATGGATAGTGCTTATAGAGCAGGTTACAGGCTATCGCTAGCAAACTAGTATAAATAGAAGGAAGCTTAAGTGTTTTAAACAATGCTTCTTTAATACTATGCTTACCACTTGCTGCAATAAAAAAACCAACAGAACTTTCATGGATAGCAAGTCCCAACATTAATAACACAGCAATCCCTAAAATACTTTCATCAAATAAAAGAAATAATAATGGTAATCCAAAATAGCCAACATTCGCCAAACCCGCACATAGAGAAAGTAAACCAGCCTTCTCACCATCATTAAAGATCTTCTTACCAAGCATAAAAAACAATAAAGCCAAACTTGCGCTGACCACGAAAAAAAATATCGGATAGCTTAAAGTTATCCAGCTGATTTCTGTTTCTACTATCCCTTTAAAACTTACTACTGGTACTACTATATAAAGAAGCAGAGGTGCAATACTTTCACGCTCAACCTTAAGCCACTTACCAGCAATAAAGCCAAGCAGAATAATAAAGTACAAGGGAACAAGTTTAAGAATTAGTGCTTGAAATACTTCCATTTTATGAAATCTCTATTAAATAAGATAGCAGTAATATGGCTACGTTACAATTACTATTACGTCCTCGTAGCTCAGTTGGATAGAGCGAGGCACTCCTAACGCCTAGGCCGGAGGTTCAATTCCTCTCGGGGACGCCATATCATGACAACAACTAGATACTACACTCTTAAAGACTATCTAAGCAAGCGCTTTGGTACTAGAGTGCAACGCGTCACATTAGAGGGTGGCTTCACCTGCCCTAACATCGATGGAACTAAGTCCGTGGGTGGTTGCACCTTCTGTACTGATGATGGTTCTTCATCTGGTGCCCAGAACGGGGGCATGACTATAAGGCAACAGTTACTTGAAGGTATCAGTAAACAAAGCCAACGTTTTAGAACTAATAAATTTATTGCTTACTTTCAATCCTTCACCAATACTTATGCAGATGTTAATTATTTACGCAGTCTCTATGACCAAGCTATAGATCACCCTCAGGTAGTCGTTTTAGCAATAGGCACGCGTCCTGATTGTGTGCCAGAAGAAGTTATAGATTTACTGGAAGAGTATACAGCAAGAGGTCTTGAGGTTTGGGTAGATATTGGAGTACAAAGTTCCCATAATATTACCCTAGAAAAAATCAACCGGGCACATAGCTTTGAAGATTTCATAGATGCAGCTGAGAGACTAGCCGCTCGCAAGAATCCTCTACTAAGAATCTGCACCCACGTGATACTGGGCTTACCTTGCGAGACCCCCGAGATAATGTATCAAACCGCCGAAAAGCTATCACAGAGTCCGATTGATGACCTTAAAATTCATCAGCTTTGTATCTTCAAAGGTACTGCTATGGAGATAGACTACCTTAATAATGAGATAGGAGTGTTTGATACTCCAGAAGAATATATTCCTATACTTGCTGAATTCATTTCACGCCTGCGTCCTGATATAGCGATACAGCGTGTTATGGGTGAGGGTAAGATAGGTGAACTAGTAGCACCAGCCTGGGCTGACCATGGACTTAAGAATAAATTTCTGGACAAGTTTCACGCTTACCTAGAAGAGCATGATATTAAGCAAGGATCTAAAATAAAACGAGTACCCGTTGCCGTCATTGCGAGGAACGAACGAAGTGAGTGACGAAGCAATCCACTCTAAAGCCTTAATCATACTCGCTTAGGAGTGGATTTGTATGATTAGAAATAGATATTAAATAGTATTAATTGTTT
>CAZELI010000003.1:0-100698 GCA_964512985.1 uncultured Gammaproteobacteria bacterium | reverse complement strand
AGCTTGACTTTAAACACAGTTGTTGCTTCGTCGCTTCGCTCCTCGCAATGACGGCGACGGGTGTTAGTGTACTTTAAAGACTAGTTTACCGTCCACAAATATTCTTAAAGCTGCATCTCGCACAACTGTCCAGATCCTCAGTCTTGCCAAATTTATGCTCTTGCACGGCGGCGTACATTAATTCTATTTCTTCTTTAAGACGATCAAGATCTTCAGATGCTACATTAATCTTCCTCTTAATAAATTTATTGCCATAACCTGGCTGAATAAAATCTATCTCTCCAGACTGCATAGTGTAAGGGAATTGTCCAGATTTATGCCCTTGATCACAAAGCAACTGATAGAAAACTATCTGTCTATGGTAATCACCTCCAGGATTAAGATCCTGAGCTTTAGAATTAGGATTACCCGTCTTATAGTCGACAACATTTACTGCTTTAGTTACAGGATCTGTAATTTCAATCTTATCGAGTTTACCAGTAAGAATTACGCCATTAAGATTAATACCCTTAGAAGAGAAATCATATTCTAGCTCTGTTCTAGTGATAAATTGATCCTTATAATGTTCATAATATTCGGTGAGAGCCTTCTTGCCTACACCCAATGAATCATTGTATTCTTGCTCTGGGAGATTTTCTTCTTTAAGATGGTGTTCAAAGCGCTCGAGAAGTAATTCCAGACCATTATTGTGAGTCTCTTGTGTTTTCATTAGCACAAACAAGTCAAACAATGCCTCATGTACAGCCGTACCAAAGCATGCATGCTTATTCTTAGCAGATGGCACTCTTAGAAGATTCTGATAGAAGAACTTACGCGGGCATTCGAGGTAATTATTTAAATGTGTAACTGAAAGCTTATAATCCTTAAGTAAGCTATTAATATATTCAGCTTCTTGACTTATCGCAAAATCATCTCTGGGAGTGAATTTCAGTGTAAGCTTCTCAGCCTCATCACTAGTCAGGACTGACTGTTCAGTATAATCTATTAACCCAACCCCTTGATGATTAGCTATCTCACTTACAAATAACGAAGGAACTATATCTTGTCCATTATCATTCTTAATATGATAAGAAAGATAGAGCTTCTTCTTAGCACGAGTCATAGCAACATAGAAGAGTCTTCTATCATCTTCATTAGAATCATCCTTCAGTATAGATTGGGTTTCTTGAATTAATTTAGGTGGAAGTTTAATCTTAGATCTACTCGGCTTATTACCCCAATGCTTATCACGACAAGAATGAATAAAAACATATTCAAACTCAAGTCCCTTAGATTTATGTGCCGTCATTAGCCTTACCGCTTCAGCCTCTACTTTAAGTCCCTGAGCTTTAATCTTAAGCTTATTTTCCTGCAACAATTCTATATGACTAATAAAATCATCTATAGTAAAGTTCTTAGCTGTGTCATACTTAAAGCCCAATCTTAGAGGGCTTTCCATAAAAGATCGAACTTCTTTAAATAAACTATCAAGCCTATTAATCCTAACTACATAATTAGGCTGCTTTAAGATGTAATCTATATAACCAAAATCCTTAATAACCTTCTCCAGTAAGTTATCGAACTTATAATTATAAGATTCTTGTTTTAGTTTTAGGATTTTGTTTGCCCAAGCAGAGAACTTAGGATGATCTAACAGCACTTCTATAAGAGGCTTCTTCTCGCCAGCTTGAAGCTTAGCTCTATTAAGGTCAAATACCTCTCTAATACCTATCTCACTAAAATCCTCAGACTCAAGTATAAAATTATAATTCAGCAAATTAAAAATCAAGGAAGAGTAAGACTCAGGTTTACTAATTACTCTAAGTAAGTCTATTAATTGAGCAATATCTAAATCCTCTAGAATATTGTCACCAGCTTCGATTCTGGCTCTAATGCCCATTCTTGCAAGTGTATCGACTAAAGGTAAAGCTTCTTTATTCTCTCTAAATAGCACTGCAACTTCGCTTGCCGAGACGCCTTGCTTCAACAACTTTTGTATAGCTTTAGCAATGTGATAGATCTCATCATCAATGGTTACAGATTTAATTAATTCAACCTTAGCTAGATCATAACTACTCGCTTCGCCAGCGGAATTAAGTAATTTAGTAATGCTTGGGATTAGTTTAGATACTCGAGCTTCATTAGCATCAATGCCACTATGAGCTACATCTAATATAGTTTGCTGGCTACGATAGTTTTGTCCCAGAACTACAAGCTTGAGATTAGCTTGATAACGCTTGTAGAAATAAATGATATTTTCAACTGACGCCCCTTGAAACCGATAAATAGATTGATCATCATCACCTACAACGAAAATATTGGCGTCTTGTTGAGGCTCTAAATTGTCTTGAGAATTAATTCTTGTTAATGGATCACTGGTGAGAAATTCGATAATCTGATTCTGTGCGCCATTAGTATCTTGATACTCATCTACCAGAATAAACTGATATTGTTCTTGGTATCTAGCTAGAAGATCATTATCATTCTTAAACTGATTAATAACCCTAAGTATCATATCCTCAAAATCATAGAGCTTCTTCGTTGTAAGCCTCTCCTGATAAGCCTTGTAAACCTTAGCTAATTCTTTTTGTTTAGGGACTTCCTTGAGATTCTTCTCATAAAAATCCTTCACCGCATTCTTAAACTCAGCAATACGCTCTGAGTGATCTCTATAGTCTTGAATTAAACTCACAAAGCCAGAATCTTGGTTAGCAACATATAGTTTCTCTATAAATGAATCACAATCAGCATCCTTGATAGTGCGTGCATGCCTACTAATAAAATCTTCAATAAGATCTTTATTCTTCTTAAGAAACTGTTCTATGTGATCAGTAGCTTCTAGAAGCTTAGTAGCTGATATAGATTCACGCTTAAGTGTTTGAATAAGATTGATCAAATCACTACGATATAGATACGGTTCACCAAAGGGTTTAATAGGACTAGTCGGATCAAGACTATCTATAATCTCATTAAAGAGCTGAATTTTCTCAAGCTCAGAAATCGGATTAATGGTGAGAAACTTCTCGGGGTTCTCTTTAATGATATCGTTACAAAACGAATGAAAGGTATGAATGCGCACATAGTAAGCTTCTGAGCCAATGATCTCGATGAGGCGGTTGCGCATAGCAGTCACCGCACTCTCAGTAAAAGTCAGGCAAAGGATATTAGCAGGACTTGCTTGCAGATCAGGATTACGCAGAATATTAGCAATGCGCATCGCAAGTATCTGCGTCTTACCAGTACCAGGACCAGCAAGAACCATCACTGGACCCACTACTTGATCTACAGCTTCTTTTTGAGCAAGGTTTAGCTTGGTGTATAACTTAATAAAACGAGCTTCAAGCTCAGTAGCTGATACTGTCAAAGTCATAGCTTATTTAAGTATAGCGAAAATAGTTAAGTGAAGAAAAGAACAATCTCAATCGCCATCCTGAGGGAGGGCGAAGCCCGACCGTAAGGATCCACTCTCATTAATAGACTTTCGTAGTAGTGGATCCTTACGTCGCAACCTACGGTTGCTCCTCAGGATGACGGAGAACTACAAACTTTGACTAAATATACCTAAAAACTATTTCTTAGGCTCTTCTTTCTTCTTGTCAGTTGCCGCAGCAGCAGGCGTAGCACCTGCTTCAGGAGTCGCAGCAGCTTCAGCTACTGGCGCAATTGGCTCTATAGTATGGTCAGTACGTTTAGATTGAACTTTACAAATAATCTCTTGACCTGGATCAATAACCTCGATTTCATCTCTATTAATCTGCAAGTCATCAAAAGTAATATGATCTCCATCGTTATCAAGTTTAGAAATATCAACTTCAATAAAGTAAGGAATATGTCTTGGGAAACATCTGATATGCGCTTCCTTGTGAACTGATACTAAATCCGCACCCATCTTCACAGCTTGCGATTCACCTTTAATCTTGATTGCTACTTTCATAGTAACTTTGTGACCACGTTTAACTTTATAGAATTGAATGCTCTGTACTTCGCGACTTACGAAGTCTCTCTGTATATCCTTAATAAGAGCTTCATGATCAGTAGCACCATCTTTAAGATGAATAAGGTGAGAATAGTCCTCAAAAGGCACTCGTGAAAATTCTTTAGCAGATAGCTGAATATTCATAGGCTCAATTTCTGGACCGTAAAGAGTCGCCGGAATCGTACCTTCTCTTCTGAGAGCGCGGGGCGTCTTTTTCTCTCTTGATTTAACTGCTATTTCTACTACCATAGGCATGATATCTTAGCAAACTAGGCTATTTTTCAGGTAAATATATACAGTATTTTAATGCCTTAATTTATGCCCAGAAGCTTCTAGTATCGAATGCATCATATTATCTTAATAATATCCTCCGTTTTACCTAGCTCTAGCACGTTTGCATTAGTTGCCAGCTTGATTCATGGTGGGATATCAAGCTTATGTCCTTAACTGCCATAAGTAATGCTTATAATAGTGCCCTTAATAGCTTTGCTAGGCCAAGTCTTAACGATACGATTAGTAATTCTGGAACTTCTGAAGCTCAGAATACAAAACTCGATCTACTTAAAGAAAACAAACCTAGCTTTGTAGAAAAACTTGATAAATTTTTAACAGTAAGCAAGAAAGAGAAACCTAGCCTGGATGACATGCAAAACAGACTTGCCGATATTAAATATAGAGGCAAAATGCTCCTACATCACCCTTTAGAAAGTTCGGTTAAGTCCTATATGAAAGATCTCAAAGATTTTCTTTCTGATGTTAGAGACCATGCCTACAGCTCAGAACAACGCGATAATTTATTTCAAAAGATCAATGTAGTAGACACTAAGCTCGATAAAATGGGCGAAGAATTATTACAAGGACAAGCTAATGAATTAGCTCTACTAGACTCACTCGGACAATTACAAGGATTACTTGTAGATGTCTATGTGTAATGTAAAGTGTCCACCTGGGACCGGGGGCAAACTGGACACTTTTTAGTCTATTTTTTAAAGATTTACTAATATTTCACTTCTATAAGTCTTTGTCAACGTACAGAAACTAATAATTGGCAAATGAATCTAAATAGAAAGTGTCCAGTTTACCCCCGGCCCCAGGTGGACATAAGCTATAATTCTTATTATGGCAACTGAAATAACAGATAGTAATTTTGACACAGAAGTATTGCAATCAAGCATTCCTGTATTGGTGGACTTCTGGGCACCTTGGTGTGGTCCTTGTAGAGCATTGACCCCTACTATCGAGCAATTAGCCACAGAATATGCTGGCAAGATCAAAGTTGTGAAACTTAATACTGACGAGAACCCTGAATCAGCAGTGAAATTCAGAATCAATTCTATTCCTAATCTTATATTCTTTAAAGGCGGCAAGCCCGTAGACCAATTAGTTGGCGCTGTTGATAAGTCCAAGATAGAAGCAGTGTTTGCTAAATTGAATTAAGAACCTGTTCTATTTAGTTCCAGTAGAACCAAAGCCACCCACTCCACGCTGATTGTTTTCTTCTGATGGCATTTCGCTGATCTCATTGAAATTAGCTTGCCAAACAGGTGCAATAACAGCTTGAGCAATACGCTCGTCGTGTTTAACTATAAAATCTTCTGCGCCATGGTTAATCATGAGGATCTGAATCTCACCACGATAATCACTATCAATAGTGCCCGGTGTGTTAGTTAGCGAGATACCATTCTTAAATGCCAGCCCAGACCTAGGTCTAATCTGTACTTCAAAGCCCTCAGGTATAACGAACTTAAGTCCAGTAGAAACTTTAGCCCTACCACCATTAGCCTTAAGAATAATTTCTTGCTCTTCAGGTATAAATGCTCTGAGATCAAAACCGGCAGAACCAGCTGAAGCATAGAACGGTGTTTCTACTCTTGGATCTAATTTTAAAATTTGAAGATCAATTTTATTCACTTGAGATTTAGTCGCTGTTTGGGTCATGTGATTATTATAACTTATTTAGCTTCATCAATTCTCAACGGTAAAAAAATTATCAACAAATGTCCCCAGAATATATCGTAGAACAACTGATATGCAGTCATAGACATAAAATTAGTGCAACTAAACTTTCTCATAACTAACATATAGATTAGTCCGATTAAATGTGCAAAGACTATGCCTAGAAGCGGTAAAGTACTTCTATTATTAAATGTTTTAATACCCAAGGCATCCCAATGATAACGAACATAAAATGCTACAGCACTAAGAGGTAAGAGTCCTACAAGATATCCAAAACTTGGCTCCCAAATATATTCATAACCACCACCAAAAGCAAATATTGGTAAGCCACTAAGACCAGAAGCAAGATAGAGTACGGAAGCAATAAAAGCATAGTTATTTCTACAAATTAGACTCAAAGCAAAACATGCTATATAAAGTAGTGAATAGTTATAAACAGTAAAACCATCCAAACACGAATCATATTGCAACAAGGGTAACTGCACAAACGCTGATAAACACAGCAGGCTATAACAAGAAATAATTTTAATTAAGCTTAACATCTAACAGCTTTCTAGCCTCTTGAACAATATCCTTAACACCCAGCCCATAATGGTCCAGTAATTTCATACCATCACCAGACTGACCAAATTGATCTCTAATTCCCATGCGCTTAAAAGACACAGCGCTAGAAACTTCTTCCGAGAGTACAGATGCAACAGCATCACCTAAACCACCAATAATATTATGCTCTTCTAGAGTAATCACTCTACCAGTCTTAGTCGCTGACTTGATGATAGCTTGAGTATCTAATGGTTTAATAGTAGCGATATTCATAACTTCAACACTCTTACCCTGCAATTGAAGCTCTTTAGCAGCTTCAAGTGTTCTATAAAGCATTACACCACTTGCTATTAATGTTATATCAGAACCTTCTTGAAGAATCGCAGCCTTACCAATCTGGAATTTATAATTACTATCAAACACAACAGGCACCTTAGCTCTACCAAGCCTGACATAGCAAGGACCATCATACTCAGCAATAGCCAAGATCGTTTGATAAGCTTCTACTGCATCAGCAGGCACTATCACTGTCATACCTGGTATAACTCTCATGATCGCTACATCTTCTATGGTTTGATGGCTAGCACCATCCTCACCTACAGTAAGCCCTGCATGCGAAGCACAAACCTTAACATTAAGATGATTATGAGCTACTGAGTTACGCACAAACTCCCAAGCTCTTCCACTTGCAAACATCGCAAAGCTAGAAGCAAACGGTATCTTACCAGCACGTGCCAATCCTGCAGCTGTACCAATCATATTCATTTCAGCGATACCCATATTAAAGAATCGCTCGGGAAAAGCTTTAGCAAAATGTTTAGTCTGAGTACTTCCAGAAAGATCCGCATCTAAAACAACTATCTTGGTGTTTTGCTTACCCAAGTCTAAAAGCGCCTGCCCGTAAGCTTCGCGAGTAGCAACCATTTCACCAATCTTATATTCTTTAGTCAATTCTATTGCTGCTCCCATATTAGTTTAACTCCGCTAAAGCTTTCTCTAAATCTTCCGCAGTTGGTGCAACTCCATGCCAAGCCACTTGATCTTCCATAAAACTTACACCCTTACCCTTAACTGTCTGAGCAAGGATTAATATCGGCTTATCACCAGAACGCAGTCTATATGCTTGATTCAGGGCATTATGGATTTCTTCTGGGTTATGTCCATCTATCTCAATTACTTCCCAATTAAAAGCATGGAACTTCTCAGCGATAGGATGTAAGGTCATGGTCTTCTCTGTCCATCCATCTAGCTGAATACGATTGCGATCAACAAACGCTATAAGATTATTTAATTGATAATGTGCCGCTGCCATTGCAGCTTCCCAATTAGAACCTTCTTGTAATTCTCCATCACTTAATATTGCAAAAATTTTACGAGGATGTTTATCGAGCTTAGCAGCAAGTGCCATGCCTATTGCATTGCTCAAACCATGTCCTAGAGAGCCAGTAGACATCTCTACACCCTTAACACGCATACGATCTATATGACCCTGAAAAGGGGAGCCAAGTTTTCTAAAACTCATAGTATCTTCGATCGGGAAAAATCCAGCAAGCCCTAAAGTAGAATAAACAGCAGGTGAAGCATGTCCCTTACTAACTATCAGGATGTCCCTGTTAGGATCTTCAGCATCAGCAGGATTATATTTCAGATGTCCCCCAAAATAAAGTACCGAAAGAATATCAGCAATAGATAAAGAACCACCTGGATGACCAGAGTTAGCAGCAGCAACCATCTTAAGAGAATTGACTCTTATAGCCTTAGCTTTAGCTTTCACTGTTTCTAAATTTATAGTTTCTACCTGCATTACATCAATAAAGACTTATTTATTGTAGCAAATGCCTAGAATTAATGATATGTCGCCAAACAAAATTCTTTAAGTCCATCATAACTATTTAGATCAGCGTCAGCAACTACCTTAGCCCTAAAGCCTGATTGAATTGTTACTAATTTATTCTTAGGAATAAGACTCAATCTAGGAGAGTATTTTAGTTTTTCTTCTCTATTGATTTCTACTAGACCCTGTTCCATACCAATCAATGAAGTAAGACCTCTAGCACTAGGTTGATGGAAGAAGAATACATATGGTTGACCCTTAACAACAGAAGTCTCAAGTGGAGTTCTAATAGAAGCCCATTCTCTTAGCTTGATAGATTCAGAATTAACTCCTTTAATCGGATCTAAAACTTTAAACTCTAAATTACGCACATCTAATCCATCGTATTTACCATAGCTAACGGACTCTAAAGTTCCCTTAAAAATTATCCCGGCACCATCAGCGAGTTGATCGATACTTAAATTCTTAGTTAAAGCACACTGAGTAGAATGTCTTGCCTTCATCTCCCCAGCCATTACGGATTGAACACTAAGAAATAAAACTAAAATTACTATAAAACGCATACAGTAATTTTAGCATTAAATAAATTCTTTCAATCTTCCTGATTGTATTACATGGGACTTAAGTTTACGTAAAGCTTTAGCTTCAAGCTTCTTTACCTTATCTTTGCTCATATCAAGCATTTCAGCTAATTCATCAAAGCTATACATCTTTTGATGTTCATCCTCTAATAAACCATAGCGTAAAATTAAAACGCTCTGCTCTTCATCAGAGAGATCATTGATAATGTTTTTTAGTTCTTGTCTTAGTAAACGCGCCGTCACGTATTGATCTGGTGAAGAGTAACCATCTTCGCTCTCAATGAAATCAGCAACTGTAGAACCTTCATCATTAGAGCCAACCTTACTTGACATAGAAACCGTTTTCATATGTAGATTCTGGATCTCATGTAATCTTTCTTGATTAATATCCATGACTTGCATGATTTCTTCATCTGTAGGAGCGCGTCCCAGTCTGTGACTGAGCTCTGTAACAACCTTGCGTAAACGACTAGCATTCTCAATCATATGGACAGGGATACGAATAGTTCTAGATTTATCTGCAATGGATCTACTAATTGCTTGTCTTATCCACCAAGTAGCAAAAGTACTAAACTTGTAACCTTTAGCAGGATCAAATTTATCTGCTGCGCGCATCAAACCTAAATTACCTTCTTGAATTAAATCTAGAAGATGAATATTCATAGAAGCATAGCGTTTAGCAATACTAACAACCAGTCTGAGATTGGCTTGTACTAATTGTCTCTTTGCCTTCTCACCTTGCAAACCACCCTTCTTGATTTCTCTAGTAATTAAAATTTCTTGTTCAGCATTTAGAGTAGAGATCTTACCAATCTCTTTAAGATACATAAATATGCTGTCATCACTTGGACCCTTGTCTTTCTTTCTTTTATCCTGTTTGTCCTTAACTTTGGCTTTGCTTGAATCCTTGACTGGAGTTTCATCTTCCTCCTGGTCTTCATCAGCTATAACCTCATCTAAACCTTGTACAAAAACCTCAGTCTCAAGAAGATCTTCTGAGCTTGGTTCATCATCAAACTCATCGCCTGAGGCATCGTCAAATTGTTTTCTATTTGCCATCTATACTTAGGAATATTATCCCAAAAAAATCAATAATTAACCCAAATCTAGGCTTATCTTAAATCTTCTCTATTACGGTAAAGAAATAATCTATCTCCTCCTTAGTATTGTATTGAGAAAGACTAATTCTTATAGCTTTAGAAGCTATCTCATCTGGAATGCGACAGGCACGCAAAACATAGGAAATCTGAATTATAGAAGCACCATTGGCGCTAGTGCAAGCGGAACCAGTTGCTACTTCGATTCCCTTCAAGTCTAATTGAAGTAAAATTTCTTCGCGTTGGAATTTAGAATGAGTCAGCGCTAAGTTAATATTACCAAGAACTCGCTTGTTAAGATCACGTGGACCATTTAATACTAAGCTTGGATGAGATTGTAATTTCTCAATGAAATATCGATGCAGTTCTTTAGTCTTATTATTGTCTTTCAACTCAAGTGCCTTAGCAAAAAGTACAATGCCAATCAGATTCTCAGTACCACCTCTAAGCTTAAACTCTTGTGAAGAACCTTTAATAAGAGGATTTGCGGCTAACTGATCTTTAAGTCTAGAATTAAAATACAAGAATCCAACACCTTTAGGAGCATGCAGTTTATGTGCTGAAACAGTGATGAGATCTAGGTTACAAGCCTGAACATCTATAGGATGCTTAGCAAAAGTTTGCACGCAATCACTATGAAATATTACATTAGAGAATTGAGCTGTAAGTTTACCGATAGCTGCTATATCTTGCAAAGTACCAATTTCATTATTACCATGCATTATTGACAGAAGGATTTTCTTGTCCTTATTGGTTTCTAATTGAGTTTTTAATTCTACTAAATCTATAAAGCCTTCACTGTCTACGTTTAACCAGATTATGGGCTTAGCAATCTCTTTAGCAGGTTCAATAACACTTACATGTTCAGTTGGGCTCGTAATGATCAAATCATAATCAAGTGACTTAAAAACACTGTTATTTGCCTCGGTTGCATTAGATGTAAAAATTACCTCTTCAGGCTTAGCATTAATAAAGCTTGCGATTTGAGTGCGCGCGCTATTGAGAGCCTTACGAGATTTGATTCCCTGCGAATGCATGCTACTAGGATTAGCATATAGATTAGTATTCAACTCAGACATAAGTCCTATAAGTTCTGGAGCCAGAGCAGTAGTAGCAGCATTGTCAAAGTAAATGGACATCTGTAAATGATTTTAGCATTGCTTGCTTGCAAGATGGTCATAGTACTTAGCACAGACATCAATATATTTCTTCTTCTCTAAATAGCTACCTGGATAGAAACTACGTTTAATACCATACATAATGAGCTTCTTGATTTGCTTAGCACTAAGATTAAAAGTTTGCGCTGCAAGTAGCAGCTCCTTAGTAACTGTAGTATTAGATACTAATGTATTGTCAGTGCAGATAGCAACACTAATACCAGAGTCTAGCATCAACGGTAATGTATGGTTAATAGCATTGTTTTGCAATTCTGGCAGAGTTTGTAGATTACTAGTGAGACAAACTTCAAGTGTAATTCGTTTCTCAGCTATATATTGAACTAAGTTATTTACATAGCGCTTAGCAGTGACTGGATCTTTAGTGCTAATTAATTCTGCATCAAACAAATGAAATCCATGACCAATACGATCAGCAAATAAATAAGTAATCGCCTGGAAAATACTTGGTGGTCCATAAGCTTCACCAGCATGAACTGTCTTATAAAGAAAATGCTTGTGTGCCAGAATATAGGCATCTTGATGGTCGATTGCTGGGAAACCCGCTTCTGGACCAGCAAGATCGATAGCAGTAATGGGAAGATCATGCTTATCCCTGGTCAATATTGCAGAGTTAACTATATCTATAGACCTCTCTGGCTCCCACATACGCATACAGCAAATGATATGAGAATAAACAAAATGTGGATGCTCTACAAAACTCTCAGGAGCTTGCTCTTTCATTGCTTGATTCTCTTTATCAATTAAAATATTTATCTCTCTTTGAGCTTGCTTCATACCTTTATCAATCGCAATGATCACTTCGTGAGATTTAATAGCTTCAGTCTTAAGTAAATCAGGCGAATAACGTGGTTCGACATATATCACTCCATCATGAAAACAATCCCAAGCAAACTCATAAGCCACTCGCTCTAATGCTTCTAGATCTTGCATTACGGCACAGGTATATTGAAAGCCTTGTAAATAATCAGGAAGATCATTATAACGATCTTTAAAAACCAACTCTCTAAGCCCAGCTTCAGAATATGAGGGTAGTTGAATTTTTCTAGCTTGCGCGAGTTCTATGAGAGTCTTAAGCCTAAGTGAACCATCTAGATGTACATGCAGATCTGCCTTAGGGAGGTCACGTATAAGTTTTTCTTGAGCTTGGGGCATGATATGCTAATTGTAATTCAATAAAGAAGAAAAGACATCTATGAAAACTTTCTATTGTGATTTTTGCAGCCAGCTTATATATTTCGAGAATATTCAATGCGTACATTGCGGACATATACTAGGGTTCTGTCCGGATACACAAAAAAACACGGCTTTCGAGCCAACTGATAATGGTTTATGGACATCGCTAGCTCCAAGGTCTCTTGGTAAACTTTATAAACAATGTCTAAATTATAGTAATGAGAATGTTTGTAATTGGATGATCCCCGTAACCTCTCCAGAAAATTTCTGTCTATCTTGTCGTCTTAATCAAACTATTCCTGACATCAATATTGGTGACAATCGTAAGTATTGGTACAAGCTTGAACAAGCTAAACGGAGACTGGTTTACAGCATATTACGTTTAAAGTTACCTCTTAAGAACAGAAGGGAAGATCCAGAGAACGGCTTAGTATTTGAATTCCTTGAGGGACCAGAACTCAATCAGCCAGAGCGTTCCCCTGTGTCTACGGGACATCATAAAGGCTTAATTACTATTAACGTTGCCGAAGCCAATGATGCTGTTAGAGTCAAACTTCGTGTAGAAATGAAAGAAATGTACCGAACTTTACTTGGTCACTTCCGCCACGAAGTAGGGCATTATTATTGGTTCTTACTTGTCGAGAATAGTAAATGGCTTGAACCTTGTCGCCAGATCTTTGGGGATGATCGCTTAGATTATCAAGAAGCGCTAAGTAATTATTACGCAACGCAGGCTGAGAGAACCTTACATCCAGATTATATTAGTATCTATGCCAGCTCTCATCCTTGGGAAGATTGGGCTGAGACTTGGGCGCACTATATGCACATGTACGACACACTTGAAACAGCTTATTCTTGGAAGATCAACTTCAATCCTAAATTAAGTAAGTATCCTAAAAAAGATCAGGATATAGAAATAAGCATAGATGACTCATTTAATGAAATGCTAGAGAACTGGACTTGGGCAACTGGCGCGCTCAACAGCCTCAATCGCAGTATGGGATTGAACGATCCTTATCCGTTTATTGTTACTGCAAAAGTCAGCGACAAATTAAGATTTATACATCATGTGATTCATAAATCGTAAGATTATTTTATACTGAAAATCCTACGCCTGCGTGTGAAGTGGGAATGTTACTGAAGAACGAACTTGATATACTATCATTTATTTTTATAATCTCTAACTGCATATGATCAAGAAATTCATGTAATCCTGATGCCACGATACTTGTACCATCAAGAACTTCAAACCTGGAAATAAGGCTAGAAAGTAAAACACAAGGATCACCAGCTTTAGGATTCTTACTTTCTGCTTTAATAGCTTCTAAAGAAGTCTTAATCTCATCCAAGCAGTAATAAACTGAACGCGGAAACTCTTTGTTAAGTATCAAGAACTCTACAACATTAATATGCTTAATCTTGTGCCATTTCTTACGATACATCTCTAATGCACTCGCTGACTTCAATAGAGAACACCACTGCACATCATCAAACTGAGTTCCAATCTGCTCCGTAGAAGGCAAGATCATAAAATATTTAACATCTACCATTCGCGAAGTCATATCAGCACGCTCAAGTAGATAACCTATACGACTAAAATGCCAAGCCTTGCCCCTAGACCAAGTACCATCAACGATACCGTTAAATAATTGGCATTGTCGTTTGATTCTATTATAGAAAGGATAAGGATCAACCAAAGCATCTTGGTTATCACGTTCACTCTGCATAAAAAGATATAGAGTGTTTATTTCATGCCAAGTCTCCGAACTAATAATTTCTCTTACAGATCTAGCGTTCTCACGTGACTTAGTGACACAGTTAAAAATAGAATTAGGATTATTAGCGTCGAAGGTCAAAAAATACATCACGTTTTCTTTACATAAATCACTGTAATAAGCTTTAAACAGATCTAAATCACCAGTAGTCTCTAAGATAGGCTCCCACTGGGTTTCAGAGTCTGGAAGATCTATATGTAAAATATGATTCACATCAATTAAGCGTGCAGTATTCTCGGCACGTTCACGATATCTTTGCATCCAATATATATTACTTGCTGCCCGGCTTAACATCTGATCAATAGGTCCTCACCCAAGTATCTTTACAACCACCACCCTGAGAAGAGTTCACCACTAAAGAACCTTTCTTAAGCGCTACACGCGTTAAACCACCAGGCATCACGTATATATCCTCACCATAAAGTACGTAAGGTCTTAAGTCCACATGACGTCCTTCAAATTTATTCTTCACTATAGTCGGGACGCGAGATAGAGAGACTATGGGTTGCGCCAGATAGTCTCGAGGATTGGCTTGTATCCTCTCTGCAAATTCTTGACGTTCCTTCTTAGTAGAGGCTGGACCTATAAGCATGCCATAGCCACCAGCCTCATTAGCCGACTTAACCACAAGGTTCTCTAAATTACCTAAAACATATTCTCGTTCTTTATCATTCACACATAAATACGTAGGAACATTAGGTAAGATAGGCTCCTCTCCTAAATAGTAGCGAATCATTTCTGGGACATATTTATAGACTACTTTATCATCAGCGATGCCAGTACCAGGAGCATTCACCAGAGCCACATTACCAGCAGCATAGGCTTGCATCAGACCAGGAACACCAAGCATAGAATCAGCACGAAAAACATTCGGATCAAGAAAGGTATCATCAATCCTGCGATAAATTACATCAACTCGCTCAAGTCCATCAGTGGTACTCATATAAACATAGTTATCTTCAACGACCAAATCTCGTCCCTCAACGACTTGTATACCCATCTGTTGCGCTAAGAAGGAATGTTCAAAGTATGCTGAATTATAAATACCAGGAGTTAAAAGAACCACAGTCGGATTCTCTCGAGCCAAAGATCCAGCAAACTCCAAAGTAGCTAGTAACTTAGTAGGATAGTCATCTACGTGTTTCACTTTCATAGACTCAAAAACCTTAGGAAAAATTCTCTTCATAATTCTACGATTCTCAAGCACGTAAGACACACCAGAGGGACACCTTAAATTATCTTCCAGCACATAAAACTGTCCATCTTTATCTCTAACCAGGTCGCTACCTGTAATATGACACCAAACATTATTAGGAGGAGTCAATCCTATACACTGTTTCAGGAAAGATCTTCCACTCTCTATAATTTCACTTGGGATAACTTTATCTTGTAAAATTTGCTGCTTACTATAGATATCTTGCAAGAAAAGATTCAGAGCATGAATACGCTGCTTTAAACCACGCTCTACTACTTGCCATTCATTAAAGCTAATAATTCTAGGCAAAATATCAAAAGGGAAAATACGCTCAATACCAGAACTATCGCCTGATACAGTAAAAGTAATCCCCATATTATAAAAAGCTAACTCGGCTGCTTTTTGTTTATTCTGCAGCTCACCTTTAGACAAAGAATGGATTCTATTAATTAATTCACTTACGCATTCTCGTGGTTCAGTATCAGTAGAAAAAAACTCATCATAAAAATCTTCTACTTGATAGTTGCTAAAACTAGACACAGACTCTGATTATAGCGTATCGTGCTAAAATAGGCTCTATGAAAGGTTTATTTATCTCATTGACATTTGTTTTGTCCTTATTAAGTTCTCCTTGCTTAGCAGCAAGTAGCTATAAAAAACTAACTTATATTAGCGGCTCCAATCCCAATCTAGAACTATTTATTCATAAAGACGATCAAGAGCTTAATTTGGCTAAGAAATCCGTCATTAGGCTTCAGCTTAAGGTAGGAAGCTTATATACAGCAGGAAACGAATCTAAGAGCTTCCTTATAGTAATTTACGACATTAGTAATGGGGTAAGACGTTTCGTGAGTACCGAAGCTATAACCATTAACCCCGATAGCACAGGCACTCGTACTATAGAAGTAGATGCAGGACGATTTGCTAGCAGCAGTAAAACTATCGAAATAGATCTTCTCAATACTGAAAGAGTTGTCATTAATACTTATAGTGCAGCTTTAACAGCAATCAATACCAGTTCTCAAACTAGTACTCCTGATGCCAACTTACCCACAACCTGTAACAGTGATTCAAGCTTTATCGATTGCATTGATGTGTTCTTCAGACGAGTAGTATTTGAAGCTATACCACAAAAGAAAGTGCAGACCAGAATCATCAAAGATACTCTATTAAATACTTACAAAGTAAAAGTTCCAATAACTTCACTGAAGGGTATTGATTCACTCCAGATTGACCCTAGAAGCGCACCACCAGCTGATCCAAGCTTAGGCGAGTTTTATGTGGATGATTCAGAAGCTATTTGCGTATACGTTAATGATGTTTGGGTGAGGCTTGCAGGACCTGGAAGCTGTCAGTAAACTTATCTTAATATATATCAATGAAACTGACTCTGGAGTCAAGATTTAGCTAGATTCCTTATGCTATTATTACCGCTCAAAAGTGTTTATGCTTGAAAAATATAAGAATCTAGCTTTCTATATTATATCCATAACAGTGGCAGCATCCGTGATGTATTGGATTATACAATATGGAGAATTAAATCTAGAAGGTCAAAAGGTTTCTGAACCAGTCATCGTTGTTCAAAATACAGCAAGTCACTTTGAGCAATTCCTCCAAGCCTTTCACCCTAATTTCACTAATCCTCTTTCTATATTCATCCTGCAAATTCTTACTATCATCATTACAGCAAGATTTTTCTCCTATCTTAGTAGTAAGATTGGTCAACCAACAGTAATAGGGGAGATGTTTGCTGGTATATTTTTAGGTCCATCAATAATAGGTCTTTGGTTCCCAGAGTTTTCTGGATTTTTATTCCTAGTCGAATCACTTGGCAACTTAAAATTCTTAAGTCAAGTAGGGCTCATATTATTTATGTTTGTAGTTGGCATGGAATTAGACCTTAAAGTCTTACGAACTAAAGCTCATGAAGCAGTCGTAGTAAGTCATGTAAGTATAATTGTGCCCTTTATGCTAGGAACAGGACTTGCTTACTTTATCTATTTAGATTATGCACCTAAGAATGTTTCATTTCTACCATTTGCTTTATTCATGGGAATAGCCATGAGCATTACTGCATTCCCTGTCTTAGCACGTATTATACAAGAGCGAGAATTAACCCGTACTCCCTTAGGAGCCCTAGTCATTACCTGTGCAGCAGCCGATGATATATCGGCTTGGTGTATTTTTGCAGCAGTAGTTGCCATTGCTAAAGCTGGTTCTCTGATGAATGCAGCTTATACGATTCTGCTGGCAGTCTTATACGTACTTATAATGATTAAAGTAGTACGCCCTTTCCTCACAAGGTTTGGCAAGGTATGCTCTACTAAAGAATCTATCAGCAAGAGCGTAGCTGCAGTGTTTTTTATAATGGTTTTACTGTCAGCCTATGCTACTGAGATTATAGGTATTCATGCAATATTTGGAGCGTTTCTAGCAGGAGTGATGATGCCACCAGATATGAATTTCAGGAAAATTTTTGCTGAGAAAATTGAAGATGTCACTTTGCTTTTATTTTTGCCATTGTTTTTTGTTTTCACTGGACTCAGAACTCAGATCACCCTTCTAGAAGATAGTAGTAATTGGCAAATCTGCGGCTTGATTATTTTAGTTGCAGTAGTTGGAAAGTTCTTAGGTAGCGCTGTGGCAGCTAAATTCGTTGGTCAGAACTGGAGAAACAGTATTATCATCGGTTCGTTAATGAACACCAGAGGATTAATGGAACTCATTATTCTTAACATCGGTTATGACTTAGGAATACTTTCTCCAGAGATCTTCGCGATGATGGTGATCATGGCTTTAGCAACAACATCTATGGCAGGACCAGTGCTGGATCTAGTAGATTGGTTACTGCCTAATAAAGCTCTTAAAGATTTTGACATTAACGTAAGCAACACTATTCCCAAAAACAAAGTCATGATTGCGTTTGCTGATTCAGAAAAAGCCAAAGCTATGTTAGATGTAACTAAAACCATTTGGGGTACCAATAACACAAGCTATACTGCAATTCATATATTGCCAAGTGATGAAGTTCATCAATATGATTTTGAAGATGATAGAAATGAAAGATTCCTTCCTTTAAAACAAGAAGCTAATGATTTAGGAATTAGATTAAATACCATCCTTAAAGTCAGTCAGGGAAAGATAAGTAAAGAAGTCGCCAGACAAGCTGATCAAGGAAACTATGATTTCTTGATCATTGGAATTGGCAATTCAATCTACAAAGATACTTTACTCGGTAAATTACTTAATACTTCCATACATATCATTAACCCTGAAAAACTTATAGAGACTTTCACCAAAGGAGACGAACTACTCAATAGTGAAATCGTTGGAGATAGAACTAAATATTTAATTGCCGAGAGTAATTGCACTACTGGAATTCTCTTCAATAAGAGATTTAAATCCACACGCAGAATTTTAATTATGACCCTATCTGTAGCAGACAGGTTCTTATTAACTTATGCTAAAAAAATCCTCAGTAATAGTAATGACTCTAAGGTCACTATCTTAGATGGTTCTAATTTAGTAGCTCATTCAGCGGAGTTTGCTAAAGAAGTAGAAGTATTTAGAGAAGTCTCATCTATTAATAGCACTGTTAAATCAGAATCTAATCTAGAGGAGAGTTTCTTTACAGACTACGATCTTATGATCATAAGTTATGACTCTTGGAGAAAATGCATTAGTGACAGCAAGAATCTATGGCTAGCCTATGCTCCTTCTACTCTAATAATCAAGCCAGCTAGAACCACCAGCCCTTATAGTGGTGGGTGATTAAGAAGTGATACGTATATACGGTCAAAGGCTAAATCTTACTAAAGAGAGAGCAAGAATTATTTAAGAACTATATAATTTATTGGTACAAATGAGGGATTCAAAACACCTGGGTAGGTGTCCGAGAGGTTAAAGGAGGCAGACTGTAAATCTGCTCACGCAAGTGTTCGCTGGTTCGAACCCAGCCCTGCCCACCACTTTTCATTAAGTAATAAACATATCCTCATCAGAACCACCGAGAATAATAATCTCACCAGCTTGTTCAAGAGCCCTGACTGCACCAACGATCTTAGTTTGAACTTCAGATACGTCCTTCATCAATACAGGACCCATCATTTCAATATCGTCTTTCATTAACTTACCAGCTTTCTCAGACATATTCCTAAAGAAGATCTCTCTAATCTCTTCATTAGCACCTTTAAGCGCAAGCCCAAGATCCTTAGAGTCCACTTCTCTAAGTAAACGTTGAATAGATTTATCATCAAGTCTAATAATATCTTCAAATACAAACATTAGATTACGGATGTCCGTTGCTAGTGCTTGATCCACAGCTTCTAGATCTTCAAGAATTCGTTTCTCAGTAGCACGATCTACTCTATTAAGAATCTCTGCTAATGACTCCACGCCACCTACAGTACTAGACATATCACCTTGCGACATGACACCTGCAAAGCGTCTCTCCAAGATCCTTTCAACTACTGACAATATCTCAGGATTAGTTCTATCCATCTTTGCTAACCTAAGCGCCACATCTGAACGAATATTTTCAGGAAGATTCTGTAAAACTTGTGCGGCTTTCTCTATCTTCAAATGTGAAAGTAACAAAGTAACAACTTGCACATGTTCATGTTGTATGGTTGTTGCAATCTGCTCAGCATCAATGATTCGTAAGAATTCAAAAGGAACCCTCTGAATAGTATTGGTCATTTTATCAATGATGTCATTAGCACCATCTTGACCATAGGCTTGCACGAGCATATTCTCAGCCAAATCTAAACTACCGCTTGCAATACCCTTCTGGATTTGCAAGACATCATACATTTCATTGAGTAAAACTTCTTGGTCACTTTCACTGACACTACTAACCATAGAAATCTCTTTAGCAAGAGCAATAACTTCATGGTCATCATCAAAACTTCTTAAAACTGCGGCCGCAGCATCATTGTCCATCAAAACTAATAGAGCCGCAACCTTCATGCGTTTACTCCAGCTCTTAATTGAAGCTTGACCTTTAGCCATAAATAGCTTAATCCCTATGGATATTAAGAGTCTCTACAGCGTTTGATCTAGATCAGATATACTATTTATTATGCCTTTTCGTCTCATTTTTATAGCTTTAGTTTTGCTAACAATTAATAGCAGCTTTAATATAGCTTCAGCTGAAGAGCCAGTGGCGCCAATAGACACTTCAGAACAAAGAATAGCTACAGTTATAGAAACCTCCAAACCAATTCCTCATGAGGAATTAGGTTATTCAGAACAAATAGTAAAAATTCACATTAAAGGTGATAAAGAAGATATATTCATAACTCATCCTATCCCTGACAGTAAAGCCTATGCCATTCATGCCGAAGTTGGTAGAGAGTATATAGTGGCTAGTGATGCAGACTCTGATCAGTTTTATATAACTGATTATTATAGAGAGCCTACGATCATCACAATGGTAATTGGATTTTTTATACTAGTAATAGTTCTTGGTGGCTTTAAAGGTTTCACTGCAATCATCTCCCTTATTCTTACTGGTCTAGCTGTATTTTATTTCCTCATACCTGGTATCAAACAAGGTGGAGATCCAGTAACTCTAGCAGTAATAGTTTCTGCATTCTCTACTGCAGTCACAGCCTTACTTATCGCGGGTTGGACTAAGAAGTCTCTCGCTGCTACTATTGGCACCACTGGCGGTGTAACTGTAGCTGGTTTAATTGCCATGTATATCATTAAGACTGCTCCACTGAGCGGCTTAGCTAGCACCGAAGCACAAATGCTAGTAGCTAATCCCGAGAATAACGTCTTAAATTTCCCAGGAATGCTAGCAGCTGGAATTATTATTTCCAGTCTAGGAGCAGCTTTGGACGTAGCAGTGTCTATTGCCAGTGCCGCTCAAGAACTTTATGAGACAGATCCTACTCAACCTAAACGTGAGCTGCTTAGACATTGTATGAATATTGGTAGAGATATTATGGGGACAATGGTAGACACACTGATACTTGCTTATACAGGCTCTTCGATGAGCTTATTACTCTTACTTTATAACGAAGCAGGTCTAAGATTCCTCAATATGGAAATTATTGCAGCCGAACTTACTCTTGCAGTAGTAGGTAGTGTCGGACTCTTACTCTCAGTACCAATCACAGCAATAGTTGCAGTATTTTTATTGAAGGGTTTTAAAAAAACAGGCGAGATAAAAACAGCAGCTTAATTAAATTATTTGGCAGTCCGCAGGACGAACCCATAGGTGTTAATTTAAGCGAACCAATGCCCGTAATCCGTCATTGCAAGCGGAACGAAGTGAAGCGAAGCAATCCACTCTAAAGCCTTAATCACACTCACAGTAGAGTGGATTGCTTCGTCGCGCTACGCGCTCCTCGCAATGACGGCAACGGGTACTCATTCTCACTAAGTTAACACCTGTGGCAGGACGAACCGCGCCGAAGGCGCGGAACAATAAAAATGAGATTTAGATTTGGATTAGTTGTTACCTGCTAAACTATATATATTATGGTCGACCTTTTAGATTCATCAGAACGCATAAAAAGCATTTACCTAGTAAGGCATGGTGAGACCAGTGCCACAGAGAAAGGTAGAGTTTGTGGACATAGTGATATCGGATTAACAGAAGAAGGTTTAGATCAAGCAGAGTTAATGGCAGCATGGTTCTATGACATCCCCATAGATTCTATTTTCTCTAGCCCACTTTTAAGAGCAGTGCAGACTGCAGATGCCATCGCCAAAGCCGTACAGAGACCAACTTACTACAAGCATAGTGGCTTAGTAGAGAAGAAAGAAGGTGACTGGGAAGGTAAAACTTACTGGCAAATTAGAGATGAGAACCTCAAACTCTGGGAGAAATGGTCTAAAGATCCCATTAATACGGCAGCTCCTAATGGAGAAAGCGTAAAGGACTTTGTAGCCCGCATTGGTAGAGCAATAGACGACATCCTCAATAATTACGAGACTGGTCATCGCATAGTACTAACAACACACGCTGGCGTCATCAGAGCGATGATTATACATACCTTAAATATCCCTGTGGAAAATTTCTTTAGAATAGATATACCAGTAGCCTCTATAAGTCGTGTAGACTGGTCAGACAGCTATTCTACGCTTAAATTTACAGGACTAACGCCGGAAGCATACAGCTTTGCGGTGGCTTAACTATACCTTAACCAAGATCTGCTAGAACGAAATAGACTTTAGACTTGTTTTGAAATTGTTCAGAACAAGGCATGCGAGTTTCGAGGACGCGGAGTTGACTAGACGTCAATGAGCAGTCCGAGAAACGAGCATAACACAGTTCTGGACGATTTCGGAACAAGTCTACTATAGATGGAAACTAGAGCAAATACTACTGGCTATAAATTAATAGAAGGGCAAGAGAAACAAGGCCTTCTTAATCGCTATATCAATCAATTATCAGACTTTGACGCAGAGAGCAGCGTAGAAATGTATCAGATTAGCTCAAACTTACTCAAATCCAGTGAAATAATATCCTCAGAAAGGGATAACAAAATTCAGAATAATAATTCAATCTCTAGTTTTATTAGATCAACTTTTAACAGTAAAGAACCAGCTTACACAAACAACCAGGATAATATTAGTAGCCTAAGTGACCTTATTAGCAAAAGCAAAGATGCTAAATCAGACATCATAAGTTTTGAAGCCAGAGGCTCTAGAGAGTGGTCTACTGACAACGTTACAGAGACAATACGGTCAACGTTGTAATTATATATATTCAATATAAGGTCAAAAATCGTCATCACGAGGAGCGCGTAGCGCGACGTCGTGATCCAGACAAAAATATAATTCTCATCGACTGGATCCCGACGTCGTCCACTTCGTGGACTCCTCGGGATGACGTTGACGGTTAGGTTTCAGAAGGAGTACTCACTATAATTTCTAGTGTTTGAAGTGGCGAGTCCCCGTAAACACCATCGCAATCTCCGCCTCATCACAAGCAGCGATTACTTCTTTATCTCTAATAGAACCACCTGGTTGAATGATAGCTGAGATGTGGTTTTGTGCGCAGAGATGAATATTGTCTGGGAAAGGGAAGAAGCCATCAGAAGCAATTACCGCTCCTCTAGTCTCTAGATCAGAGCTAGCAAGCGCATCCATAACGGATTTGACGCGGTTAGTTTGACCACAGCCAATGCCGATAGTCTTACCGTTCAGCACAGCTACAATAGCATTAGATTTAACATGCTTAACTACTCTCCAAGCTAGCATCAGATCAACCCACTTAGTTTCATCTACTTCTACCTTAGTGACAGTCTGTAATTGTTCTGGATCATGCAAGAAATCATTCTCTTCTTGAATCAAATAGCCACCAGAAACGGGTTTGATATCATAGGATTTTTGTTTGATAGGGTTAGGTTGAATCTCTAATAATCTGAGATTAGGTTTGACTTGAAGTATGGCAAGTGCTTCAGCGCTAAAGCTAGGTGCAGCTATAACTTCAAGGAAGATCTCTACCATCTCATTAGCGGCAGCCAAGTCTACCTCCTTATTAGCAGCCACTATGCCACCAAAGGCACTCACAGTATCACAACTAAGTGCATCAGCATAAGCTTGAGCAATACTCGGTGCTATTGCTACTCCACATGGGTTATTATGCTTAATAATAGCAACACAAGGAACCGTTGTATCGTACTCAGAGACTATATTCCAAGCTGCTTGCAAGTCTAGTAAATTATTAAAGCTAATCTCCTTACCTTGTAACTGTTTAGCATTGGCAATACCACTAATACTGTTTTTAGGATCTACATATAGACCTGCTTGTTGATGTGGATTCTCTCCATATCTAAGTTTCGCTTTAAGTTCTAGAGTAAGATTAAAATTCTCTGGCAGTGCAGTTTTATCAGCCTCTAATTTAACAGAATTAAGTTCTTCAGCACGAGTTTTAAGGAATTTAGCGATAAGGCGATCATATTCTGAAACCTGCTCAAAGACTTGCATTGCAAGCTTCTCGCGCAAAGCAAGCATCTCTGCTGAATCATTACTATATTTCATCGCAGTATTAATAAACTCTTGGTATTGATGAGGATTAGATAGAACAGTAATGGATTGAAAATTCTTAGCAGCAGACCTGAGTAATGTCGGACCACCAATATCAATGTTCTCAATAGCATCCTGGAAAACCAAATTCTCTCTAGCAATCACTTCAGCAAATGGATATAAATTAACTACCACCAAGTCTATCTGTTCGATATCATGATTCTTAAGATCAGCTTGATCACCAGCATTATCACGGCGTGCAAGTATGCCGCCTAACACCTTAGGGTGCATAGTCTTAACTCTGCCACCAAGCATCTCAGGGAATTGAGTAAGCTCAGCAACTTCCTTCACATTGAAACCCTTCTCTCTAATAAACTTCGCAGTACCACCAGTACTGATGATCTCGTAGTCTTGCTCCTTGAGCAATTCTAATAAAGGTTCTAAATTAGATTTATCAGATAAAGATATTAATGCTTTCTTGGCCATAGGCTACAATTTTAGCATGTCACATGTGCCAGTATTAGCTCAAGAAATCATATCAATGCTGGAAATCAAGCCAGCTTATGTTTATATTGACGGAACTTTAGGTGGTGCAGGACATTCTAAGTTAATTTTAGAAAAGCTTCAAGATCAAGGACACTTATATTCCTTTGATCAAGATAGGGAAGTGCTTGAGAGACTTAAAGATGACGCTAAGACTCATCCTAATTGGACTCTAGTTCATAATAACTTTGCTGAAATTTATAATTATTGTAACGAACATAAAATAGAAATCACTGGTGGCATACTTCTAGATCTAGGACTAAGTTCTATACAGCTCGATGACCCTAAGCGTGGCTTTAGCTTCCAGCACGATAGTGTACTCGACATGAGACTCAATCCTGATGCAGATCTTAGTGCTGGCGATGTAATCAATACTTACAATGAAACAGAGTTAGCGGACCTCATTTATAAATATGGCGAAGAACGTAAGTCACGTCAAATTGCAGCAAGTATCATCAAGAATAGACCAATACATTCCACCCTTAAACTTGGTGAACTTATTAAAACCATCTATGCAAGAGGCTCTCATGGCAAGACCTTCCGTATACATCCTGCTACACAAACTTTCCAAGCACTGAGAATTTATATCAATCGAGAGCTAGAAGTATTAGAAGAGATATTAGAATTAGATTTCACCGTGCTTAAACCTGGTGCAATAATCGCTATCATCTCCTTCCACTCACTTGAAGATCGCATCGTTAAAAATGCCTTTCGTAAATATGCCAAAGAAGGTCAGCTTGAGATACTCACTAAAAAACCTATCATTGCTAGTGACGAGGAATGTAAATTAAACCCGAGATCTAGAAGTGCAAAGTTACGGGTCGCAAGAGTTAGGTTATAATAGACTTGTTTTGCCGCAACTCAGCAACAATAAATTATTATTAATCGGACTAGCAACTATATTATTTGCTGCCTGTGTTTTACTTTCTATATTTAACGTACAGTTTAGAGTAATAAACGATCAGTTAGAAAGCGATATAGATCAGCTTAGCGAAGAGAAAGAGAATCTTCGTGCTAGATATCTTTCAGAGATAGCGCTCAATGAACTCGATAGACGAGCTTTAGAAATGGAAATGAAGCAAGCAAGCTCACTTGGACATTACAAACTCTCTGCTAAACAAAACAATCTTAAACGCCAACAACTTATGCAGGCTACTGTTAAACCAGAGTCTAGGATTTTGATATCGGGGTATTAAACTATAAATTAAACAAACGAGTACCCGTTATACGTCATCGCGAGGAGTCCGTCGAACGAAGTAAGACGGACGACGTGGCGATCCATTCATGCAGAAATCGGAGTGATAAATTATTTACTTTTGCGCTGGAGTGGATTGCCACGTCGCGCTACGCGCTCCTCGCAATGACGGCGAACGGGTATCGGTTCTCTTAAAACGGAACTTCTTCAGAAGACAGTGCATCGGTTTCCGATCCAATAGAACTACTTGCCATATCAGAGTATGGGTCAGACATGGTTCTAGAAGATCCAGAACTTGCATTAGCTAAGTCTTTCAAAGATGCAACTTTATTAGCATCTACCACTGCCAGTCTTACCATCTTACCGTTACGATCATTGAACTGATCTAATTGTAATCTTCCAGTAACTATAACTCTAGTTCCCGCTGTTAGTTGGGTTAATTGATCAGCGAAAGTTTCTCCCCACATATTAACTTTCACTGGATATGATTTCTCTTCTTTCGCTCTACTGTCATAGCGTAAAACCATCATCATAAAAGAGATGACTGAATTACCGTTAGTAGTGGTCTTTTGCTCAGCGTTTTCTTTAATAGTTCCGCTTAATGTGATCTGTGATAATGACATATTTAATTCTCCTTATAATTAGCTGCTAGCCGTGGTCTATGAATTAGCTGTTGCTAATGTGAAAAAACTAAATCTAAGTATAGAATCTAATAAAGTTAAATTTCTTTTGATCTCTACGATAGTATCTGGCTTAGCTTCAATCTCAAGAGTCACTTGATAAGTTTCTCTCTTCTTATTAATTTGATAAGCTAAACGAGTGTTATGGCCGCCATGATTCTTAACGATTTTAGCGTCGCACTTAGTTAGTATCGCTTCAATATCTCTGATAATTTTTTGTGCAGAAGAATCGTCTTTCTTAGAATCCAAAATTAAAAATAGCTCGTATGTTCTCATAGTGAGGCTGATTATAGCAAACCCAGAAATCAAGGTAACAGTAATTTACATGTTTTTGCAGAAAAAGCGTAAATAAATGCTAAAAATGATCCCTATTTACGTGTTTTTGCAGGAAAAGCGTAAATGGATGTCTTGTCACACATGTTACAATTTAGCCGTCATGTCAAGAAATAAACGCGCAGATATAGGGATTTTTGGTGGAAGTGGGTTATATTCATTCCTTCCCAATGTTAAGGAAGTAACCGTAGAGACTCCTTATGGCTCGCCTTCGGACAATATTTTCATTGGTGAATATGCTGGTAAAACTATTGCTTTCCTGCCACGTCATGACCGTAATCACAGAATCCCTCCTCATAAAATAAATTATCGTGCTAATGTTGCGGCCTTCAAAGAACTAGGTTGTTCTACTGTCATCTGTCCTTGTGCTGCTGGTTCATTGCAAGCTGAGTACAAACCAGGAGACTTCGCTATCGCTGATCAGTGGGTAGATAGAACCCATAGTCGTTTAGATACTTTCTTCGATGGACCTATTGCTACGCATGTCTCTCCAGCAGAGCCTTACACAGAAGAACTTCGTAAGCTTGCTATCGCTGCTGCTAAAGAAAATAATATTCGTGTTCACGAACGCGGTACTATCGTGGTTATCAATGGTCCACGCTTCTCTTCTAAGGCTGAGTCTGAGTGGTTCCACAAGATGGGTTGGCAAATCATCAATATGACCCAATACCCAGAAGCACATCTAGTACGCGAAGCTGGTATGGCATGTGTAAATATTTCTCTAATCACTGACTACGACAGCGGTGTACACTCTGGTACAGAACCTGTTAGCCATGCTGAAGTGATGAAAGTCTTCGGACAAAACATCGAAAACCTACGTAAACTATTATTCACTCTTATCGAGAAGATTCCTGTAGACGAGTTCTATGGAGCGGATAAAGTGTTAGAGACTAGTAGGTTTTAACCTTATGCCCATTGTCGCTGTTATCCCTGCCCGCTATGCAAGTACTAGATTAGCCCAGAAGCTACTCTTGGACCTCGATGGCAAGAGTGTTTTACAGAGAACCTACCAGCAAGCCCGTAAAGCTAAACTTATAACTCAGGTAGTCATTGCTACGGATGATGAAAGAATATATTCTCATGCACAAAGTTTCGGCGCAGAAGTATATATGACCTCACCAGAACATCAATCTGGCACCGATCGTATAGCTGAGCTTACTGTCAAAAACCCAGACTGGTCTATTATAGTTAACGTACAAGGTGACGAGCCTTTTATTAATCCTAATGACATAGATCTAGCTCTAGAACCCTTTATCCATGATCCTTTAGCACAAATGACATCGCTATATCATGAGATCACAGATCCAGAAGAAATCAATAATCCTAGCAATGTGAAAGTAGTAACGGATCTTAATGGTAATGCAATGTATTTTTCAAGAGCGGCAATACCATTCAAACGCAATACAGTGGATCCTTACGTCGGGCTTCGCCCTCCTCAGGATGACGAGGTCTACAAGAAACATATAGGGCTCTATGCCTATCGTCGAGAGACTTTGCTATTACTAGCAGGATTACCACAAACCACACTAGAAAAAACTGAGAAACTAGAACAACTTCGCGCATTAGAGAATGGCATTAAAATCAAAATGCTAAAAGTAAACTCAGCACCTATCGGAATAGATACTGAGCAGGATTACCATAAAGCATTAGAGAAGTTAAAAGGTTAAGCCGTTACTTAAGACACTTAGTCTGCGCAAGGTTTTGCGTGCAAAGATTATTAAATGCTGCCAAACCAGGGTATTGTGCTTGTCCACCAAGTTCTTCTTCTATTCTGAGTAACTGATTGTATTTAGCCACACGGTCTGAACGACACGGAGCGCCAGTCTTGATTTGACCAGCGTTAGTGGCTACAGCTAGATCAGCGATAAAAGTATCCTCGGTCTCTCCAGATCTATGAGAGATCACAGAAGTGAACTGGGATTTCTTAGCTAGTTCAATAGCATTCATAGTCTCAGTCAGAGTACCGATTTGATTAACTTTCACAAGAATACTATTAGCAGATTTCTCCTTGATACCTCTAGCTAAACGAGAAGTATTAGTAACGAATAAATCATCACCAACGATTTGAATCTTAGAACCTAGTCTCTTACAAGCTTCATTCCAAGTAGCCCAATCATCTTCAGCAAAACCATCCTCTATAGAAATAATAGGGTATTGATTAATCCATTTCTCATAGAAGTCTATCATTTCAGTTCCAGAAAGCTGACGCCCTTCTTTCGCTAAATTATATTTCTTAGAAGTTACATCATATAGCTCTGTGCTTGCTGCATCTATAGCGAGCATCACATCAGAACCAGCCTTAAGACCAGTCTTCTCTATAGCCTTGAGAATCACTTCTATAGCTTCTTCATTAGCTTTAAGACTCGGCGCAAAACCACCTTCATCACCAGTGCTAGTAGCATAACCAGCGGCTTTCAGTACAGATTTAAGTGAATGATAGATTTCAGTACCCATACGCAATGCTTCAGAGAAGCTCTTAGCACCAGTAGGCATAACCATAAACTCTTGAAGATCTACTGAATCTAATGCATGCTTGCCACCATTAAGTATATTCATCATTGGTACTGGTAATGTTCTTGCATTAGGACCACCAAGGTAAGAATATATAGGTAGACCGCAAGACTCTGCTGCTGCCACGGCATTCGCTAAACTTACACCAAGAATAGCATTGGCACCAAGCTTAGATTTATTGTCCGTTCCGTCTAAACTAATAAGTAGATTATCGATTTCTGCTTGTTGTGTAGCATCCAAACCAATAATCGCTTCAGCAATAATTTCATTAACGTTATTTACTGCTTTAAGAACACCTTTACCACCATAGCGAGACTTATCTTCGTCTTTAAGCTCACAAGCCTCAAACGCTCCAGTACTGGCTCCACTAGGTACAGCAGCTTTACCATAGCCTCCTCCACTTAGGAATAATTCAACTTCTACAGTAGGATTCCCTCTACTATCTAAAATCTCTCTTGCTAAAACACCTTCAATGATACTTGTCATAAGGATAATTATAGCCCAAATACAGGCTAACTGGCTATACCACCCATAAGAGCTAGTACTTCAGACCTAGCTTCTCCTCTAATTTCACCCATATAGGCCACGACGAAGATCCTCATATATCCGATAGATAACCTTGTCAGCAATTAAAGCTTGGGTCAACCAAGCACAAAGGGAAAATAATGGCAATCGTAGTCAACACCAATACTCAAAGTTTATTTGCTCAGCGAGCATTGAGAACTAACACTCTGAACTTAGAGAGAAACATCGAGCACCTCTCCACTGGCTACAGAATCAATAGAGCCGCGGATGACGCCGCTGGACTTAGTATCGCCAATAAATTAACCACTCAGGTTAGAGGTCTTGAAAAAGCCATGCAAAACTCTGCTGACGGTATCTCTCTGATACAAACTGCAGAGGGTGGACTCGGCATCATCCAAGAAAACCTTCAAAGAATAAGAGAGTTAGTTGTTCAAGGTACTAATGGTACTAACGGTGAAAGTGAAAGAGCTGCTATTCAAAGAGAAATTAATGAAAGGGTTCAGATTATCGATGATATAGCCAAAGCTACTAAATTTAACAATAACTCTTTATTAAGAGGTGGAACTGATAAAAGCTTACAAACTGGTTATGCAAACGGTGAAACTACCACTATTACACTAACAGCTGGTGCTACAGCTGCAACTGGATTGGATATAAATGTTAGCTATCAAACAACAGGGACTACTGCTGATGGAGGTCAGCTCGCAGAGGGCACTACTACTGGCTTTGCGCTAAATGAGATCAGTATCGGCTCTACAAGCGTCACAGCTAAGGACGGTTCTACCACTACAGCTACTACTAATGCTGTTGGACAGGTTGATACCATGATCGATAATATCTCAAGAATGAGATCTTATTTAGGTGCAATGCAAAACTCTCTTGAATCTAAGATGGATTACCTCGATACAGCCAGAGAGAACGCTATGGCATCTAGGTCACGAATTCAGGACGTAGATGTTGCTAAAGAAAGTAGCATCTTAGTGAAGAACCAAATCTTACAGCAAACAGCTTCAGCCATGCTAGCGCAAGCCAATGCCCAACCGCAAATAGCATTACAGCTGATCAAATAAATGAAATTAGCAATTTTAGTCCGCAGGGAACGGATTAAAGGGGTGTACTGACGTAACTCCCATCCCTTAATGAGACAAAGTAAAAAGACCACCTTAAGGTGGTCTTTTTGCTTTGTCATGCAGGCAACCTAGCTAAAACCATGAAATTCAGCTATCAAGCCGATCTCGACAGCAACTGATACACCACATATATATCTCAAGGAGTCTCATTCATGGGAGTTGTTGTCAACACAAACACACAAAGCTTATTTGCCCAAAGGGCCTTAAGAATAAATACATCTAATTTAAAAAGTAATATAGAAAGATTATCCACTGGTCTGCGTATCAATAGAGCTGCAGATGATGCTGCTGGACTAAGTATTAGTAATAAATTAACCACTTCAATTAGAGGCTTAGACAAAGCCATGCAGAATGCTGGGGACGGTGTCTCGCTTATACAAACTGCAGAGGGTGGTCTTAGCGTAATCCAAGAAAACTTACAGAGAATTAGAGAACTAGTAATCCAAGGTACCAATGGCACGAATGGTTCTAATGAAAAAGATGCTATCCAAAGAGAGATTAATGAAAGGATTAGGATTATTGATGATATTGGTAAAGCTACCAAGTTTAATAATCAAGCCTTGCTCGTATCAGCCACGAATAAAGTCTTACAAACAGGTGCCAACAGTAACGAAACGACCACTATAACACTTACTTCACATACACTCGCAAACACAGGCGTAGACATAGATATCAGCACAGTTAGGGTAGCTGGTACAACTGAGTACGGTGAACTTATAGAAGGTACTGCTACTGGGTTTGCCTTAGATAGACTGCAATTATCAGGAGCTACTGTCAATTCGGTTAATTACGCGACCCATACAACTAATGTAGCTGCGGACGTATCAGATATAGACCAAATGATAGACAATGTTTCCCGTATGAGATCATATCTTGGTGCGATACAGAACTCATTAGAATCTAAGATGGACTTCTTAGATATAGCCAGGGAAAACGCCGAATCATCCAGATCCAGAATTCAGGATGTAGATGTAGCTAAAGAAAGCAGTATTCTAGTGAAGAACCAAATCCTACAACAAACAGCATCTTCGATGTTGGCTCAAGCTAACGCACAACCACAGATAGCATTGCAGTTATTACCGAAATAAAACAATAATTTTTACTGACTCGTCATCCTGACGGATAATGCTTCCTGTATAGCTAATAGGCTTTTTACTGTAGTCTAGTAAGTCGACTATCGACATAAAGTTCAACCAAACAGGCCACGACGAAGATCCTAGTATATCCGATACATATCATTGTCAGTAGAGATCCTAAAATAATCTCAAACTCAATCTACTACATCAAGGAGAAGAACAATGGCAATCGTAGTCAACACAAACACTCAAAGTTTATTTGCTCAAAGAGCATTGAGAACTAATACCCTGAACTTGGAAAGAAACATCGAGCACCTCTCCACTGGCTACAGAATTAATAGAGCCGCTGATGACGCTGCTGGATTGAGTATCGCCAATAAATTAACCACTCAGGTTAGAGGTCTAGAGAAAGCCATGCAAAACTCCGCAGATGGTATCTCTCTGATACAAACCGCAGAGGGTGGACTCGGCATCATCCAAGAAAACCTTCAAAGAATAAGAGAGTTAGTTGTTCAAGGTACTAATGGTACTAACGGTGAAAGTGAAAGAGCAGCTATTCAAAGAGAGATTAATGAAAGAGTTCAGATCATCGATGATATAGCTAAAGCTACTAAATTTAACAATAACGCTCTATTAAGAGGCGGTGCAAGTAAAACCTTACAAACTGGTTATGCTAACGGTGAAACTACCACCATTACACTAACAGCTGGTGCTACAGCTGCAACTGGAATAGATATCAGTGTTACTTATCAAACAACAGGAACCACTGCTGATGGAGGTCAACTCGCAGAGGGTACTACCACTGGCTTTGCGCTTAACGAGATTAGTGTCGGTTCTACAAGTGTTACAGCTAAGGACGGTTCTACCACCACAGCTACTACTAATGCTGTTGGACAGGTTGATACCATGATCGATAATATCTCAAGAATGAGATCTTATTTAGGTGCAATGCAAAACTCTCTTGAATCTAAGATGGATTACCTCGATACAGCCAGAGAGAACGCTATGGCATCTAGGTCTCGAATCGAAGACGTAGATGTTGCGAAAGAAAGTAGCATCTTAGTGAAGAACCAGATCTTACAGCAAACTGCGTCGGCGATGCTGGCTCAAGCGAATGCTCAACCACAAATAGCATTGCAGTTAATTAAATAAGGCTCTCTCCCTTGGCCACTCATCCCAATACTGACGTAATATAACTGGCGTAATTGAGTGGTCTAATTCTCCCCCACCCCCAAAAAAAAGAGCCCTCATTACGAGGGCTCTTTTTACATTTAATGTTTATTGTAGTTAATTGTTAACAGTTACAGTACTCACTCCACCAGTAGTGAAGAATACCGCGTATACTGCATCTGCAGGAATACTCGCTTCAGCAGCAGATCTACGTCTTAATTTCTCTTTGTCTTGTTTAGTACGATTACGTAGAGCTACAGTAGTAAATGTACCATCGCTAAGAACATAACCGAAGGTTCCAGTGTTTTTAAGGTTTTTACCTTTAATAAACGTGAATCCATTAGCGTTTTCTCTAACGTTAGTCATTACTGGCTTAGCACCAACCGCAGCAACAGTAGTTAGACCAGTTAATGTTACTGAATCACCAGTACCAACTGTAGTCGCAACTTCTAATGCATTAGCTTGACGTAAGTCAACTAGACCAATGAACTTAGTAGTAGATCCAGTAACCGCTGTTACGGGTTGTCCACCTAAGGTTAATTGAGCAGCAGTAGGAACGAAGTCCGAACCACTCACTTTACCAGAGGCTTCAACAGTGAATACCACAGCAACCTTACTCTTAGAAGTAACGTTAGTGATACCAATGTCATTAACCGTAGCAGAAACTAGTACAGGATCGATGTTAGCATCAGCCACAGCTAAGCTAGCTACTTGTGGAGCTACGCTTGTTAATGGACTGTCAGGTGTTTGTATCACAGTAATGTTTTGGGTCGTAGATGCTCTTACAAGCGCCTTGAACGAACCATCACCTAGAACTGGAACAACCATAGTGTCTTGAGGACCACTACCTGTAGTAGCTACAGACAATACTGAACCTGGCTCTAAAGTACCAGCTCCACCAGAAACTTCTACAAGCTTCTCAGTACTACCAGTTATCGCAGATAAAGATACTGATAAAGTATCGCCTACATCTGAATCTAACTTAGTATAGCTATCACCATCAAATATGTTAGTTACAGCATTTGACAATGTAGGAGTTCCAGCAGCTGTAGTAACCACACTTAATGTATTAGTGTTGTTATCAGTAGCTGAAGAACTGAAGTTAGAAACCGTAGCGACACGCGTACCATCAACCAAATTACCGTTGTCGAAAGCTGCGAGTAACTTACCGTTCTCTATAGCAGCAGCGACGTTAGACAATCCAGTCCCATTAGTTGCACTGTACTTGAACGCTTGTGGAGTATTGCTACCTACCGTGTAGAAAGCAGCACCATCACTAGCTTCGAACCAAGCTAATAAGTTTTGAGCAGGCGGAGGTGTAGTACCACTTCCAGCTCTTGCTGTTAAGCCTTTAACTCTGAATTCAGTTGCAACTTCAAATGGTCCAACAGTATTACCAGCGTCAGTTAAGCCGATAGTAAGTTCGTTTAAACCAACAGTCGTAACTGCACCAGCTGTAATTGAGTTATCTGATAACCAAACAGTACCAGCAGCACCTTCTAAACCAACACTACCTGTAGCGGTACTTCCGTTGAAAGAAGAAGCTAAGTGTAATGTCTTAGTAGTAGTAGCAGCAACTGTACCGTATTGTGTAGACACACCATCATTAGTAGAACCGATAGGTAGCGCATCAGCAACACCCTCTGCTATACAGATATCAGGTAGAGTAACTGCAACGTTAGAGTTAGCAATTAATCTTACTGAAGAACCTGGAGTAGAAGCGAATGTTATTAAATTAGCACCATTAGCTACACGTTCAGACACAACGCTAGAGTTTGGAGAACCAGATTTCTGGTAAGAATCCAATCCATCGTCACAGTATCCAACAGTTAAGAATGTAGAACAGCCAGTAGCTAATTCAGTAGTACCAAGAGTATCAAGGATTACGTCATCAGTAACAGCGCCGTCTCTAGTGCTAGTTCCACCAGTGTTAACCAAGCTAACAGTTGCAGTGAAATCAGAAACTGAAGTCGGAGCAACAAAAGCATTAGGTCTGAATATCAATCCAACAGATCTTCTCAATGAAGAAACTGTAGGAGTGCTAACAGCACCTAGGGAGATATCTATAAAGGCTTGAGCTAATGCCGTATTGCCATTGCTAAGAGGTTGAACTCTAACAAGGGTAGGAGCAGTAGAAAATCCACCTGTATTAATTAAACCCAATATTTCACTTGCAGCCAAACTACCATTGTAAGCATTGATGTCCCATCCTACAGGAAGAGTAACTCTGATTACTGTGTTAGAACCAAGATTGATCATATCGCTGAACGCATCTAGACCATTCTCAGAAAGCACAACAGCTCTAGCCTTAGGCTGGAATACTACGCCATTAGGACCTTTAGTACCAGTACCAGCAGTACCACCACAGAATAGTGGAGGAACAGTAGTATCTAGAACTAAACCAGTTCCAGTTAATGGACCTAAATCAGAGATAGTGTCTACAGAAGTAGTAGCTCCAGTAATAGAGCTGAAAGCAGCTGAATTACGTGAAGTTCCTGCAGCAGTAGAACTTTCTACCATAACGCTAGTAAGGTTACCAGCTATAGGTAATGTAGTAACTGACACGTCAGTTGTAACAGCACCAGCAGCAAGCACCCTAGCTAATGTTTTACTTGTACCAGCAGTTGGTAGGTTACCACCTGTAGCTACAGCCACCACATCAACACCTTCTGATTTAGAAGTAGTGTCAAGTGTCAGTGTAATCTCAGGCCTGATAGCAATAGCATCTCTGAAACCATCATACTTATTAGTAATAGGAAGTATTTGTAAAGTATCACCAGCTAACCTAGCAACAGCAATAGCGTTGTTTCTAGAGTTCTTAGTAGCTTGGTTACCAGCAGCGATTTTCACTGTAGCACCATTACTATAAAGATCAGTAGATAGGTTACTAGCACCAATCTCACCATTACGAGTATCGACACCAGCATCTTCGTTACCAGAAATAAAGAACCAAGCATTAGTATTAGTACCAACACCTGCTGAGTTCACTAATCTTACTGTAACTTCACTAGGTGAATAGATAGCTTTATTAGCTTCCAATGCAGTAGTAGCAGCAAACGCTGGACTACCGTTAAGGAATGTTGCAAACCCAGTACCGTTATCGGTAGCTTTAGCAACAATACCATAAGCACTTGCAGTAACACCATTTGCATATCCAGCGATAAGAACACCTGGGAATATACCAGTAGTCCAAGAACCGTTATGGATAAGAGTAGGTGCTGTAGCTGAGTTAAGAGCAGAAACGTTAAAAGTTGCTCCAATCAGTCCATGATCATCTAGCTGTTCAGTAAAGTTAAGAACTGCAGCATCTTTCATAGTTAATCTGCCAGTAGCTGATCCGCCATTATATATAGCAGCGATCGCAAGCTTAGCCTCTCCTACTAGAGTGTTACCATTCTGAGGAGGGTTAATTGCAGCACCAAGGAATCCACCGTTACCAGCAACTCCAGTGATAGCTTGTGTAGCACCACCTTTAGCAGGTGAAACAGATATAGACTGTCCTCTAATACCATTAAATGCCCTAGGACCGACAAGGGTAACTGATACTGCATTAACAACCATAGTTGCAGATGAAGCAGTAGTAGTACCTGGCTTATAAGCATTAAACTTAACTGATATCAAAGAGTTAGCAGTGTTAGGGAAAACGCTTGTATCAGTCAACGCTGTATTAAGAGTAGTGATACTTGCAGTACCATTCTCATTAACAGCTGTAGAAGTTACGAATGAAGACGTCGCGAACGGCGTTTCATAGAACTTAAATGCTGTAACAGCAGAATCGTTACGCTCAGCCGCTCTTAAAATTAGAGCATCTGTATCTACTTTAAGTGAGCTAGAACTAGAAGCAGTAGTAGTAATATTACCAGGACCTATGTTAACAACAGTACCAGCCGTAGTAAGTAAATTACCTAGAACTGTATTGTTTTGGCTATCAGGCTCCGCCGTAGTACTAGTCTCAGAACCAGTCTTATCGCCAAGCACTAAGAACTCTGTCTTACCTGCATGTGAACCATAACTAGCTATGTTAACAGTGCTACCTTCAGCACCAGAGATCGCTGATAGTACTGAACCACCAGACAAGGTCTGAATAGTAGCCGTTGCACTACCAGAAGATGTAGGAGTAGCAGCTGGATCAGCAGCTAAACCAAAACCTGCAAGTGTTAACTGTATAGTACCGCCCACACCTGTCGTACCAACACCATCGGTAGTTAAGAAATAAACTACGATAGCACCAGCTGCAAGTGCAGAACCAAAAGTAGAAGCTGGACCAGCTTGAGTAAGTAAAGATGCAATAATCGCACTACCATTGTCACCACTTCCAGGATAAGCAGCCGCAGGGTTTTGCACACCAGTAAGGTTTACTAGAGTACCCGCTGCTGAACTAGCAGGGTGTCCATTGATAGTAGTTTGTGCAGTTACGTAACCATCAGAAATAAGCTTCACAAACTTAGTACCAGTCGGTGGAGTTATAACTAAGGCTTTTCTAACAGCACTTAAACTACCATTGGTTGTAGTAAGTTGACCATTAGCAGTAACAGCCACTAACGTATCAGCGTTACCAGTACCAGCCAATGCACCACTCAGGGTCGTATATGTAATCTCTGTTCCTTGCGCAGTGATTCTTAAATTCACTGGCACCACATCACGGTTTGCACCGTTAGCTGTAGTACCCACATCAGGGGCAACTACAGGGAGCGTGGTAACTCCACTATCCACAGTAACCGCGAAAGCTGGCACAAAGCTCGTCGAAACGAAAGCAAATGCCAGAATCGCTGAAACTAATTTTCTTAGACTCATTTTTTCTCCTTTTTTTACTCGCATATTTTTTGTATGTCTCATAAAAATTTCCATAACGCACAGGCTAAGTGACTTAGACCCTACGTATACAGACTAAATACTCCCAGATTTCAGAGAGCAGGTCAACTGCTTGAACTAAATTTGAAAATTAAGAAATAATTTCAATCAGTTATGACGACTATGTAGATGTAGCTGAAATTCTCTGTCTATGCGGACTTGCAAGTTTATAAAAAAAGTTCCCAAGTGTCCATTAAAGAAGATTAATTTTCACTATATAATGAAGAAGCATGTTTGCTTACCTCAAAGGTCTAGTCACAGAGAAAAATTTTTCTACTTCAAGTCTCGTTATTGAAGTAAATAATATCGGTTATGAAGTTTTTTCTAACAGTAAAACACTCTCACAACTTGAAACTAAAACGGAGAGAATTATATTTACTGTACTTGCAGCAAAAGATGATGGGATGAAGCTTTGGGGCTTTTTAAGTCGTGTTGAAAAAGAGTTATTCGAATTACTGACTACAGTGTCAGGTGTGGGCCCGAAAGCAGCTTTAAGCATCTTAAATGTATTAAATGTTGACGATCTTATCTCGGCTGTATTGCGTGAAAAATCAGAATTAATTTCTCAAGCACAGGGTGTTGGAGAGAAAACTGCCAAGCGAATTATCCTTGAATTGAAGAATAAGTTGAGCAAAATAAATTCTAGTAAACAATTAAGTCAGACTAGTTCTTTTAATAGCGCTGACGACGTAAGTTCAATCCTCAGTAATTTAGGATTCTCTGCGATTGATATTGACAAGAAATTATCTCAAGCAAAAGAAGAAGGATTGGCCGATGATGTCGAAGGCTTGATTAGATATTGTATGGCGGGTTAGTCATTATATTTCTTAAGCACCGCCACTGTATTATGTCCACCGAAGCCTAGAGCTTGCACCACAGCATAATTCACTTCTTTGGCACGCGCCGTGTTTGGAACGTAGTCTAAATCACAAGCAGGGTCTGCTTCCTTGTAATTAATAGTCGGCGGAATAATACTCTCCTTGATCGCCATAGTCGCAGCTGCAACGCCTACAGGTCCAGCAGCACCGATCAAGTGACCGGTCATAGACTTGGTAGAAGAAACACAAAGCTTATAAGCATGCTCTCCAAAAACCTTCTTAATAGCAAGAGTCTCACGCGCATCGTTTAGCGGAGTACTAGTTCCATGGGCATGAATATAATCAACACGCTCTCTCTCGTTAGCAATGCCCGCTGACGCTAATGCCATCTCTATGGCGCGCGCGCCGCCCTCTCCAGTCTCCGAAGGCGCGGTAATATGGTAGGCATCACAACTGGCCCCTACTCCAGCTAACTCAGCGTAGATTGTCGCGCCACGCTTCTTAGCTATAGATAACTCTTCAAGCACAAAGACCACGCTACCTTCAGACATAACAAAGCCATCACGCCTCGCATCAAAAGGACAGCTCGCTTCTTCTGGAGCAGAAGCTCTACGCGATAAAGCAGTCATATTATAGAAAGAAGAAATTGCTAATGGGTTAAGACAAGCTTCAGTACCGCCAGTAACCATAACATCAGCAAGTCCATTCTTGATATACCAATAAGCATCAAACATACTATCCAAGCCAGAAGCGCAAGCAGTGGCATCGGATTTGGCTCTACCTTGCAGTCCCCACATAATCCCAACGTGACCAGAAGCAGCATTAGGCATAAGACGAATAATAGATCTCAGACCCAAAGCTTTAATCCCACGATTATTAAGCGTTAAGGTATCTGAACAAGTAGTTTCTATACCACCAATACCAGTCCCTATGAAGGTCGCAACCTTAGTTCTATCAGTACCATATTCAGCTAACTTATCAAAATCAATCCCCGAATGCTCGATAGCAAACTTAGAAGCGATAAGTGCAAACTGAGAAACTTTATCCATATCCTTAGTCATACTACGTACTTGCTTTGGATCTTGATAATAGTTTGTTATGTCAAAATTCTTAATTTCTCCACCGATCTTTACAGGCATCGTATAGCCTTCACAACGTTCAGCACTCAATTCCGTAATACCTGACTTACCAGCCTTCATACTCGCCCAAAACTCATCTAGACCTATCCCAATAGGAGTAACTGGTCCAATCCCCGTAATAACTACTCTTCTTTCTTGCATTCAATCATAGTAGCTGATAAATACCACTCTTCTTGTCAGTGTAAAGATCTTTTTATATATGATGCGGGTGTCATAATAATCTAGTTAATGCAACGAAGTCGCACAGCTTTTTATATTTTTATTTTCTTACTGATAGTCTCTATTCCTTTCTTACTTGAAATTTCTAAACCCAAAGCAAACTCTAATGAAATAGTTTTCTGGCAATACTGGTCTGGTGCAGAGAAAGAACCCATAGAGAAATTAGTAGAAAAGTTCAATTCAGAAGATCATGGATTCCAAGTTAAGATGCTCACGGTTTCTATGGCACGTAAGAAGATTCTAATGTCTATCGCTGGCGGTGTGCCACCAGATCTGATGCACTTGGATGGAGATATGGTGACAGACTTTGCGCTGAGAGGAGCGTTATTGCCACTGAACACTCAGGTACTCAGTCACTCAGACACTCAGATACAATTCATTCCTATCTATATCCAGATGCTGAATATCAATAATCATCAATACGCCATGCCACTGATGCCAAGTTGTGAAGCAATGCATATTAATAAAGGCTTACTCAATAAATATGGATTAAAGACTCCCCAGACACTAGAAGATATAGTCAGAACTTTCGATGTTATTAACGGTCACTCAGATGCTATCGGCTGGTTACCTAGCTGGCCACCTTGGTCTGGGAAGTTCATAGTTAGTATGTTTGGAGGGAATTGGAATATCGCTAACTCTCCAGAGAACATTGCAGCATGGACCTGGGTACAGGAAAACTTCGCACGTAAAATTCCTAAGGACAAACTTGCTGCTTATACCGAAGGATTTCATTCTTACCAAAGCCCAGACAATCCTTTCTACGCTGGGCATATAGCCATAGAGAATAGTGGGGTCTGGGAATATAATTTAGCAGGAATTTTTGCACCGAAGATGAAAGTAGAAGTGATAGCATTTCCCGTCTCCGCTTCGCTGCGCTCAGCTACGACGGACAAGCCGAAGCCCGGCGAAACGGAGCGTAGCGTAGTGAAGACGGGTGCAACCCAAGTCGCTGTAGACGCTCTAGCTATCCCGCGCGGTGCCAAGCATCCAGAGCAGGCTCTAGAGTTTATGCTATGGTTACTTAAGCAAGAGAACTTAGAGTATCTAGCTTTAGCACAGAAAAAATTCACTCCACTAAAAACCCACTCTGATGAATTTTTCGCTAAGCATGCTAATCCATATATCAGAGTCTTCATAGATCTAGCTAATAGTCCTAACGCTAGCTACTTCCCGCAAGTCTCATATGCTAATCGTTATAAGCGTGAAATCAAGGAAGCTTACCTTCGAGTATTACGTCTAGAACAAAGTCCTAGAGAGGCTTTGGATGAGCTGGAGAAGCAGATGAATTCCGCCAATAATTAGCCAGCAGCGACCCACTAATAGAATGCCAAGCAGCAGAGAAGATCGCGGGCACTACCGAAAGCGGGGAGAAATAAAACAGAGCAAGTACTGAGGCTAAGCCTGAGTTTTGCAATCCTACTTCTATAGAGATAGTGCGATATTGAGCGACTGTAAGACCCTTAACTCGTGAAGCAAGCATATAGCCTAGAAACAATCCTAGAGCGTTATGCAAGACTACAGCAAGAAATACTATCAACGAATAATGAATGACATTATCCATGGCTTCTATCTTTCTAATATTCACCGCCACCATAATAAATATAATGAAAGACACTACACAGATAGCAATCAGGCTAATCAATGATTCTGTAAAAGGGCTTGAGAGTTGCCGTTCAAAGCTAGGGAGTTTTTTGGATATTAGTTTTAATAAGAATGCAAGCGCAAGTGGAATGAGAACTATCTGTGCAGTAGAAAGAAATAACTCCCAAGCATCTATCTCTATCCACTCACGTACATAGACCCACATCATCGTAGGGATCATCACTGGTGCAAGTAAGGTAGAAACAAAAGTCATCACAAACGACAAAGGTAAATCAGCACGGCAAATATAAATCATGACATTAGAGACAGTACCTCCTGGACATGATCCCATAAGAATCAATCCTACAGCGAGATCTGGGGGTAACATTAACAACTTAGCAACGATATAAGCTCCAAGTGGCATAATGAAATAATGTGCAAAGGTCCCTACAAGAAGTGCCTTAGGACGTAATAGCACAGGCTTAAAATTCTCAAACCTGAGAGTTATACCCATCACAAATATCACAATCCCCAGGAGAATTTTTATATGAGGCACCCAAAACTGCGCCCAGAGCGGAGCCTGCAAACCAAGTAGAGCAGCAATAATTATGCAGATGTAGAAATTTTTCTCGATTAATGAAATAAGTTGTGTCATCAATCTAATAATAATCACTATTTTTTAGATTTATGTTTTCCACTTAATTCTTTTTTATCTCTGTTAAGTCCCTCTTGATATGAGTGCATGCGTCCCTTTAAAACAGGTACTAATTCTCTATCTCTTATATCAAGTGCATATGTAGTTGGTACAGTCAAATCTGGTATCCTAGATACCTTACCACCGCCCTCATGCCTAATACATATAGTTACAGCTGGTTGATATTGAATGAGCCATTTTCGTTCTTCAGGTTTAAAGGTCAAATTAAACTTATCTCCTTGGCGTGTCTGAAATTCCGCTGTCTTTGGTCCGCTTCCATCAGGTGAACATGCAGTACAATGACAGTCATTTAAAAGCTTCTGCCTTAAATCTCCTAGTAAGGCTGGCATTGGACTGCTATTAGCAGTGAAGGCTTTTGTCAAAAGTTGATCTTGACCACATTGCTTGAATCGTTGAACAGCTACATCTGATGATGGTCTAACGCCCATAATAATCAAATAATACCAGATCACGGGATTATTATCAAGCCCCTTCTATCTTAATACCGACCTCTTAATCTCTTTACGACTCGGATCCTTCTTATATTCAAAAACTAATTTATATTTATTCTTATCAAGCTTATGCTCTATAGCAAGCTCACTTAGAACCTTCTTAGCAAAGTCTTCCAGCAAGACGCCCTCTCCAGAAGCAATATTAGCGATCCCTCGTAGTTGCGATTTAATCAGAGTTGCCACCTGATCAACAAACTCATCTATATAAATAAAATCCCTAAGCATTTCTCCAGCATTATCACTATTGATTTTTAATTTTAATTCTGAAGAACCTGCTTGAATCTGCCCTGAGAGCAGTTTACAAAATATTTGGTAGACACCGCGACATGAGAACTCCTTACCATAAGGATTAGCGATGCGCAGAATCAAATGCTTCTTAGTAAGAGTTTGAATCCAATATTCTAAAACTAATTTATACAAACCATAATCATTAATCGGTAGAGTATCAGACTCAATAGTAAACGCTTCTAGATCATCAGTTAACTCTCCATAAACAGCAGCACTAGAAAAATAAACCAGGTAAAGCTTAGGATTTAATCTACAAGCACGTTCTAAGAAAAGCTTCTCTTCAGTTAAATTATTAGTATAAGCAGAATGAATTAAAACATTAGTGTCATTTAGTATTTCATCACTAACACTCGCCAACTCACTTTCTATTAAAGTTACATTACTATCACTAACACGCTCACGTTTAATAGTTCTATCTATTAATGTCACTTGATATTTATCTACTAAAGAAACTAGTAAATGACTAGCAAGATAGCCAGTACCGCCTGTAATAATTAATCGTGGTTTGCTAGCAGGGCTCACTAGCTAATAGTATACATAGAACAAAAACTTAGCGATAGATCATCTATCATTAAAACTGCTTCCCAATCACCATCGAAGGTAGAATCCGTCCTTTACTATCTATCCAGCGACCGTCAGCTAACACCGAGCCAGAATATTTTTGATTTTTAAGAGGAAGGACTTTTCTGACTAATTGATTTGCTGATGATGACAGTAAAGTTTCCCAGAAAATAAGTAACTGCTTAGCAATTAGTCCATGACTCTCAGTATATTTAGTACTTAATGGTTTCAAGTTAGAACTAATTATATGAGAAAGAGACGGTCCCAGAATCATAAGAGGCAAGACTGGAATTTTAGTACTAAGTTTAGAAGCAAGTTTCGTTAAAGCTGCTTGGATTAAATCTACTGGTAGTCTATCACTTAAACCTTTAACCGTATTGAGTTCTAATTTTTGGTTTGGTTGAATTAAATCATAGACGCTCATTGAACCTAAGAGGAATTGCCCCCAACTAGAATCTGCAAGCTTATCTCCTAAATTAAAGAAGATAGTTTCTGGTACATGCAGCATAGACCTGATTAATTTACCATCCAACTGCGGGAAGGGGATTTTCTCTTTTAGTAATTGAAGTATTTGCGGATTGGAGATTTGGTGTAGGTTTTTACAAGCAAGCACTAGCGCAATACTTGACGGCAGGCTCATTACCGCAGGCATTAGATTAGATATCTTTTGCCCTAGAGATGAATAGATCGCATCTATGAAATGCACTAGACCCTGACCAAGAACTCCATCAAATAAATTCCATGAGACTTGCCTTGAGCGAATATGTTTAGGCAAGGAAAGTACTGTAGCAGTAGACCCCAGCGCTGTCATCAAAGCTAATATAGGACTAGCTTTAAAGAAATGCGTTGCAGTACTACTCAATAATGAATGCACATGATGAATCACAGATCTACTTAGAGTTCCATTAATAGTTTCAAAGTTAATTTTGAAATTAGCGCTATCTTTGAAAGCTAGATTCTTCACTAAAGCACCAGCACTTGCTCCCAATGCTGCTAAACCCGCTAAAGGACTAGAAGACAAATCCTCTCCTAAAACCGAAAAGAAAGAATCAAAGAAATGTAGAGGAGATCTTATAAGCCTGCCACCTAACTTAAAGAATGAAAACTCAGAAGATAAGAAAGGAATTTTAATTTTGTCTGCTGCTAAAGAACCTCCTAAAGCAGCAATGCTGGTCAAAGCTTTAACCGTGAATGGTAATTGTTGGCTTAGAGTAGCTCCAATACTTGAGAAGATAGAGTCCCATAAAGCAACGCTCGAAGATCTAAGGCTACTAGTAAGAGTTTCAAAATCCGTATTCTGATTAAGTAAGTTACTAGAGAAGTCTCTTGAGTTCTCACTGATATCTATTTCATATTCAGCAATTTCTTCTTTAGTAAAAAGCTCCGAGGGTTTCTGAATAGAAATCTTCGGCAAAGTAGATTGCCAAGAACCTGTAAAGTACAGGTTTAAAAGACCATGAGCATATTGCATTAAGCCACCTTTAGTCCATCGCTAAATAGCTATGTTGCAAAAAGAGCATTCCGACTTTACGGCTGCGGGACAGCGCAGGATTCTCACCTGACTTTCCTCTTAGTGCATACAATATTCTAACTGAGTCGATCGTAATTAAGATAACCGCATGATTTTTACTAGTCATAATTATTGAGAGATTAAAAAAGCGTATCGGGGATTAAATATTAAGCTAGAACTAATCTTTGATAAGTCTAGTCGAGTAACTAACGAAATATAATTAGTAAATAGGAATATCAAATGGCCACACCAACTAAAGAAAAACTAAGTTCCGTAACTATCCGCTTCTGCGGCGATAGCGGTGACGGTATGCAATTAACTGGAACACAGTTCACTACTACTAGCGCGCTAGTGGGTAATGACATCGCAACTTACCCTAGTTTCCCTGCTGAGATCCGCGCCCCTATAGGAACACTCGCTGGAGTTTCTGGATTTCAGATTAGATTTGCTTCTAATGATATTTTTACTGCGGGTGATGAACTAGATGTATTAGTAGCTATGAACCCTGCTGCTCTGAAAACTAATATTAGAGATTTAAAACAGAACGGCATTTTAATAGTTAACGAAGATAGTTTTCATCCTGTTAATTTTAAGAAAGCAGGTTATGCAGAAGATGCGGATATTCTTAGTCCTCTCAAAACCAAATATAGAGTTTACGAAGTGCCTATCACCAAGATGACTCTTGAAGCTTTGAAAGACGCTCCTATACTTGGTAAGGATAAAGAGCGCTCTAAGAACATGTTTGCGCTTGGTTTAATGTATTTTATTTACAATAGATCTCTTGAACCTACTATTAAATGGCTTGAATCTAAATTCGGTAAGAAACCAGAAATCCTTAAGGCGAATATAGATGTACTTCAAGCTGGTTATAATTTTGCGGACACTTGCGAAATGTTCCAAGGTACTTATGAAGTGCCTAGAGCAAATATCAAACCTGGTAATTATAGAAACATTGTAGGTAACGAAGCTATCTCTCTTGGTTTCATTACCGCAAGTAAGCTTGCTGATTTACCATTGTTCTTAGGATCATATCCAATCACTCCAGCTACAGACATACTTCAAGAATTAGCTAAATTCAAGAATTATGGCGTGCGTACTTTTCAAGCAGAAGACGAGATAGCAGGTATAGGATCTGCTGTAGGAGCGGCTTTCGCAGGAAGTCTAGCGCTTACTACTACTTCTGGTCCTGGCATAGCACTGAAGTCAGAGTTCATGAATCTTGCAGTAATGACAGAGTTACCTATAGTGATCGTGAATGTAATGAGAGGTGGACCTAGTACTGGCTTACCGACTAAGACAGAACAAACTGACTTACTTCAAGTAATGTTTGGTAGAAACGGTGAAAGCCCGATGCCAATAGTAGCGGCAGCTTCACCTTCAGATTGCTTTGATGCAGCTATCGAAGCTTGTCGTATTGCAGTAGAGCATATGACTCCAGTCTGCTTACTTAGTGAAACGCAGATAGGAATTGGATCTGAGCCATGGCTATTACCAGAAATCGAGAATCTTCCTAAGATCAATGTGAAATACCACACTGATGCTAACACTTATAAACCTTACAATCGTAATGAAGATCTAGTAAGACCTTGGGCGATACCTGGTACTCCTGGTTGCGAGCATACGCTGGGCGGACTAGAGAAAGAAAACATCACTGGTAAGGTTAATCTTAGTGCTGAAGCACATGAAGAGATGACTAGAATCCGTTCTCAAAAAGTTGCCAATATTGCTAAGCATTATCCACCAACTAAAGTTTACGGAGAAGAGCAAGGTGACTTAGTTATACTAGGCTGGGGTAGCAGCTATGGTGCGGTGAGATCAGCAGTAGAAGAGCTTCTATCACGCGGACATAAAGTAGCTCAAGTTCATTTAAGACACTTGAATCCACTTCCTAATGATCTAGAATCAGTACTCAGAAAATATAAGCATGTAATGCTACCTGAATTAAACTTAGGTCAGCTTAATATGATTATTAGAGCTAAGTATCTAATAGACACTAAACCATTTAATCAAGTGAATACTAAACCATTCAATATCAGTGATCTGATTAGAGTGGCAGAAGATATCATGAGCGGGAAGAGGTAATAATTATGACAATGACAGCTACAGATCCATCAACTTTACAGAAGAAAGACTTCGTTGCCGAAGGTGACGTTAAATGGTGCCCAGGTTGCGGCGACTATTCAATACTCTCTTCTGTGCAAACAGTATTGCCTACATTAGGCATTCCTAAAGAACAGTTCGCCTTTATCTCTGGAATAGGCTGTTCAAGCAGATTCCCATACTATATGGCAACTTACGGATTCCACACTATCCACGGAAGAGCATTAACAGTGGCTTCTGGAGTGAAGATGTCTAATCCTAAACTTTCTGTCTGGGTAGTAACTGGTGACGGTGATGGTTTAAGTATTGGTGGTAACCACACCATGCATGCTATTCGTCGTAATGTAGATGTAAAAATTCTACTGTTTAACAATAGAATCTATGGATTAACTAAAGGACAATACTCGCCTACTTCTGAACAAGGGAAGATAACTAAGACTTCAGTAATGGGCTCTATCGACAGACCAATGAATCCTGTGAGTTTAGCGATAGCTGCAGGCGCAACTTTCATCGCAAGAACCGCAGCACACAATCCTAAACATTTACAAGCCACTTTACTTGCTGCTGCTGCTCACAAGGGTACAGCGTTTGTAGAAATATTCCAGAATTGTAATATTTTTAATGATGGTGCTTTTGCTAAGTATCTTAATAAAGAAACTAAAGACGTAGAGAATATCTACATAGAACCTGGTCAGCCATTACTGTTTGACAGAGATACTAAAGGTATTTTACTGGAGACAGGTGGTCACCCTAAATTGAAAATCGCCGAGAACACTGGTGATACTTCTAAATTCATGATGCATGATCCTACTGTAGATGATGAAACTCTAGCTTATCTAATTGGTCACCTAGGAATCGAAGATCCATCTATGCCAACAGCAATGGGTGTCATCAGATCAGTTAGCAGACCAAGTTACGGTGAGCTGCTCGTCGCACAAGAAGAACAAGCTATCCAGAAGAAAGGTAAAGGCGACCTCAAATCTCTTATATATGCTGGAGAGATGTGGAATGTTGGTAAAGAGCCTGCGTTGCTTGATAGATAAGCCTGATTACCTTGCTATAATTAGCACATGGACATTTTAAACAGACTACCTAAATACACTATTCCTTTAGCTATCATTCTGATCCTTTTTATATATTTAATGGGATCATACAATACTATTATTTCTAAGAAAGAAAATGTCACTAGCCAATGGGGGCAAGTTGAGAATGTTTATCAACGCAGATTAGATCTGATACCTAACTTAGTAGCTACTGTATCTGGTTACGCCAAGCATGAACAAGAAACTTTGCAAGCTGTTACCGAAGCTAGATCTAGAGTAGGTTCTCTGCAGCTTAAAGCTGATGAGCTTACACCTGAGAAACTACAAGAGTTCAATGCTGCCCAACAACAGTTAGGTTCTGGACTATCTCGTCTAATGGTAGTAGCAGAACAATATCCTGAACTTAAAGCTAACGAGAACTTTCTTAATTTACAAGCACAACTCGAAGGCACAGAGAATCGCATCGCTAATGAGAGACGCATGTTTAATGAAACTGCTCAAGATTACAATATCTACATACAAAAATTCCCCACTAACTTAATGGCAGGAATGTTTGGCTTTAAGACTAAGCCTTATTTCGAATCCGAGCAAGTAGCGAAACAGGCTCCTCAAGTGAAGTTCTAATGCCTAAGGACATAAATAAAAACATAAAACAGTTCTTCTCCAAGCAAGACCAGGAGAGAATCATAGAGGCTATTAAAGCTGCTGAACTCAATACTTCTGGAGAGATACGAGTACATCTTGAAGCTCATACTAAATTAGATCCTGTAACTAGGGCGCAGGCTATATTCACTAAACTAAAAATGCATAAGACTGAGGTGCATAACGGAATTTTGTTCTATCTAGCTGTAGCTGATCATAAGTTTGCAGTCGTAGGCGATAGTGGAATACATGCCGTAGTCGGCGATGAGTTTTGGAAGAATATTAAAGATACTACTATAGAGCATTTCAAGCATGGTGAATTCGTGCAAGGTTTAATTGAAGGAATTAGCAAAGCTGGGGATTCTTTAAAACAATATTTCCCTTATCATCATTTAGATAGAAACGAATTAAAGGATAATATAAGCTTTGAATAAATATTTAACTACTATATTATTAGGATTATTATTCTTTAGTAATATTACATATGCTATCACTAAACCAATCACTGAAAGGCTTCCAGCTAAACCAAGTAAGCTGGTAAATAACCTATCTACTAGTTTTCCAAACTTCCTTAGACCCGACGAAACTTTAGCATTAGAAAATAAATTAGCTAGCTTTGCCAATACTAAAGGAATTCAAATCTCTGTTTTAATCGTTGATGATTTATTAGATCTAGACCCTAATGAATATGTCACTAGAGTTTTTAATAAATGGGGTATAGGTGAAAAGAAAAGCGATATGGGTGTTTTGCTTTTGATCAAGCCTGTAAGTCCCAGAGTAATTTATATAGGCACTGGTTATGGTAGTGAAGCCTATCTTCCTGATGCAAGCTGCAAACAAATTATAGAAAACATTATCAAACCTAATTTCAAAGCAGGATCTTATTATCAAGGTTTAGACCAAGCTACAAGCGTGATGATCAGTGCTTTTGATCCTAATATCAAGAAGGCACGAGAAGATTCCTCTCCAATTCTGCCGCTTATACTAATATTATTTTTTATAGTAGTGTTTATAAGTGGTACTGAATTATTGGGACGCAATAGCTCTTCACTCACCCTTGGACCTAGCAGAAGCAGAAGATACAATCGAGGACTAGATGCTAGTGACATAGCACTACCACTAATCTTAGGAAGCAGTTTTGGAGGTCATCATCGATCTGGAGGTTTTGGTGGTGGCTTCGGTGGTTTCGGTGGTGGCATGAGCGGCGGCGGCGGCGCTGGTGGAAGTTGGTAATATTTTTTACATTCCTTAACCTCCAGAGGTTTATTGACCCCCTTGAGTAAAACTTTTCGACTCAGCTTTCTTAACCATTAGCCTAAAACCCTTATAGATAATGGGTTCTAGTAAAACACATCAGGGGACTTTTGACCCCTTTCATTTTCATCAAAAAATTTGCATAATCAAGAATATGAAATCTTACATTCAATATAAGTTTAATATTGATTTCCTTAAATATTTAGGTTTTGTATTAGCTACACCAATTTGCAGCATCTTATTTAACATCTTAGTTATGAATCACAGCTTTTTCACCTTATTATCAATAAGAGCGTTAATATCTTTTCTAGCTTGCATAGCAGGTGTACAATGCATATTAAGAGCAAGAGAAATAGGAGTAAAAATAGATGCAAGAATTAATAGAAATTATAAACAGAAATGAAGACTTACTAGCCATACTACCACTAGCAGTAGCGTTAAGTCTTTATGCGGTAGCTAGAATTTATTTCTGGGCTGCGCCAAGTGACACAGAAGAAGTGTAAACTTAACTCACCCCAGCATTATTTAAAATAGTCTGTGATATTGATTTCAGGTCAAATTTAATTTATGCATGCATTAATTGACATTTCCCATTTATTGTGTTATCTTAATTAAGATGATAGATGGCTCTTCCGATATATTTGATCTAGCTTCAAAACTAACCTTTGGGCAGGGAGGTCCTCCATCATCTACTATCTCTCTACCTGCATCATTCCATGGGAAACAAGTTTTTATGGATTCCTGGTTAAATTTGGCTGGTAGAGAAGATCCTATTGATGCAGCTTTTCATGAACAGCTACTTACACGCGGAGTGTGTGATCTAGAAAGATTTTCTCTTGGCAATTATAATGAGCATCGAATTAAAATAGCATTAAATGAGATGAAAGAAGGTGGGGCAATAACAAGTTTCCGATCTTGTGCAAAGAAGCCAGAAGAAAATAATTCTGTAGGTAAAAAGATTTCACAAAATCCTGGCGACATGATTAATCAAAAGGTTAAAACAGGAGAAAATCTGAGTGACGATTCGTTAAAAACAGATGTCTTAATATGCAAATTAATTGATGATAAAAAAATAATTTGTCCTATCCAAATAAAGTCTCAACGCCAAGGTGGAGCCAGAAGATCAAATATAATTTTATCAAATTATCAACTAAATGAACCTAACAGGTTGTTCCCCCAAAGTCACCCTTTGAAAATTTCCAAGAAGTCACCTGGTTTAAAGCACAATGTTCTACCTGTCTATTATAAATATGGAGTCATATATGAAGCGTGGAAGAAAAGTAAAACAGATCTCAAAAAAGAAATCAATAGAATATTAAGCACTAATCAAATCTTTGAAAGTACTCCAGAATTTGAACAATTAAAGGGTTTTGAACTTCTTAAGGCTTTAATACAATCAGGTTTATTAGTAATCGGACACCCGCAGTAAACAGATCCAGTCTAACTCACCCCAGCATTATTTAAAATAGTCTGTGATATTGACTTAAGATCAGATCTTTGGTCCATGGCGGCTTTTTGGATACGTCTGTAGGCGGTGGTTTCATCAAGTCCGAACTTCTTCATCAATACACCCTTAGCTTTCTCTACCAGCTTACGAGTTTCAAGTTTATTAGTTAATTGATCTATTTCACCACGTAATTCTTGCATCTCTAGAGAACGCGCTAAAGCTACTTCTATAGCTGGTGCTAGATCTGGCTTACGTAGAGGTTTAGTGAGATAAGCGAAGACTCCTGCCTTCGACGCTTCTTCGTAAAGCTCTGGCTGACTGTATGCTGTAAGCATAATAATAGGAACTCGAATCTTGAGTTTTTCTTGGACTTCTTTCGCTGCCTGTATACCATCCTTGTTCGGCATACGAATATCCATAAACACTATATCGGGTCTATGTTCATTAATAGCTTGAACAGCTTCATCGCCATCCTTAGCTTCAGCAACCACCTTATAAGTGGAAGCTTCTTCCAATAACTCCTTAAGATCCATACGAATTAAAGGTTCATCATCAGCAATGACGACTCTAATTAAATCTAATTCAGTGTCAATGGCGTTCATATTATGAATTATATCACGGATGCACTGGTATTTTCAAACTCACTCTGAGTCCACGTTTATCGCTTCTCTCCACATTCTCAACCCTAAGCTTACCCTTCAAACTCTCTTCAGTAATGGTTCTTACTATCTCCCAACCAAGCCCCTTACTCTGCTTATAATCAAAGCCATCTTTAAAACCTCCTCCATCATCTTCAACCACCATAGTTAAGTTACTTTCATCGGCATGTAATTGAATCTCTATCTTAGAAAGCTTACCCATAGTATGTTCTAGAGTATTAGAAAGGATTTCGTTTAAAACCAATGCTAGATTGGTTGCATCTTCGCTAACTATTAGGACTTTCTGCGGGCAATCATAATTCACGACTATATCTTCTGCACCGAAAGAAGCCATCAAACCCTTAAGGATTTTTTGTACCAAGAAACCAAAATCTATAGACTCTATATCGTTAGAGCGAGAAAGATGCTCATGAACTATGGAAATACTTTCGGTACGGTTAATCGCCTCATCAAAAGCCTCTGTCAGTTCAGGATTACGACGCTTCTGCATACGTAACAAGGAAGCAATAGTCTGTAAATTATTCTTCACCCTATGGTGAATTTCTTTAAGCAAAGTTTCTTTAATCTTGATCTCTGAATTATCCTTGATCAATACTACTGACATCTCACCGCTTAACCTTACATGTCTTAAAGCAATGGTTCTTTGTCTTAAACTTATCTCCTCAATAGCATCAATAGAGAGACCCTCATCTTTACCTTTATACTTACGTGGAAAACTAGCAAATATATCATCAAGAGTCCTGCCTTCTAGCTGAGAGCCACGCTCCGCTAATTCCGCTAAAAGATTCACAGCAAGAGGGTTTGCAAAGAAAATAGTACCAGGTGATTTAATTATAATAGCCCCTTCACCAAACGCTATATGCGGAAACTTAGTAGCATCTAGAATTTTTTCTTTTAGGGATTGAACTAAATTATCAGCCATTAGATCCCAGTGTTGACCTAAAATATTGCGAGTAACATAGATGTCACGTTCTACTGCAATCACCGCTACTACATCATTATTACCAAGCGTAATTGGATAAGCAAACTCTTGTATACGTCGATTATTAATAACCAGTCCATATTGACCAACGATTTTTGTATTAAGTTTAAATGCCTTATCTACTGAGATATCTTTATAGCGCTGAAACTTTTCCCCGCGTCCCAATTCTAAATTTCTCGCTCCTAAATAAAGCGAATCTTGATTAGGATGGAAGTAATTATGGATAATAATAGTATCTTCTTGTTTAATAAATAAACGAATACTTGCCTGTAATAACTCAGAGACGAATTGTAGATTAGCATCTAAAGATTCGACCAAGGATTGGATTGATGGGTTAATAGTCATAGTAATTTCCCCGATTCATAACAATATACCAGCAAGGAATTAAAAATGTTAAAATATATCAAAGAGATTAATAGAATATGGATGAATTTACTCTAATGGGCAAGGTGCAAGAAGAAGCCCTAAATTATAGAATGAACGCAAGAATATTGGAGACATTGTCACGGCAAATCCAAAAACCTTCGTCTAAACAAAACCTCAAAATTCTTTTAGTTGAAGATGATGCTGATGATCATTTACTTACTTCAGAAGCCTTAGAGAAATCGTTTAAGCATTTTGATTTAGATTGGGTACAAGACGGTGCTGAAGCCAGGGAATATTTAAACAATACTTACCAACGAGATGCGTCAAAGCTTCCTGATTTAATTTTGCTCGATTTGAATATGCCTAAGGTTAATGGGCACCAATTATTGAAAGAAATAAAGCACAATGATAAATTTAAGAACATCGTAACAGTGGTTTTAACTTCATCTAAATCATCTAATGATATGGAATTGGCTTATGAAACAGGTGCTGACTCCTATATTGTGAAAAGCTTACGTTTTAGTGAGATGGTTGAAGACTTGAATGTACTTGCCGCCCGAATACTGGAAGTTTAATAGTAAATTTACTTCCTACGTTAACTTCGCTTGCTACATCGATTGAGCCATCATGTTTTTCAATAATTTTTTTAACTATAGACAATCCCATGCCACTACCCTCATATTCAGATTTACCGTGTAATCTTTCAAACTGCTCAAAAATTTTATCTTTGTATTCCATTTCAAAACCAATACCTTGATCTTCAATACTGATCTCACAAGAATCTTGATGTCTAATTACAGAAACAGTTATAGTGGGAGCTTGATTAGGCTTATGATATTTGATGGAGTTAGAAATAAGGTTCTCTAAGGCTCTGAGCAACTGCGTTTCATCTCCATAAACCTCACCCAACTTAGCTAAATCATTTTCAAGGCTTGAACTTAAAACACCATTCTTAGCTAAGCTTACAGAAAACGGCTGACTAAGATTAATATTAGCCTGAGATTTTTTGATACTGATTTCTAAATCACAAAGTGCAACGTTAAGAAGCTTATTTAATGGAATTTTCTCTAGTTTTAAATTTTTTCGAGATAGACGAGAAAAATCTAATAAATCATCTAATAGATATGCCATTCTCTCGGTTGCACTTTGCATGCGATCTATATAATCTCTACCCTGCTCTCCAAGCTGATTATACGAACTTTCTACAAGTCTATCTCCAAAAGCCGAAATCTTACGTAACGGTTCTCGTAAATCATGAGATGCAACATATGCAAAGCTTTCTAGTTCTTTATTACTTTCTTCCAACCTTTCTGCATTAGCTTCAATTTGTTTTATGAGAGCAAATCTTTCAAGAGCATGACTTAAGGTTCTAACCAAATTAATAGGATCAATTAAACCTTTAATAATATAATCCTGAGCACCCATTCTCAGAGCATCTGACCAAAGCTGAGCATTAGTATCCCCTGTCATTACAACTATAGGTATATTTAACCCTTTCTCTAAGACCTCACTCAAAGTTTCTAAACCACTATGCACAGAATCTCTTAGATTCAAATCTAAAATCAACAAGTCAAATTTCTCTTCGTTTACTTTTAGGTAAGCTTGTTCTAGGCTATCTGCCCAAACTGATTTAAACTTCATCTCACCCCAAATATCATCACTAGCAGCTTCAGCGATAGCTTCTTCAATAATATAAGCGTCTGCCTCATTGTCTTCTATCAATAAGACTTTCATATTATTTCCTAGGTAACTTCACAATCTGAAACCAAAACTCTTCAAACACTGCTAAAGCATGAATGAACTTATTCAATCCGATAGGTTTTTTGATATAAGAATTTGCGTAGTTTCTATAGCTCATATTAATATCGTCCTCATTACCAGAAGTAGTTAACATGACAACAGGTATATCTTTAAGCTCTGCATTAGTTTTAATTTCCTTCAAAACATCTAAGCCATTGACTTTGGGGAGATTAATATCCAAAATTATGATGTCGGGACGCACTGCATCCGAATAAGCATTTCTACAATATACGTAGTCTAGAGCTTTCTCGCCATCAGTTACAAAGTGAAAATTATTGAGTATCTTACCCTCTTCAAAAGCCTCTTTAGCAAGCTCGACATCTGCAGGACTGTCCTCTACCATCAAAATTTCTATTGGCTGCATCTTCATTTTAATATTCGGTACTAGCATTTTAGCATATTAGAGATTCGATTGAACTCTATCTTTTAGCGTAAAATAAAAAGTACTACCTTCTCCCAGTTTAGACTCGACCCAAATTTCACCACCATAATGCTCAACTACTTTTTTACAGATAGACAGCCCTATACCTGTACCCTTGTATTCAACAGCAGAATGTAATCTTTGAAAAATAGCAAAAATCTTATCAACGTATTTACTATCTATGCCAATACCATTATCTTTCACAGAAAATAGCCAACAAGAATTACCCTGAAGCTCAGCGTTAATGCTAATTTGAGGAGTCCTGCCTTTATCAACAAACTTTAATGCATTGCTGATAAGGTTCTGAAATAATTGCTTCATCTCAACAGGATTCATAGTCATCTTAGGTAAATTTCCATAGCTTACCTTGGCGTTTAATTCTGCAATTTGAAATTTGATACTATGCAATATTTCATCAACAAGCTCATTTAAATCAATAAGCTCCGTAACATTGTTTTTACCCACCTTGGAAAACGCAAGTATATCTTCAATCAGTTGTCTCATTCTTGCAGTAGCATCAGTAATAAAATAGTTATATTTTTTGACCTTGGGATCACTGAGATTCAGCTTCTCTAAATGCTGATCCAGTAGATGGATAAAGTTCTCAACAGTACGTAAAGGCTCTTGTAAATCATGAGACGCTATATAAGCAAACTGCGCCAGATCAGAATTAGAACGCTCTAAATCACGAGTATGCTCATCTAATAACTTTTGTAACTCCATTGGGCTTTTTAAATCAAGAAATACAGGAATTGCTTTAGCGAGTTCTATAGCGGTCCATATCGATATGATTGCAGTAATAAACTTAATCAAAGCCGATAGTCGATACCATGGATGCCAAAAAATACTTGCTTCTACCAAATGAATAGTTCCACAACAAAATATAAAAGCACCAAACAATACGAATATTTTTTTGGACAGTATGTCTTGTTTCTTTTTGGCCGAAAAGTAAAACAGCATAGCTGGTATACAAAAATAAGCTAACCAGATTGCTATATCCGATAAAATATGAGTCCACCCTAGAAACAGAGTCCATCCTGTTCCACAATTCCACCTCGATGGAAAACCTGAGGTATCCAAAAGTTTTGCAAAAAAATCAATCAATTCATGCATCTAATATCACCTAGTTATTTTCGCTTATTAGTATTCTATCTCAATAATTTATAAAAGTTTAGCTAAAAATCCCTTCCAAATCTAGATATTGATGAAAATAACCACTATCTTGCAATGATTGAGTTTGCGCATTACACCTTATTTTACATAGTTTTGCGCAAAGATTGTTCATACAGCTATCTTTGCGCAAAGCACCCTATTTTATACAGTTTTGCGCAAAGAAAGATTGTTAATTTACATATTTCGATTTCTTAATAGCTTGTCCAGACTTAGCTCTCTTAGCTGCACTTTTTAATCTAGTAGTTAATTGAGTATTAGCTAAGATTTCTCTTTCTTCTTCATCGTATTGAAAATCTTTAGTCTTAGATAGTTTCTCTAATGTCCAAGTTTTTACTAGATTAGCTACCTTACGATTAGTATTCACAGCGATCTTTTGAATCAGATTAAACTCATCTTCATTAAAACTTAAATTAATTCTTTTCTGTGCAGTCATGATTTTACTAACTATTACAATTTGTTACAGTTTGTAACTTTACGTTACATTATAATTATACCAGAATAGATTAATAGATGGTTATGTAATCTATTGTAAATCCACTTGATTTTATTATCTAACCTATGATAAGATCCCCCATATGAAAGTTACGTCTACCGCTATCGTTTCAAGAGGAGTTCCTGCGCATGTTACAAAAGCTGTAGCAGACCTCAAAGCTCTTATGAAAAGAGTTCATAGATGGCCACAACGGGATGAAATAGCTCTTTTTACCGAGGAAGCAAGGGAAGCATTAAGACAACTAAGTAGCAACAAGAAAAAGACTGCACAAATAAATGAAAGTGATTTCTTAAATATGCTCAAGAAGTCAGAAGTTTTATCTGAGGATGATTTAAAGGAGCTATCCAATGCAATATATAAATTAAGAGTAGCGCCAGCGTGGACTTTCCCGGATAATCTTGGTAAAAGAACCTTAAATTTATGGCTCGATTTATATGGAGATATGTTTGGTTTTGCTAAAGAGTCTGCCTTACGAAAAGCCTTGGTGGACAAAGGTCGAATGCCAGAAACTTGCGGCAAAGGTATTGCAACACAAGCAGACCAGACAATGGAAGGAAGAAGGAAACAAATTTTAAGCCGTGAGATGTCTTTAATAAGAGGTTTAGAAAGCACTCATAAGATGCGAAGTAAAGTAGTAAATGACATCCGACGAGAAGTAGAAATATAAGTTTACCCAACTAACCTAACAAACTTCCTCTTACCAGCTTGCAAAACCTTAGGTTCATTTATAATCAACTCTTGAAGCGGGTCTGAGAGCTTCTCCCCATTCAGTTTCACACCGCCACCTTGTATTAAACGCTTAGCTTCACCCTTAGTTTCACAGAGCCCAGCAGCTACTAAAACATCAGCAAGTTGTTTACTACCACCGTTAAGTTTATAATCCGGGATATCATCAGGGATTTCTTTTTGTTTGAACTGTTTAGTGAAGTTCTCTGAAGCCACACTAGCTTCAGCGCCCGAATAATAGATGGTGACTATCTTCTGTGCAAGTTCATCTTTAATATTACGAGGATTCTCTCCTGATGCTAATCGGGATTTAATTTGTTGAAGTTCCGCCGGAGTAGCACGTGCAGCAAGAGTGAAATAATCCAGAATCAGTTCATCAGGAATACTCATAGTCTTACCAAACATCTCTTGAGCAGTGTCATTAAGAGCAATATAGTTCTGTGAAGTTTTAGACATCTTCTTAGTGCCATCTAAACCTATCAGTAACGGCATCGTCATACAGAGCTGCGGTTTCTGTCCGTAAGCTTTCTGTAAATCACGTCCGCTCATTAGATTAAAGATTTGATCTGTACCGCCAAGCTCTATATCTGCCTTAATCTCAACACTATCGTAGCCCTGCATTAATGGATAAAATATCTCATGAGTATAAAGCGGCTGCCCATCGTCCAAACGCTTACCAAAAGCGTCTTTCGCGATCAATTGATTTACTGTCATATTGGAAGCAAGCTTCACCATATCAGCCATAGTAAACTTATTAAACCAATCAGCATTATTTACTACTTCTACTTTACTTAGATCTAAAACTCTAGCAACCTGCTCTAGATAGGTTTGTGCATATTTCTGTACATCAGCAGCACTAAGAGGTGGACGCATTTCATTACGCCCCGAAGGATCACCTATCTGTGCTGTATAGCCACCTATAAGCAATACTGGCAGATGCCCAGCTTCTTGGAATTGTTTAAGCTTCTGAATACAAACCATATGCCCCAAATGTAAATCACTACTAGTAGGATCTATACCAAGCTTAATTCTTAATTGACGTTTGTCTTTAGCAGCTTCCTTAAGAAGCTCCTCCAGAGCCTTCACCCCACCAGGTTTAAGCTCCATTACGCCGCTCATTAATTGTTCGATACTCACGTTTTCTCTTGTCCAGCGTATTCCTTATGAATAGTAAGCTGATCAACAGATTTAGGTGTCACTAGATCAATCTTCACTGGCTTGGGATCGGTGCCATCATTAGTGGCACCTAAGATTCTGCGGATTTCTGTTTTAAGAGCTTCATCAGATGATTGGGTTAAGAATTTATTCCAAAGTTCATTAGCCTTGTCTTTTTGTCCTTGATCCCAGTAAACTAAACCTAATACATAATAAGTCTGCAAGAAATTAGGATTCTTTGCTAGAACCTTCTCATAGTGCGCTTTAGCCACATCTAAATTATTAGCTTCTTGCATTAATAAACCATAATTAAAATTAGCCAAAACATCATCAGGATGTTTCTGTGCTGCAGATTTATAAATATTCACTGCTTCATCCTTAAAGCCCAGGGTCTTAAAATTATTAGCTGCTCCTAAAAGCGCATTAAGGTTCTCTGGCTCAATCTGCAAGACTGATTGGTATTCAGCTAACGCTTCATATAAATTATTCTGCGAGTGTAATAAATTAGCAAGCTTTAATCTTGTTTTCACGGTTTGATCTAATACCGAAGCGAGCCTAAGTTGCTCTATTGCTTTGCGCTCTTTAGACACATGTACTAAGAAATCAGCATATAAATTTCTTGCTTCCACATTAGTAGGGTCAGCCTTAAGCCAGCTGTTAATAAGCTTCTCTGCTTCAATATCTTTACCAAGAGCAATCTTGATAAAGCTGAGTTCCTTGTAAACATCTCTAGTCTTCTCAAACTTATCAGATTTAGTTTCTTTCTTGAGCAATTCTTCAAAATTCGCTTCTGCTTTCTGATAATCTTGGTTAGTCTTATAAGCCAATCCTAGATTGTAATAGATATTGTTCTTAATTAGTTTATCGCTATCATCTAATACTTTACCTTTATCAGTTGCTAAATAATCAGTGAGCAGACTATCGTAGTACTTCATCGCTACATTAATATTGCCTCTCTCTTGCTCTAGAACTGCAAGCAAGAAGATTACTTCTATGTCATTGGGCTTTTGCTCTAAGAGCTTCTCATATTCAGCTTTAGCTTTATCAAACTCTCTATTCTCATAATAAAGATGCGCTAAGTTAAATCTACTCTTAGTATCTTTAGGATTAGCTTCTATAGCTTTCTGGTAACTAGCTGTAGCATTACTAGCATCTCCTTGTTCTTGATATAAGTAAGCTGAAACACTATATTCTTGTATTTCATTAAAAGCAACTATTGCTTCTGGAATCTGTTTATTATTCCATAAAGCGTAAGCAAGAGAACGTTTCCATTTATCATCAGGCTTAAGAGCTAAGGCTTTACGAAAATTAGTGATAGCTGTAGGGAGATCACCTTCTTCCTTCGCTACATAAGCGATATCAGCATAGATGTTTGGAACTTTAGGATCAATGTTTTTAGCGCCTTCGTAGCTTTCCATTGCCTTGTCGTATTGTTTTAAGGCTAACCAACAATCTCCAAGATTCTTACGCAGGCTATAAGCATTAGGTTGATACTCTAAAACATAGTTATACTGCTCGATTGCAGCTAAATAATTATCCGTAGACTGCAAAGAAGCACCTAGATAGCTTCTTGCACTTAAATTATCAGGATAAGAGAAAACTATCTTATTAAAAATCTCGATGGCTTTCTTAAAATCTTTTTGCTCGAAATATAATCTACCAAGACTAGACTTAATCAAAACATTATTAGGCTCAATAGTACTAGCTTTAACAAGGTACTTGATAGCGTTATTAGTATCACCTTGCTCTTGATAAGCTCTACCAAGAAGTAGATTTATCATAGAATCACCAGTTCTTAAGGCTTGAGCTTTAGTTAAATAATCAATAGCTAATACTAGGCTCTTGTCCTTTACCTCGCCTGAGCTATCAGAATAAAGATGCATAAGACCTAACTTGGTCAAAGCCGCAAAATCCCTACCTTTAACATCATTAGCCGCCTTATATTTCTTAACAGCCTGTAGGTTATTACCTAATTTCTCTTCTTTAACAGCTTGTGAATACTCAATAAAAAAATCTTCACCAGGAGACGGCTCCTTAGCCGCCAAACAAGGCTGATTTATAAGGCCTAGCAAGGCTAACGCTAATAAGTATTGTGAATTTTTTCCCATCTAATGTTAAAGGAACACCCAGTCCCAATTATACAATAACCTATTTAATGACGTCTTATGAGGGGAAAAGGTTCTCCCTTCTTTAAGAATCTATTGGCAATACACATTATCATGATTACGCCTGCACTACATAAGACCAAAATGAAATTGCTAAACTAATAGAATGAAAGCTTTCCTTTACTATGGACCGCATGATATTAGGCTAGAAGAAATTCCCACACCTAAGTTAGAGGCTGGCGAAGTGCTGGTTAAAGTAGAAGCTGCGCTGACTGGTGGTACAGATACTAAGACTTATCTGCGCGGGCATCCTCGTATTATTAAGGAGACCCCGTCGGCTTTTGGTTATGAGTTCTCTGGAACAGTGGCTGAGAGCAGATTAGCTGAGTTCCAAGTAGGAGAGAGAGTAGTCGCTGCTAATACTGCACCTTGCTATGAATGCTTCTTCTGTAAGAAACACGAATATGAACTCTGCCAGAATCTAGAATTCTTAAACGGTTCCTTTGCAGAGTATATAAAGATCCCCGTAAATATTGCCAAACATAATTTATATAAAATTCCTGACTCTCTAGATTATAAGAATGCAGCAGCATTACAGACACTAGCTGTCTCTCTACATGGCTTCTATAAAACCGAAATTAATCCTGGTAACAGCGTAATAATCTATGGGCTCGGTGCTATCGGACAATGCTTGATCAAGCTCTGCAAGAGACTAGTTCCCGATGCGACAGTAATTGCTATTGGTAGGTCCCAAAGTAAATTAACACTAGCTCAAGTTAATGGTGCAGATCATGTGATGAATAGTTTGAATCCTACAAGTCGTGAATTAACAGCAATAGGGCTACCATATGGTGCAGATCGTGTTATAGAAGCAGTAGGTAAACCCGAAGCTTGGACCGAAGCCTTATCTCTAGTGCGCCCTGGAGGTACAGTGAATTTCTTTGGTGGCTGTCCTAAGGGAACGATTATTGAACTAGACACTTATCAAATGCACTATTCTCAAACCAAGTTAGTAGGCACCTTTCACCATAGTCCTAAATATGTTCAAGAAGCCTTATATTTACTTACAAGTAAACAAATCGACATGAGTGATTTAATAAGCCATGAGCTACCACTCTCCGACTTGGAGAAAGCTCTAGAGATGATGATCAGCGGAGAGGCAATGAAGGTATTGATAAGCAGTAACCTAAGCATCAAGCCTAAACTTTCCGTCAGCGCTAGCGATATCCATATTACCCCTAGCCTTCCATTCCACTAGCTTGATAGCAAGCTCATCACGCTTAGATTTCCGAGATTGAATTTCATGCTCAATAGCCTGGATTTCTTTTTCTATTCTTTCTATATCGGCTTTTTTAATCCTATCCGTGTCAAGCTCCTTCGTTAATTCATCGAGCTGAGTCAGAGCTAGATCATCTTGCCAATCTAATTCTTTAATTTGTTTATGGATTTGCCTGTCAAGTTTTTCTTTATTCGTTGGCAAACCCGATAGAGTATCTACTAACTCGCGTGGGTCTATTTGCCCAATAGCAATCATCAAGAGCAACTCTTCTTTAGAACGTTTAAAATCTGGCATTAATTTCTTACAGTCTTTTATATAATTATCAATATCGAAAAGAATTTTTTTAACAGCTACTTTCTTGATCTTTCTTAACTCTGCCCCAAAAAGCTTAAGATGTGCCTGCCATTCAGTAACCGAAAGTCCACTCCAAAACTCTTGCAACTCTTCAGGAATCTCAGCTCTTGTAGCCTTACCAAATGACATAACAGCAACTTTAATAGCAGCCTTGGCCATTACTAATTCTTGCTCAGCTTTAAGTTCCTTGGTTGTTTTTTTAGGCTCTTCAGGCATGAATAAATATTTTATAAAACACAAAAAGAAGCTAATTAAAGCTCCTAATAAATATCATACCCTGCATTTTAAATATATTCTAAGCCATGGCAAATCTGCCATCCCAAGGAGTACTTGCAGCACCTAAATTAATTGAAGAAATAAATCTAATCGCTTGTTCATGCTTAGAAAGCTTAAGAATTTCCATCTCTGGTTTAGGAGGAGCGATCTTCTCTGTACTTTTATTTAAATTACGAATAGCAAATAATTCTGCGCGTTCAGCTGCAGACGTAGCGATAGAGTTAGCAAGACTACTACGCATTGCTTGCATCTCTTCTGTGTTACGAGGATCTACTTTATCTCTAATAGCGTGCAACGGTTCATCACCAGCGGTAATCATTTCAGCAGGTGTTTGACCATCACCTCTTAAAGTTTCTAAGAAGCCATTAACTAGCTCATTAATACTATCTGAAACTAATCCTTTCTCATTAGCTTGACTTTCGACAAATCTAGCAAAATCCTTACCTTTAGATCCACCACGCTCTTGAATTTTCTTTAATTTAGCATTCAGTTCTTTTTTAGCTTGACGATCTGGATCTATATCTTCAGCAGACTGTGACACTTGCGATGCTAAGTTTTGGTCATCTGCAATATTTAATTTCGCACCACCAGCCTTCTGTCCAAGCTGGGCGTTGTTTAGGTTCTGTGCTAATCTTTGTCTATTAAGCTGTTCTCTTTGAGTCTGATCAGAAACTTGCCCTGCAAACTTAGAGATATGATCAGCTCTAGCAGCACCAGTATCTTCACCACTACGCGTAAAAGAATCTGCTTGCTTAGCTCTATCCTCTCCTACTCGTTTATGGATTTCTTGGGCATCTAATCTACGTTGTAAAACTACATTAACTATTTCTTGTTGTTCAGCTTCTGGAGCTTGAACCTGTGTCTCTGACTGAACTTCAACCTTAGGAGTAACTTGACGAATAGTAGCCTGATCTTGAGCTACTCTCGTATCCCTGGTTGGGGTATAAGGGGTATTGAAACCACCTGCTTGTCCACCGATGTCTGACATATACTAGTTGTAAAAGAAAATCATTATGCTTAGGTTAAACACGAAGTCGTTTTTTATAAAAAACTTGTCTCAAAATCATCAAAGTTATGAGTCACATCATTGCCTCTATTAGCTCCCATAAGGTCTCTAGAACCTTGAATGCTCTCTTTGAGCGCAGCTACATTGCTCTTAGCATTATCAACTCTGGAGCCAGACGAATCAGAAGAAGAACTATCATCTTGATTTAATTTGCCTGCGTTCTTAAGACTATTGTAGCCATTAAAACCATTTAAATAGCTAGCACTACGATTATTGTTTACTTGATTAACCAACGAAAAATCCCCTATCGAAACTTCAAACTAACTTTGAATTAGATTCAGGATAACAGAGTGAAATTAAGATTTAGTAATCTGCAAAAAAGATTTTTAATAAACCAGTACCCGTAATCCGTCATTGCGAGGAACGAACGAAGTGAGTGACGAAGCAATCCACTCTAAAGCCTTAATCATACACGCTTATGAGTGGATCGCCACGTCGCGCTACGCGCTCCTCGCGATGACGGCGACGGGTATCGGACTGCTTTAAGTTGACTTTTATTCTAATACAAATAAAAAGACCACCTTTCGGTGGTCTTTTTATTTTTGGGAGGGAGGGAGAACGAGAAAATTATTTACGTACTAGTGCTACTACTTCCTGCTGCACCCTGAATGCGTGACGTAGCAGTAGGAGTATCTTGCGTAACACTTGTAGTACCAGTAGTAGCGATTGCTGGAGTAGATGCTGCACTCACATTAGCTGCTACAGATGGTTTGTCTTTAGAAGCTTCTTCTATATGAGAATCTTTTGCTTCAGGTGCTACTTGCTCTTTTAATTTAGCAAGCAATATATCTTGTATTGCTTGTGGATCTTCACGACCATCTTTAATATCATAAAGCTCTCCACCAATGAACATAGGCTCTTTCTTAGTAGTAGTTGTTTTCTTGCTGTCTTTGTTTTCTAATTCTTTTTCTTCTGCCTTAGTGGGCTCTGTTTCTTTTTTAAGAGCAGCTTCTTCAGCTTTTTGTTTATCAGTTTCTTCAGCAAGTTTTTCTTTACGTTCCGTAGCTTCTGCTACACCCAGTCCTGCAATAGCAGTACTACGATCTGCCGAATAGTTTGCTACCTTGTCCATCAACTGTTCTGCTTTAGTTTGAAGAGCATTCTGTTTCTCAGGATCGCTCTCGTTATCAGCCTGAAAACTCACGGCTACTGCATCTCTCTTTGCCGTTCCTAACGCAGATTCCGCTTGTGCTACTTCTGCTCTATATGTTGCGCTGTCCATTGCCATAATTAATACCTTCCTTCGCCCAGTATGGTTATTGAATAGCATTTGTTCGTTAAGCTTCGGTTAAATAAGGAAAAATCATTGGACCAATACGTTAAAATTAATATCATAAAGATCTAAAATGGAAAAAACCAAAAAATACGCAGAGGTTCTCAACAATAATGTTCAAGCCATCAGATCAATAGTGGCCAGCGTCAGAGGCACCATCGGTCCTAAGGGTATGGATGTGATGATAGTAGATGAATTTGGTGGATTTATTTGCACTAATGATGGAGTAGAAATACTTTCTAATATTCAGCTTAATCACCCCGCCGCTAGGCTTGCTGTAGAAGCCGCTAAGTCTCAAGAAACTCGTATTGGCGATGGTACTACTACTGCCGCAATTCTTTGTGATAGTTTACTAGCTTCGGCCCTCTTAAGAATTAATTCTGGAAGCCAGCCCACAAGAATAGCTCGTGGTATTGAGATCGCGACGCAAGCGGCTATACAAGAATTAACTAATTCTGCCAAAAAAATATCTGGCGTTAATGACCCTAAGCTTCAGGCTATAACTAATATTTCTGCTAGAGGTCAGGAAGATATCACCAAGCTCATTATTGAGGCAGCTCAAAGAACCATCAAGAATAATCCTAATAACCCCTTACTGAACAATCAGTATCAATTAGCTGATTCTATTATAGTTTCTAGTGGATTAGAGTCTACTGTATTAGATGGATTATTTATCAAGAAAAAAACTCATTTCAATTACGCACAAAACTTCAAAGATACCAGCATCATAGTAGTCGAAGGGCCGCTAGAGCCAGAGCCTATGTCTAGTGAAGCTGTTAGCACTGATGAAGGTGTGAGAAAATACGAACACAATATTCAAGCATTAATGGAAACCGCTAAGAAGATCGTGAAAGCTGGTGTGAGAGCGGTCTTCACCTCTTCTTCGATACTTGCTGGAGCTGAAGAATTATTCGTTAAAGAAGGTATCTTCGTCTTAAGTCATCTTAAACAATCCGATCTAAATCAGCTTCTGCGTATTAGTGGAGCTAAACTTACCACTAGAACTAAACTCCTCTACTCAGACTTAGATCAAATCAAAAATTACAGCGGCTCTCTAACCCACATAGAACATAAACCTGAACTCTCGGGCTTTACTTTCCAAGGTAAGAAAGCTTATCAAGCGAGTATCCTTATTTCTGCAGAGACCGAGACTGTCTTAGAGGAACGTAGAAGAATTGCAACTGACGCAGCGAAGGCTCTCAGTGCCGCTCTAAGATCAGGTTACGTGATGGGCGAAGGTGTCGCAGAACTGAACATCAGCGATAATATAGAACAGCTTAAGGAGAACTATAATAATGACAAAGATATCTCTGCTGGAATAGAGATAGTAGCCGAAGCACTTAAGTCTATATTCTTACAGATTACAGAGAACGCTGGATTCTCGCCTAATGATATTTATTATAAATTCAGGCCCTCTCCTACTAACACTATGGGTATAGATCTAGAGACTGGTGAAGCAATGGACTTAGAAGCAGCTGGAATACTTGACCCCTTAGAAGTAAAGATCTCCGCATGCAAGATAGCCTCAGAGATTGCGATTCAGATACTTAAGATTAATATGATAGTGCAGGGGAAGTAGGCTTGTTGCTCTCAAAACAGTCTAATATGGTCTTAAGGTAATTATAATTATTAATTTGCTATAATACATTAGCTATGGCTGGTAAAACACTATTCGACAAAGTTTGGGATGCACATGTAGTAGAAAAACTACCTGGTGATAACTACCTTATATTCATGGATCGCATCGTCGCGCATGAGATCACTACTCCACAAGGTGCTATTCAGATCGATGAAGAGTTTGACGGCAGAATTTTTGATACAACTAAAATACTTGCTATTAACGATCACGTTGCACCTGCAAAGGACACAGCAACGGCGATTCAAGCAGACCTACTACGCAAGTGGGCAAAGAAACACAAGATTAGACATTTTGATATTGGTGAGAATGGTATTTGTCACATCGTTGCGCCTGAGCGCGGCTATGTTCAGCCAGGCATGACACTTTGCTGCGGTGATTCACATACTTGTACTAATGGTGCGTTTGCATGTTTCGCACTAGGTATCGGTACTACCGCTAATGCTGGTGCAATGCTCTCTCAGTGCCTGCTATTACAGAAGCCTAAAGTTATGCGCATTAATGTTACTGGTAAACGCCAACCTGGTGTCTACGCTAAGGATATAATCCTTGCAATCATTAATAAGGTTACTTTCAGAGGCGGCACTGGTTGCGTACTAGAATACACTGGTGATGCGATTAAAGATCTCGATATGGAAGAACGTATGACCATCTGTAATATGGCTATAGAAGCTGGCGCTACAAGCGGCATGATTGAAGCTGATGAGGTTACTTTTGAATATTTACGTGGTCGCGAACAGCTTACTGGGCAAGACTTTGAAGCGCTTAAAGCTAAGTGGTCTACATTTAAAGCAGATCCTGATGCTAAGTACGATTCAGAAGTACATATAGATATCTCTAAACTAGAACCTATGGTTACTTGGGGTATCAATCCTGGTGAAGCAGTCACAGTCACTGGTTCAGTACCTGCTGATGCAGAAGATAAAGCATTAGAATATATGGGACTCCATGTAGGAGATAAGCTTGCTGACTTAGAACTAGATCAAGCGTTTATCGGTAGTTGTACTAATGCACGTATCTCTGATCTGCGTATCGCTGCTGAGATCCTTAAGGGTCATAAAGTTTCTATTCCGACTATCATCACTCCAGGTTCTCAAGAAGTGAAGCGTCAGGCTGAACGTGAAGGTCTACATGATATATTCCAAGACGCTGGTGCACTATGGACTCATGCTAGCTGCGGTCCTTGTCTCGGTATGAGCATGGGTGTAGTAGCTCCTGGTAATAGATGTATCTCTTCTACTAACCGTAACTTTCCTGGACGCATGGGCACTGGCTCCCGCGCACATTTAGCAAGCCCAGCTACAGTCGCAGCTTCTGCGATAGCAGGCAAGATAGTGGGTGCTAAAACAACAGTTAAAGCTTAATATGAAGAGATATTAAGTCCCAGTCAGTCTTCCGCTAGCATATTTATGAAGCACGCTTAGGATCAAGATTACTATTGTTTTTATTGAAATAGTTTTTTACAGTTTTTTTGACTATAGCAACTTCCTGTTTTAGATTTGGAGATGATTTCCATTCGTTAAATGAATTTTCAATCTCCTGTTCTTCTTTATTCAATTTAACCTTTTTCTTATTCATTCTGATCAACTCTTTCTAATATTTTAAAACACACAGTCATCATTTGTAATAAATCGCTTAAATACTCAAGAAATACGCCATAATGCTAGAATTTTCTACCTTACAATGTCACAAGAAACCATATCTAAACTAAACCATAAAATCCAAGCCGAGATCCAAATCCCTGGTGATAAATCTATCTCTCATCGTTCAGTGATTTTTGGGTCTATAGCGCAGGGATTAACAGAAGTGAGTAATTTTCTTACTGGTGAAGATTGTATTTGTACTATGAATGCATTTAAAGCAATGGGTGTGGAGATAGAGTTCAACGAAGCGAAGCGCACTCTTAAAATTCATGGTAAAGGATTCTCAAGCTTAGTTCAGCCTAAGCAAGAAATTTATCTCGGTAATTCTGGAACTGCTATGAGGCTACTTACAGGACTCTTTGCTGGATTACCTTTCAGCACCAAACTCACTGGTGATGCATCACTATCTAGTAGACCAATGGCAAGAGTTATAGACCCACTGAGTGAGATGGGCGCTAAGATAGAAAGTCAAGAAGGAAAGAAAGCTCCATTAATCATAGAACCTGTTACTAAACTTAAACCTATAAATTACATCTCTAAGATTGCATCAGCCCAAGTTAAATCTTCTATCTTACTTGCTGGGCTGAATGCTGAAGGTATCACTAGTGTCTCAGAACCAGAGAAATCACGTGATCATACAGAACGTATGATGCAGGGCTTTGGGGTAGATCTTAAAATCGATGGGCTAAAAGTAAGTATTAATGGAAACGAGTCTATAAGCAAGCTTCAAGGGCAGAGAGTAGAAGTCCCAGGTGATATATCTAGTGCGGCTTTCTTCTTAGTCGCTGGAGCTATTCTAGAAGATGCTGAGCTTAAATTAATTAACGTAGGTATTAACCCAACGCGAACTGGCATACTTGATGTACTAAAAAACATGCAAGCTAGTTTTGAACTGATTAACCATAGGGAAGTTAACAGAGAACCAATTGCAGATATAATTATTCGCAGCTCTAAACTTAAAGCATGTACTATAGAAGGTGACATCATCCCAAGACTTATAGACGAGATACCCGTGATCTCGATACTTGCAGCTCAAGCACAAGGTACTACTATTATTAAAGATGCTGCTGAACTTAAAGTGAAAGAATCTAACCGTATCGCTACTACTATTAATATGCTGAGGAAGCTTGGTGTTACAGTAGAAGAAACAGACGATGGCATGATTATAGAAGGTAGAGCTGGTAAGCCTTTTGAGCCAATAGAGTCTAATACTGTTATTGATTCGCATGGAGATCACCGCTTAGCCATGTCCAGCGCAATAGCAGCTCTTCACTCCACTAAACCTATAACTATCCTCCAGACTGAGTTTGTTGCGACTTCTTTTCCTGAGTTTTTCAGAATCCTTGCTAAACTGAAAGAGAACTCTAAAACTGCTATAGCATAATGGTATCCTCCATCAAACCCCTACTTCAAGACATCGGTGCAGCAGCCTACCAGCTAGGCTACGAAATATACATAGTGGGTGGCTATGTGCGTAATAAGCTTTATAAAGAATTCCATACTAATGATAGTGGATCCTTACGCCCTCAGGATGACGAAAATAAAGATATAGACCTGGTTATAAATACTAACGCTATAGAATTCACTCATCGTTTAGAAAGATACCTAGAAGATAGTCATCCACAACACCATACTTTCGACATAGTCGAAGAATTCACGCAATTTGGTACTATTAAGATAGAACATGCTGATTATAAGGGTTACAAGATCGAGCTAGCCAGTACAAGAACTGAGATCTACGAAGAACCTGCTGCCTTCCCTAAAATTACTATCATCGATAATATTCAAGACGATCTAGAGCGCAGAGACTTCACTATTAATGCTCTGCTAGAATCTATCAATCCACCCAAAGCTAAATATCCCTTCGGAGAAATAGTAGATCATGTTAATGGACTCAAGGATCTAGAGCAAGGACTTATTAGGGTCTTTCATGATGATAGTTTTATTGATGATCCTACTCGTATTTATCGGGCTGCTAGATTTATGGCAGAGTATGATTTTAAGATTGAAGAGCATACATTGAAACTCATCGAGCAAGCCACTCAGCATAAGGATTTTAGCCAATGGCATAAGAAACGTAAAACAAGATTCGCAATAGAGTTAGAAAATATAGAGAAGCTGGGAGTAGAAAAAGCGATAAAAGCAAAAGACTTACTTTTAAAACTTAAAGTATTATGATTTGATAATTTCAATTGTTTTATTAATTACTTCAAATGTTTTAGTTTCTTTAAGTGAGCCGATCTTGTAAAGAATGATTTTCTCATCGGCAGTAAAAATTCTATTTGGTCTAATATTACTTTTTTTATTTAATGAACCTTCAGTAAAATCACTATTATCCAAAACCAAAGCATAGTCATCAAAAATATGCTGGCTTGTAATTTGAACAAGGATTAAATCTTCACTCTTAAGATCTACTAGAACTAAAGCAGGTCTACGCTTAGCTTTACTAAGATCTGAGAAAGGAAATGGAACTACGACAACATCACCTTTTATAAATTTGCCCAAGCAGTATCCTCCTCCGCTTTAAGCCAATCCTTGGTAAGAGATGATTCAGATGCTTTTAAAATTTCCGTTTTTTCTTCTGCCCATTTATTCTTTAAAAAATGAACAAAATCTTGCACTTCTTGAATAATAAATTCAGGAAGCTGCTCTAATTCTTTTAACAATGATTCCCGCTTGTTCATTATTTACATTATATCACTTAAGATATTTATTCCCAACTAAAATTACTTCTCAGACTCTCGGCAGATTTCTTAGGGTCACTAATAGGACCAATCATCACAAAATCAAAAAATCTCTTTTCTTTGGAGCCAGCATCACTAAGATCAGATAGAGACACTAGGTTACCTAAATTAATCTTGCCAACACCAACGCTACTAAGTATACTCACAGATTTCTTAGGAATTAAACCTCGTCCCTTAATCCATTGCTGATCTTTAGCATAATCTATATAACCATTAAGATTAAGTTCTATTTGAGGTGCCTTGAGAAGAAGCTTCTCTGAACTCACCTTGCCATGATCGTATTTCAGAGAACTGATTATGTAATTAAATAAACCACCTTTAAGTGTAATAAGTGTCTGAAAAATATTATTCAAATCAAAATTCTCTAGGGTGTTAACTGCTGTAAGAATCTTCTGCATCCAAACTAACTGAGATAATTTACCATCTTTCACTATCATGTTACCGGTACCAACTAAATTAAAGAACATTGGTTCTGGCAATACTCCCTTAGTGGTACCTTCGAAGGTTCCATCTACAACACCCTCAGGCACTTCGTTTCCGAGAGCCCAGATGCCCTGCGCCAGTTCATGAGCAGGAAGATTTTGACCTTTTAAATTAAAGCTTGATTCTAAGGTAATAATATTAAAGCTAGTCTCACCGCGAACCATACCCTGCTTAACATGAGCTTTAAGATCTTTAATATAGACATAGTCACCAATAGCACTTAAGTCAAATTTGATGTTCTTGTAAGGAATACCATTCCAATCACCAGAACCTAGCTTCACCTGTACTTCTAGTGGTTTGTCCACTATCGACAATAGATCCACAGTAATCAAATCTGCATTCAGGTCTCCAATACCATATTTTTGAGCGACGGCTCTATTAACCTTAAATTCACAGATAGTCTGACGGTCTTTTAGATTACCAAAAGTATCACAAGTGAAGCCACCAGTACCAGCTCTTAAATTCAGAGGTCGTAATGAAATAATATTAGGTTCAAGCAAACTAAGATCCTGAGCCAATTCATCGGCAGGAGTCTTAATACTTACATAGTAAGTCATAGAATCTTTATTAGACCAATCCTCTACTTGGAAGATTGACTTAAGTTTACTGATGACAGGTGGGACTATTCCTGCTTTACTCGTAAAGATCAACTTAGTATCCGTAGATAGAATCAGCTGTGGAGTAACTATAAAATTACTTGTAAGGCTTACATCAGCAGCTGATTTCCTTAGATCAAGCCAATTAGAGAAATGGAAACTATCTAGTTTATTTAAGTCAAGATTTACAGAAAAATTCTTCTTGAGTTTATTACCACTAATAAGCACCTTAGCAGGAACAAAACCTTGAATATCGATAAGGCTAGCAATACCTGAAGGAATAAATTGCTCTAGTTCACTATAAAACAAACTACCATTCATATTAATATCAATGGTTCTATCTACATCTTTACTTTGATAATTTTCTATCTTACAACCTAAATTATTAAAGCTTGACTTACCAAATTTACCTGTGGCATTAGTTAAATTTATATCCTTACCTATTATCAAGCTACCATTGAGTTTGGTGATAGGATACTTAGTATATTTAGAACCAGAGTACTCTAAGCCCAGATTATAAAAGCGTAAACTACCATATAATTCTTTAGTTCTGAATTCAATATCAGCATCTACATTACCTCCTAAGGGATTGATCTTAAATTTCTCATGACTTGGGTCAAATAAATTTATAAACTCAGTAAAATTTAATTGCTTAGCTTTAAGTTTAAAACCAGGCTGAGTAAAATCTTGATTAACCGAACCATCTAAACTAATTACTGAGTTTTTATTAAGCACAAAATTCAAACCATCAAACTTGAATCTATTATTAGTAAGCCCTATAGTACCCTTTATGTTACTAAGATTCAAACCCTCTTTAGGAGCAAAGTTAACTGAATTGGCATCGAGCTTACCATCAATAATATAACGGTTCACAGTATTTATGGGTTTAGATTTAATAGTAAGAAAAATATTCTTCAATTCACCGCTTGCAGATTTTATAGAAGATTTATTATCAATTAATCCTATAATTCCTGAATCAACTAAAGTTTGAGCATCTATTTTAGGAGCAGCTATCTCTAAATCACAAGAACCAAGCTCTGCTAAATTGAAACTACCTCTAGCTTCTACGTAGTTTCTGGCTTTCTCTTCACCGTATTTAGGATTATAGGCATAACCTTGAAAATGATTAATAATAATTTGATCTTCATTAATATTCACATCAGCGATTATATTTTTAAAAGTAAGAGGATAAGTTGGAGATTTGTAATTTAACTTCGCAATCTTAACTGGACCTTTAACTATAGTAGCTCCTTGTACATTACGAACAATATTTAAATCTAAGCTCGCGTAACCAGTAATAAAAGATTGAGCAATAATCTCTCTATAGTCCTTGAAGAATGGGATACGAGCAGCAATAGGTCTAAGCTTAGCTAGGGGCAAATCTTTACTTACAAGATTGATTTTGAAACTATTACCAACAAGTTGATAATTGCCAGTAACTGATAGAACTGAATAATCTATTGGCAATTTAAATTCTTGGATTATGATTTGGTTTTTAGAATAAGTTAGTTTAGTTACTATTTCTTGGTTAGGATTAATAACTGACGGCAAGGCTTGTTGTAGCTTAATTGGATCTACCGTTTGGCTAAGCTTAACCTTAGCAAGTAATTGAGGCTCTTTAATAGAAGAAGTAAGACTGACTGTACCATTAATATAATCATTACCATTTAAAACATTAAAAATCTCAAGTAGAAAACTCGGTATATATCGTTCTAGCTCAGGGAATCTATCAACTAACTCAAATAGATTAAGATCAGTGAAATAAAGATTAAGATTCAGTCCTGCATTAGCTTTACGCCAATTAGAAATACTTCCCTTAAGGTCAAATATTGCACCATCAAAACTTAAATCAGCTTTTTGGATTTGTAAATCTTGTGCTAGATCTATGTCAGTATTAAAAACCAATTCACCAATATCAGCTATATCTGTTAGTGAGGCATGAACATGTAAGTGCTTGTCTATTGCTTTAGGCTTGGTTGAACTTAACTTAGCAAATACATACAAGCTAGATTTACTTCCATACTTATCAAATAAACCTCTGAGTATTGATTGAGAATCCTTAGCTACTAACCCAGTAATAAAGCCGATAGTAGCACCATCGATATTATTAAACTCTAAATCAATATTGGATTTTTTATCTAAGAATTGATCTAAACTATTAGACCCTACATCGCCAGAAATCTTAACGTAATTATGCTGCTTATCTCCTAAACCCACTGTCTCCAAATCCAGTCTATAACCCTGATTCTTAGGTTTAAAATTTAATTTAATATTTTCATGGGTAATTTTAGAATTATTAGGAATATCACTAATACTAAGATCAATGTCATTTAAATCCATTTGTCCAAGTTTAAAATGGAATCTTTTTTTCCTGTCTTTAGAAAGCTTCTCAAAATTCCATCGTAAATCTTGCTCTCTGACAGCATTTATCAGAAGATTATCAGCCTTAATACCCTTAAAAAATATTGTGGAACGTAATAAATTTCTAGTACTAATGACTAGATCAATATTATGAGCATCAAGTATTAAATCGTTTTTCATATCATGAATAGTCAATTCATCACAATGTAAATTAGGGCTTTGATTTTCATATAAAGTTAATTTGAAACCTATAAACTTTAGTTTCCCGTTAATATTACGGTTAATTTGCGATTCAAGTAAGCTGGCTACGGGCACTGAAAGATCTGCATTCTTAAGCCATATAAATCCAGAACTTAGAGTTAAAAGAACTGTAGCTAAGATTATCCAGAAAACCTTACGACTTTTCTTCTCAGGTTTAGTTTTTAGATCTTGAAGAATATCATTGACCAATGGATCAGTTGGCTGCTTTGGGGGTTCTTCTTCATTAGCGAATTCTGACATATGAGTTATAGCAAGAGACCTGCGATGATCCTATTACTAAGCATTATAGCCTTATCGCTGAGTTTTATCCTTCCTTCTAAAGATTCAATAAACCCAGAACTAATATGTGAATTCAACTTACCAATGTTAATACGTTGCTTAATTTCATCCGTCATTAATAAGCCAGTATCAAGTCTCAAATTTAACATTATCTTCTCTTCAAGCTTCTCAGCATCGCCGATTTGATTATTCTCAGTTTCTCTAAGCCTCCAGTTTCCAGTCGCTAGTTGATTTATATATTCTTCTAGATTTCTGGTATTTGCATAGCGAATAGAATCAACATAGCCATGGGCGCTTAATCCAAATGCATAATATTCATCAGCATGCCAGTAAGTTAAATTATGGCGAGCTTCATGACCAGGGCAAGCCCAATTACTGATCTCATATCTTTTCAAACCATGCTCAGTTAAAACTTGATGCGTTAAGTTATACATAGAAATAACATCATCTTCCACAGGTAAATCTGCATGAGTAGAATTCTTATAAATCATCCCATAGGGTGTATTAGTTTCTATACTTAAAGCATAAGCAGAAATATGTGGTGGCTTATAACTCATTGCTATATCCAAAGTCTTAGACCATGATTCCAGGGTCTGACCTGGAAGTCCATATATCAGATCAAAACTCCAAGATTGAAAACCTGAAGCAGCTAAATACTCCAAAGTCTTATAAGTATCTTCTACACTATGACCACGACCTAGTTTAACTAAGAGATCAGGATCAAAAGTTTGCGCTCCAATACTAATACGATTAATGCTTAATTCTTGGAACTCAGCGAACTTAGCTCCATCAACTGTGCCAGGATTGGCTTCTAGAGTAATTTCTATGTCTTCTGAGAAAACAAAGTATTTTCTCAAAGCTTTAAAAATCATTTCTAGTTCTTCTTTAGTATGAACACTAGGAGTGCCACCACCAAAGAATATAGTTTCTATTGGCTGCTCTTGAATATTCCACTTAGAACAACGGGTCTCTATCTCTCTTACTAAAGCCTGAATATAAACTAGCTTTCTATCGTCTTTATTAGCGTAAGAAGCAAAGTCACAATACGGACACTTAGTCTTACAGAAGGGTAAATGAATATAGATACTTTGGGGATTCATAGTGATAGCAAAATATTAGAACTATCACCGATATCAATTTTATAAACTAACTCCCAATTACTAATATCAAGCACGCCTATGACATTAGTCCCCGAGCTAGGAATAAGTAAGAAGTAGCCTGATTGAGATATAGCAAACTCTTTAGGTGACTGAATATCTGGACTAAGGTTCGCTGTCTTAATTAGTTCTTTAGTTTCAATATTGATTTTGGAAACATACGAAGTCGTACCATTAGAGCCAAGTGCATAAAGCATATTAGGTTCAGCTGCCAGCGAAAGCTTATAAGGAATATAATCTAGCTTAATATTAGAAATTAAATTATTAGATATACCATCTAACACAAGTATCTGACCACTAGATTTAGAACCTTTCACAGCTTCAACACCAACGAAAACATAATTAGAATTAACCGCTAGTGAATGAGGAATGTTTCTTGCTCCAGTGATCAAGGGCATACCTTGCTCAGTAAGCTTATTAAGATTAAGCTCACTAGCGATACGATAATCAAAGCTATTAACGGTTGTTAATTTAGAATCGGATTTAGAGATCATATATAACTGAGTAGGCTCGCTAGAATTCCGAGAAATCATAGTTAAATTAGAACCACCTGGTGAAACGGTTACAGCTTTAATAAGTTTCTTAGTAGCAAGGTCAATTATAAGTAACTTAGGATCTACGTTAGTTAATAAATAAGCAGCTCTTTCATCATCGGAGATAGCAAAATCTTGTAAGCCTGTTTTCATATCGTAATTACTAAGCGATAGCAATTCTTCTATATTATAAGTTGTAGATTCTTGTACTGGGTTTAAGTCTTGAGCAGGCTTACGAGCATCAAATTCAATCTTAGTTTCGTTTAGTTGATAAACTTTCCCTTTGGTATAGTCAGTAAAATAAACCTTAGACTTAATGCGTTTAATATTAGATAAATAAGAGAACTTAGAACTTAAATCTGTTAATTTAGTTATATTAGTATCACCATTGCTGTCACTCTTAGTAAGCTCAATCTTACTTAAGATGCCACTTTTACGAGAATAAGAAAGTATAGTCAGGGGTTTAGAAAGTTGTTCTTGTTTCAGTCTCTCCTTGAACTTCACTTCTCTATCTGAAGCCAGTTCTACAGTACGTAACTCAATAGGCAAGCGCCCTGCCGTAATCGCCAAATCACGTGGCAAGGTAAATCCCTTAGGCACAAGAAAGCCTGGTGTAATTTGATTCAATAAAATCTGCGCTTGGATTTTTTCATCATAGTAATCAAAGCCCTTCACTGTATTATCCTTGATAGGAACATAGATCCAACCATTAGAAAACAAATAATCATTCTCAGGTGTCTTAAGTGTCAAGGTTATTTCTTCAGCTCCAGAAGCACCATTAACAAAAGGTAACCATAATTTATCTCCTACTTGAAGCAAACCATCAAGCCTAATCTGAGCTTTAGGATATGAGTTCTTAAAATAGTCTTCTATAGCCTTAGGTGTATCAGCTAGAGCTGGTGTACTTATGAAAATAAATAGTATTAGTAAGCGTAAAAGCATCTTTAATATATTGTAGTCGATATCAGAAAAGTATGCGGCGCAATGCTAAAATTGCCGTAGTGAGCATCAATTCAAAACTAGCCACTGAGATTGCTGGTATTCCAATGAAGAATCCTATTATGCCTGCATCTGGTTGTTTTGGCTTTGGGAGAGATTATGCTAAATTCTATGATCTAAGTGTTCTAGGTGGTATCGCGATTAAAGCTGTAAGCTTGGAACCGCGCCAAGGTAATGACACACCGCGAGTAGCAGAAACAGCAGCTGGGATGCTTAATTCTATTGGATTGCAGAATCCAGGTTTAGATAAAGTAATAGAATCTGAATTAAAATTTCTTGAACAATATGATACTAAGATTTTTGTAAACGTAGTAGGCAATTCTATAGAAGACTATTGCAGTGTTGTAGAGAGAATCTCACGCATTAACAATGTAGCGGCGATTGAATTAAATGTATCTTGCCCCAATGTTAAGAAAGGAATATTTTTTGGCACGAATGAAAGTCTCTTAGAAGATCTAACTAAAGAAGTTAAGCGAGTCTCTGCTAAGCCAGTCTTTGTAAAGCTTTCACCCAACGTTACAGATATAGTAGCTATGGCTAGAGCCGCCGAGCGCGGTGGAGCAGATGGACTAAGCCTCATTAATACTTTACTAGGCATGCGCATTGACCTTAAAACGCGTAAACCTATTTTAGCTCGAAAGAGCGGAGGTCTATCAGGTCCTGCAATCAAACCAGTCGCTATACGCATGATCTATGAAGTAAGTCAGCAAGTACGCTTACCGATTATAGGTATGGGAGGTATCTCTGACGTGGACGATGTTCTAGAGTTTCTTTATGCAGGTGCATCAGTAGTAGCAGTAGGCACAGCAAACTTCGTTGATCCTTTAGTTTGTCCAGAAATCATTAACAAACTAGAAAATAAACTTACAGAAATGAAAATCAATTCTATTAATGAACTAGTAGGTGCAGCATGGAAATGACGATTCGGGTATAATATGTAATCATGGACTTAATTCATAACATTAAATATATTGTTGATGAAAATGACAAAAAGATTGCTGTTCAAATGGACATAGATGTTTTCGAAGCAATTGAAAGTTTTATTGAAGATCATGGTTTAGCCCTAGCTATGAATGAGGTTTCAAATGAAGAAACTATTAGTTTTGACGAAGGCATGAAAATCCTTAAAAAAAGTGCAAGCTGAATTTAGAAAAACTTTTTTAAAAGACTTTGAAAAACTCCCGAAACAAATAAAGGAGAGTATTGTAGCTTCTTTAGAGGAAAATATTGCTTCAGCAACAAACATTTTAGATATCAAACAAATCAAGAAACTTAGAGGTCATAAAAATTACTATCGATATAAAATACACGATGATTATAGAATCGGAATAAGACTTGAGGACAATAAAATTATTATAGATAGAGTTTTACACAGAAGTAAAATTTACAAAATATATCCACCTAAATGACAAACATAAACCAAAGAATAATCATAGCTCTAGATTTCTCTTCCAAAGCAGAAGTTAGAAAGTTTCTTGATAAATTTGACCTTAAGGCTAAGGATTCTCTTAAATTTGTGAAACTCGGTATGGAGCTTTACTACGCTGAAGGACCGTCTATGATTGAGCTGCTGAAGAATCTTGGCTTACAAGTTTTCTTGGATCTTAAAGTACATGATATCCCTAATACTACTTATGGAGCAATTAGATCGCTAGCAAAGTATGGCGTAGATATAGTAAACGTCCATGCTAGTGGCGGTATAGAAATGATGAAGAGGGCTAAAGATGCTCTGATAGATTCTAATTCAAATGCAAAACTCATAGCAGTCACTCAACTTACCAGCACAGATCAAAAAACCATGAATGAAGAATTAGGAATTTCAGGCACCGTAGAGAGGGCGGTCTTAAGATTAGCGACCAATGCTAATACTGCTGGACTTGATGGTATAGTTTGCTCACCCTTAGAAGTACCACTAATCAAAAACAATCTTGGCAAGAATTTTATTACTGTATGTCCTGGTATCAGATTAACTGATAATAATGCTGATGATCAAAAGCGCATCATGACCCCAGAGCAAGCATTTAGTAATGGCGCAGATTATATAGTTATGGGTAGAGCCATAACTGGAGCTAAAGAACCCGCTCTAAGCTTTCAGGACGTTTGCAGAAGCTTAAATGACGTGGTTGAACCATAAAATCAACTAGCTTGATGCGTTAATACTTAATATGTTAACATTATAAATCGTAATACAAGACTCAAGAATGGGGATTTTAGCAAATATCGCTAATAAAGTAGGGAGTTGGCTCGGGATAACAGAGCCTCCTAAAGCGGCCGAGCCAAAACCCATAGTTCAAAAACCTCTTAACCAAACGACTTATATAGAAACCAAACCAAATTCACAAACAAATCAACGTGCTGCCCTGCTTAAAGCTTTACTAAATGATCCCGTTAAACTTGCAGAAGCCAAAGCCATATTAGCAAAAAGAATGGATATTCAATTAGGTCAAACACAAAGCCTCTTTGATCCTAAACAAATTTCATCATCGCGTATAAGTTTAATCTCAGACAATGGACTTGAAGCAAGTCAAAGAATTATACAACTACAATTAGATAATGGAATCAAGTTCATTATTGCTCCTGACAATAGCTCTAACAGAGTGAACCTGAAAGCCGTATATTCAGTGGGCTCTAAGGATGATAAAGTTCCAGGAACTGCACATCTAGTAGAACATCATCTGGCTGGCAGAACTCCATATACTACTTTTGCGAAAGGTGAGGATATGGATATAGTGAAATTCAATGGTGGTTCTAGTAATGCTGCAACGAATGAGAATGCTACTTGGTATGATAATTTTTTACCTCCAGAGTTATTAGAGCTCGCATTTAAGATAGAATCTGAGCGCATGCATTCTGCTAACTTTGATGCTGTTAAAAATATATTACCAATAGAAAAATCTGTAGTCGAACAAGAGATCAAAATGTATGATGATGACAACAGTAGCATTGCTTCTGATGCTCTCAATGCTTTGATGTTTAAAGGCAGTGGTTATGAACATAGTATTCTAGGTACAGTAGAGTCTTTAAGACATATTAGCCTAGATGATTTAAAGAACTTTTATGCTCAATACCAAGATCCTAATAATCTCACTGTAGTTATATCGGGAAATGTCGGTGATCCTAGAAACATAGAGCGGCTTATGCTGAAATATTTTGGTGATGTTAAGCCGAGAGCCCTAGATCCAAATACTAAGCAACAACCTAATCCTATAGCAGCAAACTCAGCTCGCGAGAATACAATACTCAAAGCTGGTGATGACAAGGTATTAGGTCTAGCTTTTGAAATGCCAGGAGTTCATGATCCAGATCATGTAATTTTTGATGTGATAGTCTATGCTCTAGCACAAAGTAGCAAGGCTATTTTCCCTAAAAAACTCAACGAAGATAAACACCTAGCAGTAGATATTTCTCTGGCTCCTCACTTAACCCATGGAAGATCAGCCATACAAATGATTTTTGAAGCTGATAAGTTTACAGATTTAGAAGAATTAAAAAAAGAAGTTAAGAATATATTAGAGAAAATAGGTAATGATGGCATTGAAGAAGATGTATTAGCCCAAGTTAAAAAACAATGTATATTAGGACAATATCAAAAACAAGAGATGTTAGAACTAAAATCAACAGAGTTAGCAGTCTTAAGTCCATTCAAAGCATGGAACCAAGCAGTAGATAGAATTACTCAAATTCAAAAAATTACCAATGCTGATGTACAACGTGTTGTACGCAAATATCTAAACAAGGATAATGAGTTCACTGTTTATTTAAAGCCATCTGGAGAGAAAGCTGTTCATGATACCGCTACACAAAACTTTCAAAAACAAGAAGAAAGAATACTTGACCCAATACGCATGCAAGCATTAACAGAGTCTATTTGTGGTAAACAAAATCCTCAAGCTCCAAATTTAAATATTACTAAAGCCAAGGATGGGAATACCACCATAATCTGCAATGCGAATCATAGATTACCTTTGGCTGATTTATTTATATTTTCCCCACGCCAACCCTTATCAATTAAGGATCGCCTAAAGATGAATCTTCTAGCTACAATGCTGTTTCGTGCTGGTACTCAATCCCATCGACATGAAGAATTTGCTAAACAAGTAGAAAATCTAGGTGGCTCAATAGCTATATTTCATAACGCTGATGGTTTATTTTTTAAGCTAGGTACTAGCACGCTTGGAGACAATATGAAAAAATTCTCAGAACTATTTCAAGAACTGTTATTACACTCTAAGCTTGATATAGAGACTTTTACCAAAATTAAAGCTGGGATGAAGAATTCAATTAAAGAAGAACATCGAGATGCAGATGATATAGCAGAAAATAAAATTAAAGATGCTCTTTATCCAGAAGGACATTTTCTCCACCAAGGTACTAGAGAATCACGCTGGCAACTTTTAGATTCTATCTCCTATGAAGATGTAATTCGCTTTTGGGAAGAGCTTAAGAAAGGTTCTTTTAGCCTTGCAGCTTCAGGAGATATCAATCAAGAACAAATTAAGAACTATTTCAGTAAACCAGTACAACAATGGTCTCAAAGCCATAATGCTAATCTTAGCTTTAATTTAAAGCCTGCACATGATGCGGATATACAGCAACTCGAAGGTTATGAGTTTAAGGGTGAACAAGAGCAGGCACATGTAGCCCTAGGACTAGATTGTAATATACCTGAACTTCATAAAGATTTTCATCCACTGATGCTAGCTAATTTAATTCTAGGTAGTGATTCTATTTCATCTCGACTAGGGAAACTAGTAAGAGAGAATAGTGGCCTGGTTTATCATATACATTCTAAGCTTCATAATAGTATTTTTAAAGGTGGCCCTTGGATTATAAGCGCATCTTCAAAGAAATCTAATGGTGATAAATTATTAACAACCATTAAAGCCGCGCTCGCTGGATTTCCTGAGAATATAACTGAGAATGAAGTAAATTTAGCTAAACAAATATTCATTCGTTCCTATTTTATAAATAACTTTAAAACTAATGCGAACAAAGCTAGCACCTTACTTGATTTAGAAACTAAGCAACGTGATATAAACTTTGTGAATAACTTTGCTACTAAAATTAACTCCATCACCAGAGAAGAAATTATTCGTGCTGTCAAAGAACATCTAAACTTAAATAATCTTCAAGAAGCAGTAGTAGATAATACAATTCGTCTCAATGGCAAAGAAGTTAACACTAAATTCGATGCTAAGCAACATAAAGCTCAAAAAAGCCTAGCTCAAGTTGCATAAATATAGGGAATATTGTTACGAGTGAAACTCTCGATAATCATTCCTGTATATAACGAAGAAGCTACTATACTCAAGATTCTAGAGAAAGTGGAGGCCGTAAAACTTTATGGCAACTTAGCTAAAGAAATAATCCTGGTAGATGATAAATCTAAAGATAGAAGTATAGAAATTATAGAAAACTATATTGCTAATAAATCAGGATCTGAAAATTTAGAAATTAAGTTTTATAAGCATGAAAACAATTCTGGCAAGGGAGCTGCATTACAAACTGGATTCAAAAATGCTACTGGAAATTTCTTGATAATCCAAGATGCTGATCTAGAATATGATCCAGCTGAATACAATGAACTTATGAAGCCCTTAGTAGAGGGAGTCGCTGATGTAGTCTATGGTTCACGCTTCACTGGGAGCAAAGCTAGACGCAGTATGGGTTTCTGGCATTATTGGGCTAATAAATTCCTTACTTATTTATCTAACATAGTTAATGATATATATCTTACTGATATGGAGACTTGTTATAAAGCATTTCGCACTGAAATTATTCAGAGTATAAATTTCAAAGAAACTCACTTCGGCATAGAACCAGAGATCACAGCTAAGATCGCCAAGAAAAAAAACCTTAGACTTTTTGAAGTACCTATCTCTTATTATGGTCGCAGCTATGAAGAGGGTAAGAAGATTAGCTGGAAAGATGGTGTCAAAGCTATATTTTATATATTAAAATATAGACTCTACGATTAAACAATCATGACTTTTTCGATTAACAATATACTGAAAATCAGTGTTCTAGCTCTAGCATTAACTTATTTAATATGCGGACTGAGTGAAAGTATTAGCCTAGCTACAGCAGACTTAGGTAGACATATAACTAATGGCAGAATTATCTTAGAAGCTCTACAAACTGGTGCCGATCTAAAAACACAAACTCCCTTATATCAGAATTTTTATTCATATACAGAACCTGATTATCCTGTAATTAATCATCATTGGCTTACAGGGGTAGTTCATTACTTAACTTATAAGAGCTTCGATTTCTTAGGACTCTCGGTTCTTAATATCGCAGTCATAATTATTGGAATAATATTTTTCTTCTTGGCAGCTAGAATGCTTGCTGGGACTGAATTAGCTATACTAGCTTTAGTTTTGACACTGCCTATTTTAGTTTGGCGAGATGAAGTCAGACCAGAATCCTTTAGCTATATGTTAATGGGTTTGGAGTTTTATATTCTCACTTTATTTAGGAGTAAAAAACTTGGCTTCAAATGGGCTATAACTCTGTTAACACTTTCTCAAATGCTATGGATTAATTTACATATATTTTTTAGTATTGGTGTTTTTATGATAGGGGCTTTTTACTTAGAGTCTACAAGCAAGTCAGGGACTATATTTAAGGACATACAAACAAGAAAGTATCTTTATATAGTGATAGCAGTTTTATTAGCTTCACTTGTTAATCCTTTTGGATTAACGGGGTTATTAGAACCACTAAAAATCTTTCATAATTATGCCTATGATTTAATTGAGAATCAAGCTATTTGGTTTATGCATAAAAGATTCCCTTATCAGTTTCTTTATTACTATTTTGATATATTAATCTTCATCAATCTCCTAGTATGGGTTATGCGTTATCGCAAATCAGTACTTGGATTAAAGGAATTTATTAAATCTGAACTGGCATTCATTATCATATCTTTTGTTTTGGCTTTACTTGCTTTCAAGACCATTCGAACCATTCCTCTATTTATTCTTTCAAGTATTCCGATATTAGCTTATAATTGTTATCAGCTTAATCTTCTAGCATCTTATCAAGCTCAAAACCAACACAGGGAGAGAGTTTGCTATGTCGCATTGATAATCTACCTAGCCCTACTTTTTAATATTAGCCACGTCAAATTAGATAATTATAAAAAACTAGGCATAGACTCCAGATCAAATCAATCTGCTGAATTTTTTAGAGCCGTCAACATCCAAGGTCCAATTTTTAATAACTATGATATTGGTGGTTATTTAATTTTTCATTTATTCCCAGCTCGCAGAGTTTTTGTGGATAATAGACCTGAAGCATATAGCACTAAGTTCTTCAATGAAATCTATAAACCAATGCAAGAATCAGAAACTAAATGGCATGAGATAGATTCACAAATAAACTTTAATGTAATTTATTTTATGCGCCATGATATGACGGAACACGCTCAACCTTTCTTAATTAGACGTATCTCCGATCCTGCTTGGGCTCCTGTTTTCGTAGATAATTGGAATATTATTCTTCTTAAACGCAATAAACAAAACAAGGCAATTATAAATAAATATGAATTACCGCAAGCGATGTTTAGAGCAGTTAAAGGTGATTAAATGCTTATGCTACCATTGCATGATGGAAACTATGACTAGAGAAGAATCTATTGCTAATAAACTGCTCGAAATTGGAGCTGTATTTCTAAGGCCTAATAATATGTTTACTTGGGCATCTGGAATTAAGTCGCCTATATATTGTGATAATCGCATGACACTCTCTTATCCAGCAGTACGTAACCTAATCAGAGATTCATTTATAGAACTAGTGAAGCAAGAATATCCTCATGTTCAAGCTATTGCTGGGGTCGCGACAGCGGGAATACCCCATGCAAGTCTAATTGCTAATGAACTTAATTTGCCAATGATTTACGTTAGAGCTGACGCTAAGAGCCACGGTAGAGAAAACCGCATAGAAGGCAAATTAGCGGCAGGAACCAAAGTACTAATAGTAGAAGATCTGATCTCTACTGGAGGTAGCTCTCTGAAAGCCGTTTCTGCATTACAAGACGCTTCACTAGATGTCTTAGGTTTAGTTGCAATATTCACTTATAATTTACAAAAAGCTAAGAATAACTTTAAAGAAGCAGGCATAGCTTATCACACGCTTAGTAATTATGAGACCCTAATTGAAGTAGCATTGAAACGTGGTGATATTCAAGCTGAAGATATTGAAATGCTTAGACAATGGCAGTTAAGTGTGTGAGTGACCTTCCGCGCAAACCCTGCCACCAAGAACATTCTCGATGTTCAAATGCAGCATCTCTTTAGCATTAAAAATCTTATAGTTAATAATCTGACCATCAACTTCTACGCTCTGTATATTATTATCGAAATGAGTGTGCTTGAAAAACTTTCTTGGTTTATTGTCATCAATAATTAGAACCAAATGACCGTTATTATCAATTAAATCTTGAATGTAAGTTTCATAACAATCCTTACAAGGTAAAAGTTTCTCTGCAAGAAACTGCCTACCAGCTTCTTGTTTACGATAAAGAAACATTATTTGCATTGCCGCATTAGTGAGATCATCTTTTACAGTTGCTGAAAGTGCCGCTTGCTTCTCTGCGCAATTACGATGTTTAGGCGATTTGAATAATTCATAACTTGAAGGATCGATATTAGCCCCTGTATGAATTTTTAAGTTTCCATCTTGGAGATATAATTGAATTGCACTATAAGAAGCATTAGATAAAGGACTATCAGAGTCTTGCGTTTTCTTTTTTAGGGTTTCTTGAATTAATTTGAGAGCAGTTAAACTTTCTGCATTCCATGGCTGATTATTCTGAATCACTTGGTATAAACCCTGAATAGAATCAAGTTTTTCTAAGTCTTGTAGTTTTTCTCCTGTGCTTTTAATATTACTCTTCATGAAGATTCGGACTAAATTTATACCCAATAACAGAACTAGGCAAACCCGTCTATTATCTAACTTCGCTATACTTATTCCCCATCTTAATCTTTAAAACTGAAATATATCTTTGGGATTTGATATATTAATATATCTGGATTGTTGAAAAATTATATGAACCTAACAGAAATAGCATTAGAAAAAAAAGATAATAAAGACACCACTGTATTAATAATAGAAGATGAAGCACAAATAACAAGACTTATTGAGCTTGAACTTAAATATGAAGGCTATGAGGTTTTAACTGCTACTGATGGAGTAGAGGGTCTTAAAGCTATTCGCGATAATGAGCCTGATTTAGTTTTACTTGATTGTATGTTACCAAATCTCTCTGGAGAAGAGGTTTGCAAACTGGTTAGAGATGATGCCGACAATGTGCCCATCATTATGATTACAGCGAAGGACAGTATCGAAGATAAGGTGAAAGGTCTGGATCGCGGTGCCGATGACTATTTGGTGAAACCATTTGCTACAGAAGAGTTGCTAGCGCGCATCAGAGCTGTACTACGCCGCAAGCCTACTAACGGAGCAGGTACACTACAATACAAGGACCTGTGGCTGGATCAGTTTAACAGACTCGCCAAACGCGGCAATGACGAACTAGAACTTAGAAGCAAAGAGTTCTCGCTGCTTCGTGTATTCATGATGTATCCAGAGAAATATCTCACGAGAGAATTTTTATTCAATAAAGTTTGGGGCTATGATTTTATTGGTGAAAGTAATGTTATCGAAGTTTATATTAGATATCTAAGATCTAAACTTAAAGAAAAACAATTAGGCAAGCTGATCCATACTAAACGTGGAGAGGGGTATATGCTTAAAATGTTCGACAAGTAAACTTCAACGCAAACTTAAAGATTCTAAATATCGTCATCCTGAGGAGCAACCGTAGGTTGCGACGTAAGGATCCACTCTTATTAATGGTCTCTTCGTAGTAGTGGATCCTTACGACCGCTTCGCGGTCTCAGGATGACGACTGAGTCGTAGGTTTTACTAATATTAAACTAATACCAACCCCCATCCCAACTACACTTAGCAAGCTTGCTGCTGGATAGCCCATGATCATCAGGCTATCGGTTCTAAGCATCTCAAGGAAAAACCTACCTAGTGAATAAAGAAAGAGATATAAACCAATAAGTTTTAAAGCTGAGTATTTTTTATAGAGCTTAAATAGCACCACAAAAACCAGAAGATTCCAAATAGATTCGTAAAAAAATGTTGGATGATGGAAAGTTCCAGTGTGTGAGATATAAAGCTTCCAAGGTAGCTCAGTGACTGAACCATAAGCCTCCTCATTAAAGAAATTACCCCAACGTCCAATAGCTTGAGCAAGTGGCATTACAGTGATGATGATGGCAAGTTTAGTTAGATAGTCTTTCCTGTCTAAGAGCCAAGTACCAAGCCAAACTCCAAGCATACCCCCTTGAATACTTTGCCCACCTTGCCATATCTGCGGGATCTCTAATGGATTGTGAATGAAGTATTCATAGTTTAGTAAAACATACCAAAGCCTCGCTCCGACTATCCCTGAGACAAGTGCAATAACTGCAAAGTTACTTAGTTCATCTTTAGAAATATTCTTGGGGCATAAATATTTCTCAGCAATAGTTAGTGACACTATAAAAGCCACAGCATAAAGCAAACCATACCACCTGAGCATTATAGGTCCGAGTTCTAAGAATATAGGTCCTGGTGACTGAAAAATCATTATTCTACAGGTGACGTTGACTGTGCGTCATACACTCCATCTCCAAGTATTAGTACTTTAAAAGTTTTCAGAATAATCCATATGTCTAAAAGTACATTATGATGCTTGGCATACCAGCAATCAAGCTCCATACGCTTTTCATAAGGTATGGAATTACGTCCATTCACTTGCGTCCAACCTGTGAGCCCCGGCTTAACCTTAAGCTTCCAAGCATCAGCCTGCGAGAAATGCTTCACTTGCACTGGCAGAGCTGGTCTAGGACCAACTATGCTCATATCTCCAAGCAATACATTAATGAGCTGAGGAGTCTCATCTAGACTGGTTTTGCGCAGAATATTACCAATGCCCGTAATACGATCGTCATCATGTGATCCTGCAAGCTTGTTAGGATCAGCATCTGCGCGCATAGTCCTAAATTTAAAACATCTAAACTCACGTCCATCTCTACCGACTCTAGTATGAATATAGAAAACAGGACCACTAGAATCACATTTAATGAGGATGGCAATAATCAACCAAAATGGAGCAATGATACAAAGAGCAGTCAAGGCTATAAGCAAATCCATTAATCGCTTTAGAACTAAATTAACTTGAGAGAGCATTACTTGATTATAATATGTTTACTGAAAAATCGCTTTCAATTTCTGCATGGTCATATTGTAATCATTCTGTTCATAAATCTTTTGCTGTAAGAACGCATCTATTTTAGGCTTAAGCTCTATAGCCTGGTCGATCAGTGGATTAGAACCTCTCTCATAAGCACCAATATTAATCAGATCCTCGTTCTCAGCATAGACTGCAAGTAGGTTTCGTAATTTACCAGCTAAAGCTTGCTGCTCCTCGCTTGTGATATCAGTAAATAAACGACTAACACTTGCAAGCACATCTATAGAAGGGAAATGATTTCTGATAGCAATCTTCCTAGAAAGAATAATGTGCCCATCTAGTACACCACGCACTGTATCAGCGATAGGCTCATTCATATCATCACCTTCTACTAGAACTGTATAAATCGCAGTGATAGAACCGTGTTCAGATTTACCCGCACGTTCTAGAGTTCTAGGAATCAACGAGAACACACTAGGAGTATAACCCTTCATCGTAGGAGGCTCTCCTACAGCTAATCCTACGTCGCGCGCTGCCATTGCCATACGTGTCATGCTGTCTGCCATAAGCATAACCTTCTTACCTTTATCTCTAAAATATTCTGCAATAGTAGTCGCAGTTAGCAAACACTTCATACGCATCATCGGTGGTTTATCGCCTGTCGCAATCACGCACACTGAGCGCTTCATACCTTCTTCACCAAGACTCGCTTCGATAAAATCCTGTACCTCACGACCACGCTCACCTACTAGCGCAATAACGTTGATATCTGCTTCGCAATAACGAGCAATCATACCCATCATGGTACTCTTACCAACACCAGACCCTGAGAAGACTCCAATACGCTGCCCTAATCCTAATGTCAGACAAGAATCTATCGCCCTTACTCCACAGGAGAAGATCTCCTTAATCCTTGGTCTACCAAAAGAATCTGGCGCTGGCTGTTCTATATCTCTAAACTCATCATAAACAGGTTTAGGCCTATGATCCATCGGTTCACCAAGGGGGTCTATAACCCTCCCTAGTAGAGCGTCACAAAGACCAATCTGTAGAGTCTTACCAGTAGGATACACCCGACAACCTTGACTTACACCTTTACCATCTTCTAGTAATAGTAGTTGCCCCATTTGTCCCTTAAAGCCAACCACTTCTGCAAGCTTCTCACCGTTCTCGTTGGTAACGATACGACAAAGTTCTCCTACTTTAGAACCAGGAAGTTGCGCTTCGAGTAATAAACCTACTACCTTACTGACATAGCCGTACCATTGTTTGGTCTCTAGATTCTCTAGAGCCTTATGGCATTTATCAGTAATCGCTTTCAATTCTGCTTTAATAGAATCTGTGTTCACTGTTTACAATATACCCATTCTAAGCTTTTTAACCCAACCTTAACCCTCCCTAGCTTTAATAAATCAGAACATGCAAACTAATAATATTAATGAGAAAACGCAGATAACGAGCAATAGTTCTCGGCCCCAGCAAGCGAGTGCTGCGGTTAGTTCTGGTGAACTTGCTGCCGTAAGAGATAAACTTAAAAACTTAGAGAAAGAGATTCCTGCACAAGAAGCTAGCTTATCTAAGAATGAAGGGTTACTTGCAAGTTATCAATCTGGAGACGAATCTTTCCTTGCAGCTGAAGGTATTACTAAACAGCAAATTAATGCTCTTAATACAGTCACCACTGGTTTAAAACAACAGATCACCGCATCACGCTCAGAAGCTGAGTCGTATCAACTCTTAGCCACAGTAGTTGAATATCAAGATTACGCTGAAAAGAATCAAAGTGCTTATGAAAATGTTTTAACAAGCATTGCCCCAGAAGTGAAACAAGAAATGGCAAGCGATGATAAACATAGTGGACTACTCAAAGAACAATTTAAACATCAAGTGAAAACTGGTCGTGAAGCGATGGAGTTCTGGGGTACTGAAAAGAAATTCTGGGATGGAGAACTCAAAGCCGGTCCAGCTCAAGCCGAAACTAAGGGTAAACTTGCAGATCTTTATGACCAAGTATTTATTTTAGAGAACCAGATCAATGATCGCTTCGGTGGCGGATCTAAAGATGAAAAAGACGGCCTTAAATCTCAATTAGCCAAAGCAAAAGACCAGATATCAGCATTACACTCTGGGGCAAGTGCCTAGTTAATATTACCTATATTGAAATTATTTTGATTATCTTGTTATAATAGGCGCATGGTTGCGACTGCCAGAAAGACCAATACTCCCATGACCAGTGAAACTGGTAATAAATTTACTCTACAAGACAAAACACCTAAAACTCTAAAAATTACAAATGCAGAAGATAGAGAATCTATTACTGGCATAATCCAAACTATTACAATCGATGAAACTCATAAACAAAATACTATAGAATCTGTAATTGATCTAGCTGTTTATGGTCGTGACTTTAGTAAGCTTGCTTCTAAGTTAGGAAAATACCAGAGTCCATATTTCACCCCAATATCAGCTAATGAATTTTTCTCTCCTCAACCTAACTTTGGCAGCAGAGATCCAATTTTGACTCTAAAAGCATTAAGTACATTATTAAAGTCATCAGAACTAAGAAAATCCTATGGACAATTAGCAGACACAGCTAGAACAGAGGCTTTAGTAAATTTATTTATAAATGTAAGAAGGATTTTTAATGCAATTACAGTTAAAGAATCTTGGCATCAGAGGGGATGGTTAGCAAATCCAAGTCCTAGATTGAAACACATAGCTGATGCACTTGAAAAGGGATCTAGCTTCTATAAAGACTTAGCAGTTAAATGCAGAGCCGAAATAAACCAACTATCAGAAGAAGAACAACTGGCATTGCATAAGATTTGATTTGTTTCAAAATCGTCCAGAACAAGGCGCACGAGTCCCGAGCCACCAGAGTTTACTAAAACGTAAATGAGGATGGCGAGGGACGAAGTGCAACACAGTTATGGGCGATTTTGGGACAAATCCAGATTAAACTTCAGGGAAGTACTCTATATGCCCGCCTTCGACGGTAACAATAGCTTTCTTGTGATCAACAGGTTTAGTAGAACCTTTCTTAGTGCGTTTAGCAGCCGAGAAAATCTTGCCCATGTTTACTTTAGTTACTTTGTGATCAGGGAAGAACTTACCAAATGCTTCTCTTACATGATGCTTAGTAGCCCAATCTGGCACTTCAAAAGTGTATTTGCTAAGAGTGCTTGCTTGAATACTAGACTTCTCAGTGATTATAGGTTTCTTGAGTATTTCTTCGATTGCGTGTGCCATGATTCTATTCCTTATAAATTATGCTAATTAGTTTTCTATGCAGCTAATGCCAAGTCCCCAAACCTAGTCTCTATCTCTGCTAGAGCTTTAGTACTAGCAATGATCTGATTAGCTTTAAGAAGATCCTTCACATTGAGTTCGTTAGTGCTTATAACTTTAGCTCTCACTAAATTACGACTAGCTCTCTTAAGTAGATCTAATTGAGGATTGTTAGTTTCTGCTATTAATAGAACATTCTGACCAAAGAAACCAGCTTCAGTAATGATGCTTGCGATCTCTTTAGTTTTAGCTTCCACTAAACTTAAATCTTCTATAGCTGAAAGCTTAGCTTGCTGACTTGCTAATGCCAGCGCTGAAAACAATGCGCGAACAGATTCTTTCTTGTTCATGCCTTTAGTCCAATTAACATTATTACGTGGTCCAAATATAACACCACCACCGCGCCAAAGAGGTGATCTGATAGTACCTGCACGCGCTCTACCCGTTCCCTTCTGTTTCCATGGTTTAGCTCCACCACCGCGTACTTCTGATCTAGTCTTGCTATGAGCAGTACCGCTACGCGCGTTAGACTCTTGACGAACTTTAGCTAAGTAAAGTAAATGCTCGTTAGGTTCAAGGCCAAAAAGTGCGTCATTTAATGACTGCTCTTTTGTTGATTTTTTGCCTTTTTTGTCGAATAATGTGATATTTGCCATGATCTTTTCCCAGTTTAAGGGCTCCAGTAGACCCAATATCCTAGCATAGTGCCAAAATAATTCGTATGGCCTTAATATTTATTACGACTTTATCCTAAATTTACGAATAGAGAAATACTTTCACGTGTTTAAGCGAACCTTAACTCATATTAAATATATTATCTTAAGTTCTTTCACCATTGTGTTTATTTAGGGACGGGACTTCCTGAATGAAACAACAAAAGGGGATTAGAATGTCAAATAATATAAGTAATAATATAGTAGGAACAACCACAAACCAAGGCCTTGCCTATGGTCAGAGATTAAATCAAACCAGTCATAGTGCCCAAATCAGTCAAGCTAGAACTGATATACAACGCTTGCAAAGCTCTGTCCTATCACCCACTCTTGATCAATCAAACTCAACTCAAAACGGTGCTTCACTATTAGATATAGGAACACCAACTTCAACTCCAAATCCAAGAGGTGTTAACACAACACAAACTAATCCAATAGAGTTTAGTTCTTCTAAGATATCTTTTTACCAAACTCAGACGAAAAAGCTCGATGTTCTCCTAAAAGAATGGCAAGGTGTTGATACAGGCGAGGCCAAAGAGCAGGTAGCCAAGATCAAGTCTCAGCAAGCATCAACAAGTGCAGCAGGAAGCTTCTTTAGCTCCCAGAAGGATTTTTGGACGGATGAGTCTACAGTGAAGTATCAAGCCAAGGATCTAGCTCAAGTACGAACTCTCTATAACAAGATTGAACTCTTAGAAAATGATTATGATCAAAGTGTTACGAGCACTGGTTCTCGACAAAACATTACGAATATCAATAAGCAACTAACAAAGGTTAAATCAGAATTAGCAACACTTAGAGGTTACGAAACAGAACAACCAAACTATAAAGATCCTAATGCTTTACAAGAAAATGTTCGCAGTCAACTCCAAGTAGATTCCTTGACAGAACAAGATGAAGTTCTACAAGAAGAACAAAAGCAACTAACAGGCAAACACAAAGGCAAACAGAAGGGTGGACTAAAAGGCAAAAAAAAGAAAGCACACTTAGTGGAGATAACAAATCAGCGCAGGGAAATTGCAAGTGCTAAAAAATTCTGGTCACAGCAAGCAGAATTCTGGAATAAATTAGGCAACGCAGGTTTCTCTAGTAAGGATCAGGAGCAGATTGACCAGCTTAGCTTTCAATTAACTCAATTCGAAGCCCAAATGGGTAAAGTAACATCAAGTAAGACCAATGCAGCTAACAGAGTACAAATCAAAACTACCAACACACAAATAGACGAGATTAAAGCTCAAATTACTGACTTACATACTGGGATTTAATCGAACCTTAACTAATGTTACATATATTACTTTAAGTACTTTCAACCCAGCGTGTTTGCTTAGGACGGGACTTCCTGAATGAAACAACAAAAGGGGAATTAGAATGCCAAATGTAAGTAATAGTAGAGTAGGAACAAATACCAATCCAGGGTTCAATGGTGTTAGATTAAACCAATCTACCACTAGTCATAGTGCCCAGGTCAGTCAAGCTAGAACTGATGTACAGCGCTTGCAAGGCTCTATCACATCACCCACTCCTGATCAATCGAATTCAACTCAAAACGGCGCTTCACTATTAGATGTAGGAACTGGAACTACAACTTCAAATCCAACATCAACTACAGCTCCAACATATAGTCATCTTCCTTTTTTTGATTTTGATCATATTATTTACGTTGATCCCGTTACAGGCGAAGCTACCTGTGGCGGTCCACAACCAGAAACTCCAAGCTTAACTAACGATCAGAAAAATCAAATCACAAATCTTCTAACTGAAGCACTGGATGAGAATAACTCTTCTGATCTATATGATATAGCTGGAGGCATCGCTAGGATCACTGGTGATAGAGACTCTGGACTCTATCCAGCAGTGATGCTTAGTCCCAAATTTAATCCTGTAACAGGTAGAATTGAAATGCCTGATAGACTAACTGGCTGCGCTTATAACGGAATAACAGGACAAATAATCGATCAATTTCAAGGCGAGCAAAAACGTTATAATGATGATTTTCTTTTGCCATTAGGGAAGGATACTATTAAAAAAATAATGGACTATGTCCAAGGTTTACCTACCACAAGTCTAGAAACTGCTACCACCGCTCCTTACACAATAGTACCTGGAGATAAAGCATCGAATTATTCGCAATTCTTCGCAGACTATAACAAGAGTATGACGATCCTAATAGATCAACTATCTAGTCCTGGACCGAATGGAGAACCAATTATTGATGGTGTTACAAAATCTCTTCTTCAAGACACTCAGATGAATATTGCAAAACATTTCCCACCTAGTCTCGATGCAAAATCCCTAGTAGGCTTGAATGCTACTGATGAAGCAAAAATGATTAGCATAATGAACCAAATCCGTACTTTAAGTAATAATATTGATAACAACAAAGATATAACTGCAAATGATCTTACTAGCCTAATAGGTAATAGTAATGCGCTTGGTACTACGCTTGCTTCTAGCCCAAGGCTGACTGCTACAAGCTTAAGCACCGCTCAAAAAGACCCTATTCTAAAACTCATAAAAAATCGAATACTAGAAAATATTATGGGTGTAGGTGAGAACGGCAATATATCTAGAGACAAATCTTTAGATGGCTTAGTTGGAGAGATAGCTACTATTCTTGGAGACCAGGCTACTACAACTAGTTACACAGGAATCTCGGGTCAAATCATGGACAAGTTTAAAGACCAGCAAAAATATGATGCAGATGGTGCTCCTTTAGGACTATCTACCGCTACTTTAAAACAAATGTATAGTTTCATAGATAACCTTGCTGGAGGGAAATCTAGTACACCAAATGACACCGAGGCTATCGCTCAATTAAATCTAGGAGCCAAGGATATAGAAACAAGAATCAAAGCAGTAGAGTCAGGTAAAAGCAATGAAGATATAGAAGCACTTAAATCAGAGCAATTTAGACTACAAGGAGCATTGCGACTATATAAAGAAGGAATATCTTCAATTAGTGACGGTCAAGAAACTCAAACTGACGCAGTACATTTTAGTGCTTTTAAAATATCCTTTTATAAAAATCAAACTAAAGGTCTCGATGATCTCTTAAAACAATGGCAAGATGTTAAGGATGACACAGGCTACGCTAGAGCACAGATAGGTCAGATCAAGTCTCAGCAAGCGTCAACAAGTGCAGCACAAAGTTTCTTTAGCTCCCAGCAGGATTTTTGGACGGATGAGTCCGCGGTTCAGTATCAAGACAAAGATATGGCTCAAGTACAATCTATCTATAATAAAATCAAAGAAGTAGAAGTGAAATATGATAAAGCTGTAACCGAGGAAGGTGGCAATCGAGAAGGAGTCTCTAGTGCTAACAAAGAACTCTTAGGGCTTAAAGCACAATTAACTACAATACGTGGTTCTGAGACAAAACAACCAACTTACAAAGATCCAAATTCTTTAGGAGAAGGTGTTTACAGTCAATTCCGAGTAGATTCATTAACAGAACGAGATGAAGCTCTACAAAAAGAACAAAAGCAATTAATAGGCAAACACAAAAGTGTAAAAGGCAAAAAAAATAAAGCACAGTTAGTGGAGATAATGAATGAGCGCAGGGAAATTGCAAGTGCTAAAAAATTCTGGTCACAGCAAGCAGAATTCTGGAATAAATTAGGCGACGCAGGTTTCTCTGATAAGGATCAGGATCAAATTGACGGGCTTACCTCCAAACTACTTCAATTAGAGATCGACATGGATCAAGTATCATCAGGTGACGCTACTAATAAAACCGAAGAAACTGAAGAAACTAAAAAAACCAAAAAAGGTCAGGCATCATCAGGTAACACCAGTGCAGCTAACAGGGCTCAAATCAAAATTATCAACACAAAAATAGCCGAGATTAAAGCTCAAATTACTGATTTACATACTGAGATTTAATCAGCCCTTAACTTATTCAAGTTACTTATAGTATGTGGTCGTTTTCCAGGTCAAACAATGAAGATTTAATATGTCAGATTTTAGTAGTAGTAGAGTAGGAATAGTTACATCTCAACAGTTAGCCTCTAGAAGCTCTAGAGCAGCACTGGCTAATAGCCAAACCACTGTTCCAACCAGTCAAGCCAAAGAAGCTCGAGATAGATTACAAAGTTTACGAGCATACGTTGAAGCACAGGGTACGGACTTAACTCCACAAACAAGCTCAACTCAAAGAACAAGTTCAACCCAAAGCAGCCCTTCGTTCTTAGAAATGGAGCCACCAACTACAACATCAGGATCTACAGATCCTAATCATATAGACCCAGCAGAAGAAAAGGAATATAGTCAATCCAAAATAGATTCATATACAGAGAAGGATGAAACTCTAAAAAAAGAACAAGAAGAATCAACAGGCAAACCTAAGGGTAAAGATCGTTCAGAAAAAAAAGATCGTTCAGAAAAAAAAGAAAATAGTAAATCCAAGACAGAGTCAGACCCAGAGCTAGATGAAGCTTCACAAGAAGAGTCAACCAATTCAACAGACGAAGAAGACAGTAATACAAAGAAAAAAGATCGTTCAGAGAAGAAAAATCGTTCAGAGAAAAAAGAAGCTAAAAAACACCTAGTCGAAATAACGAGAGAACGTAAACAAATCGCCGATGCTAAGAAATTCTGGTCTGCTGAAAAGGAATTCTGGACTAAGTTAGACGATGCAGGACTTTCTGACCAAAATGAAGATAAAATTGCTGAATTAAGCTTAGAGTTAAAAGACTTAGAGGAACAAATGGACGACGTTCTACCTCAAGAAACCAGCAAACAAAATAGATCTGAGATTAAAGATTTCAGAAAGCAAATCGCCGATATTAAATCTCAAATCACTAGATTACATTCAGGGGTTTAATCTTACGCAAACAAATCATTCTTGAACTTGTTCAGTGCATCAGTAAGTTCTTTAGTGATAGCTTCGTCTAAAGCAGTACCAGCGTCAAGAGTAGCTTGGAGCTTGGCATGGTTAGATGCAAGATACTTAAACCATTCTTCCTTAAACTTCTGTATTTTAGAATTCTCTACATTATCAAGTAAACCTAAATCTGCAGCGTAAATAATACTAACCATCTGTCCAACAGTAAGCGGAGAGTATTGTGGTTGCTTAAGTACTTCTACTTGTTTTTGTCCGCGACGGATTTGTTGTTGAGTAGCTTCATCCAGGTCAGATGCGAACTGTACGAAAGCTTCTAATTCACGGAATTGCGCTAAGCCCAATCTAAGTGGACCAGCAACCTTCTTCATACATTTAGTTTGCGCTGCACCACCCACACGTGATACAGAGAGACCTACGTTAATTGCAGGACGCACACCAGCGTTAAATAAGTTAGTCTCTAAGAATATCTGTCCATCAGTAATAGAAATAACGTTAGTAGGGATATACGCAGAAACGTCACCTGCTTGAGTTTCAATGATAGGAAGCGCAGTGATAGAACCAGCACCCATCTCATCGTTCACCTTACAAGCACGCTCTAATAAACGAGAATGTAAATAGAACACATCTCCAGGATATGCTTCACGTCCAGGAGGACGCTTAAGTAGAAGTGACATCGCTCTATAAGCCCAAGCGTGTTTAGTAAGATCGTCATAGATACAAAGTACATGTTTGCCTTTTTCCATGAAGTACTCAGCAACAGCTACTCCAGCGAAAGGAGCTAAGAACTGTTGAGCTGCAGTATCTGTAGAACCAGCATGCACTACTACTGAATATTCCATAGCACCTTCATCTTCAAGTCTCTTAACGATTTGAGCTACAGTACTGTTCTTCTGTCCTACTGAAACATAGACACAGATTGGTCTCTGTGCTTCTGGAACATTTCTCTGATTAAGAATAGTGTCGATAGCGATAGCTGTCTTACCAGTCTGTCTATCACCAATGATAAGCTCGCGCTGACCACGTCCGATAGGAATCATGGCGTCGATCGCAGTGATACCAGTCTGAAGCGGCTCATGGACTGACTTACGTTTAATAATCCCTGGAGCAACTTTCTCTAGAGGCATATACTTGTTTGCTTTAATAGCAGGTTTAGCATCAAGCGGTTCACCCTTAGGGTTAACTACTCTACCTAGGATCTCCTCGCTGACACCGATAGAAGCGATACGTCCAGTAGACTTAACTGCTGTACCTTCTTGGATACCAAGACCCTTACTTAATAAAACTACTCCAACGTTATCTTCCTCAAGGTTGATAACCATGCCCTGAGTTTTCTCTGCGTCATCAAACTCTACCAGCTCACCGTTAATAGCTAAACTTAGACCATAAATACGGGCGATACCGTCACCTACGCTAAGTACTGAACCCTCTTCGCTTATCTGCGTTGAGTCCTTATATTGAGCTATTTGCTCCTTAAGAATCCTAGTAATCTCATCTGGTCTAATTGCTGTCATAACGCTTAGATTCTAGCAGAGTTTTAAGGCAGGATAAGGGGATTTTGATAAAACAAAATGAAAGGTAGTAAAATATTATCTAATATTAGATAATATCAAACTAGTGGGTGCGACCCTGTGACTACTCAGGTCTAAGTTAACTTCATTTGCCCGAAGAAAATAGCCTTACAAG
>CAZELI010000002.1:0-141649 GCA_964512985.1 uncultured Gammaproteobacteria bacterium | reverse complement strand
TACTTACCCTGCTAAAATGACATGTATCACTAGATACCTGCCCTGCTTCGGGCGTTATACATATTCATCTCTTATTTTAGTTTCTATAAAACTTAATGAGTAATTACTAGCTTGACCCTGGCATATCACCATAATGATATTGATTGTGGTCTACCCCACTGAAAGGCTTATTATATGATTTATCACTTTCTTTTTCTTCTTCTGCTGATTTGTTTCTTGCAGCAAAAAATCCTCGCGAATACTCTACTTTCTTTTCACTTTCAATATCTTTATGTAAGTTAGTCAGATCTCCTTTGAAAGCTACAGTTTCTTCTTTTAACGTTGTATGCTCAGAGGGTAATTCTTGTACTTTTTTGCCAATAGAATCAAATTTTTCTATTAATTTTGATAAGCTGTTATTTACACATAAATCCATAATATCTCCTTCAATGCTCCTAAGTTAATTATCTTATCATAATGATTGAATAATTTTCAGTTTTTTAATCCTATATTTTGTCAGAGGATAGATTACTCCAGTTAATTTAAAGCATATTTTGATTTTTCAAAAGATTTTTCTATGTTAAAGTTAAGATCGAGATGGACATAGTGATTATCGCGATAGTAGCAGCATTTTTAGCCTTAATATTTGGTTTAGGTTATGCTTTTTGGATCTATAAATTAGATACTGGTACCTCTGCTATGAAAGAAATCGCAGCAGCGATTCAGGATGGTGCTAAAGCCTTTCTTAACAGACAATATCGCACTATTGCTGTAGTTGGCGTGATTTTGGCTATCTTAATTGCTTACTTTTTAGGTAAGAATGTTGCTATCGGGTTTTTAATTGGTTCAATTCTTAGTGGTGTGGCTGGTTTTATCGGAATGAATGTTTCGGTTAACGCTAATATCCGTACTGCACAAGCTGCTTCTATAAGCATGAAAGATGCTCTAGATGTAAGTTTTAGAGGCGGTGCTGTTACCGGCTTACTGGTAGTAGGTTTGGGCTTACTAGGTGTTTCTAGTTTCTTCCTATATCTTCAGTCTTGTAGTCCAGATACTGTCGAAGAGAATGTTTCAGCGCTGGTTGGTTTGGCGTTCGGTTCTAGTTTGATTTCTGTGTTTGCGCGTTTAGGTGGCGGTATATTTACTAAGGCTGCAGACGTAGGTGCTGACCTGGTTGGTAAGGTAGAAGCGGGCATCCCAGAGGATGATCCTCGTAACCCTGCTGTTATCGCTGATAACGTTGGTGATAATGTTGGTGACTGTGCTGGTATGGCAGCAGATTTATTTGAAACTTACGCAGTGACTGCTACTGCGGTAATGTTGCTTGGTGTTTTAGTTTTCCCTGAAGCTGTGCATTCAGGTAATTTAGCTTCGATTCTTTATCCTTTAGCCATGGGTGCTGCAGCGATTGTTGCTTCTATCATTGGTATATTTTTTGTGAAGCTTGGTAAAAACAATGACATCATGTGGGCTCTCTATAAGGGTTTGATTGTCAGTGGTGCTGTAGCTGCTATAAGTTTTTATTTTATTACTCACTCGATTATGGTTGGCTTTGAACATTCAGCTAATAGTTATTATTTATGTACACTAGTAGGATTAGCTCTGACAGGACTGTTTGTGGTTATTACAGAATATTACACATCTACTGCTTATCGTCCTGTAAAGAAGATTGCGAAAGCTTCTGAGTCTGGTCATGCCACTAACATCATCACTGGACTTGCTATCTCTATGGAAGCTACGGCTCTACCAATTGTAGTAATCGTTGCAGCGATACTTATGACTTTTAATTTAGCTGGTGTTTATGGAGTGGGCGTAGCTGCAATGAGCATGCTGTCTATGGCAGGGATTATCGTTGCGCTTGACGCTTACGGTCCTATCACTGACAACGCGGGTGGTATCGCTGAGATGTCTGGTATGGACGCTAGCGTTAGAGCTATTACTGATCCTCTAGATGCTGTGGGTAACACTACTAAAGCTGTGACTAAGGGTTATGCTATTGGTTCAGCTGCGCTTGCTGCGATAGTCTTGTTTGCTTGCTTTCAAGCAGATTTAACTAAGGCTATAAATAAATTTAATGCTATTGATGTTTTGAACCAATTACCTATTCCAGATTTTGATATTTCTGATCCTTATGTTTTAAGTGGTTTGTTTATTGGTGGAATGATTCCTTACCTGTTTAGCTCCCTGAGCATGATGTCTGTAGGTAAAGTTGCAGGTCACGTAGTAGCTGAAGTAAGAAGACAGTTCATCGAGATACCTGGCATCATGAAGTTTAAAGCTAAGCCTGATTATGCTAGATGCGTTGATATAGTTACTAAAGGCGCGATTAAAGAGATGGTGATTCCAGCTCTATTACCTGTTCTGGCGCCTATCATTATTGCGCTGATTGGTAAGTTCTATCTTAATAGCCATGAAGCTATGGCAGCTGCTCGTATTATGGGAGGTATCTTGGTTGGTACTATTGTTACTGGTATCTTCCTTGCTATTTCTATGACTTCTGGTGGTGGTGCATGGGATAACGCTAAGAAGTTTATTGAAGATGGTAACTGTGGTGGTAAAGGTTCCGATGCTCACAAGGCTTCTGTTACTGGTGATACTGTTGGTGATCCTTATAAAGATACTGCTGGTCCTGCTATCAACCCAATGATCAAGATTATCAATATTATTGCGCTACTGTTGATACCTTATTTACTTTAGTTCTATAAGCTATAATTTGTATTAGTGAAAGATTCAACTCAAAATTGGATTAAAATAGCGAAGGTTGAACTTAGGGCTGCTGATAGTCTTTATAAAGATGCTAATTATATTAAATCAATAGAACATTGTCATGCTGCTCTTGAGAAAATGCTTAAGGGTTTAATCTCAGAGAAAAATGAAATACCTGCAAAAATTCATGACTTACTTAAATTAGCTTCAGTTGCAATTTTAGAAAATATAAAAATTGAAACTAAAGATTTATTTGATGAATTAAATGAAATCTATATGTCTACAAGATATCCTGATGAATTTGTTGAGGTCGAAAAGGAAATAAGTGAACCTAAGACAAAAGACATATTAGAGAAAACAAAGAAGACATTTAAATGGATAGAAAAAAAAATAGAAGAGAATTAGAGCAATTTCTAAGTTCTATTATATTGAAAATTACAAATGACTTTGTAGTTGATGAAGCTTTATTATATGGTTCATATGCTAAAGGCATTGCTAATAATGATAGTGATATAGATTTGGCGGTAGTCTCTCCTGATCTAGTAAAAAAAAGTATCTATGCTAATAATAGATCTATTAAAACTAAAATTAAATTATATGAGCCAGGCTTACAGCTTACATCTTTTTGTTCAAGCACTTTTTATAATGAGACTTTTGTTGATCCTGGTTTTATACAAGAAATTAAACGGACTGGTAAATGTATTTATACTAAAGAAGCTGGACTGGATTTGAGTTCTATTTAATTATCAATATTATTGCGCTATTGTTGAGACCTTATTTACTTTAGACTGGTTCCGAAGTCGCTTATTACCCTGCATTCAAATGCGCATTAGCAGCACTTCTGGTTAGTTTCTTTTTGAGACTATCAAGATTCTCAAGTTCTGGGTTAAGGTCTATAAGTTGACGGGCAGCGTTGCGAGAGTGAATTAATAGATCCTCTTGGTCTACTAAGCCTTGTAGTGCAGATTCTGGTATGCCGGATTGTTTTAAGCCAATGATGTCACCAGCTCCGCGAATTTTCAAATCTTCTTGGGCAATGACAAATCCATTATTGGTTTTGGTAAGTATCGCAAGCCTCTGTCTACTAGTTTCGCTATTAGAACCGCTAGAAAGTAGACAGTAAGATTGTTTATCGCTTCTGCCGACTCTACCTCGAAGCTGATGTAATTGTGCTAATCCAAATCTCTCTGCTGATTCTATCAGCATCACAGTAGCATTAGCTACATCTACTCCTACTTCTATAACCGTAGTAGCTACTAATATATCAATCTCACCGCGCCTAAAACTATCCATAATATTATTCTTCTCATCTTCCTTAAGACGACCATGTAATAAACCCATCTTATAATCGATGAATACTGTTTTTTGTAATCTATCATGCTCTACTGTAGCGGCTTTGGCGGCAAGTGCCTCTGATTCGTCAATTAAAGGAAACACTATATATGCTTGGTTACCCTTGTCTAATTCTGATTTAATTAATTTATAGGCGTCGGCTTTCTTGCTAACTATATCTGTGATTATTGGTATACGTCCAACTGGCATCTCATCTATTTCAGACATATCCAGATCTCCGTGCATTGCAAGCGCTAAGCTTCGAGGGATAGGTGTCGCAGTCATAAATAACTTCTCTATAGTTGTACCAAACTCTTTATCTATCAATTCTTCACTAACCGTTTCTCCTATCTGCAGTTGAGAATCTTGTGAATTATTAGTAAGAACTTTACGAGCAAGTTCCTCACGTTGTTTCACTCCAAAACGATGCTGCTCATCGATAACAATTAACCCTAAACGTTTAAACTCTACTTTTTCTTGGATTAATGCATGAGTACCAACTACTATATTTATGTTTCCGTTCTTTAATCCCTCTAGGACAGCTCTACGTTCTTTAACCCTTTGTTTGCCGATAAGCAATGAGGCTTTAATACGGAGTTCTTCTTGCATGCGATTAACCCACTCATTAAATTTCTTATAATGCTGTTCAGCAAGAATCTCGGTAGGCACCATTATCGCTCCTTGATAACCGTCAGCGACTGCCACTAATAATGCTAAGAAAGCTACTACTGTCTTACCCGAACCTACATCACCTTGCAGTAACCTATGCATTGGGGTGCTTGAAACCATGTCAGGGAGTATTTCTTGGTAGAAGACACGCTGCTGCGCGTATGTTAGTTCAAATGGTAATGCTTCTATAAACTTATCTACTAAGCCATTTTCGAAACAATTAAACTTGATACCTTTATTTTTATGCTTGTGCTTGTGACGCACTTGCATAAACCTTACTTGCATTAAGAACATTTCATTAAATAGTAAACGTGTCGCAGCTTGGTTCTTAGTCTCTAAAGATGTCGGGAAATGAATTTCTTCTATGGCTTCGGCGTAGCCTATTAGATTATTAGCTTCTATGATGTTAGTGGGTATAAACTCCTTAAGGTTATGTTTGTAAGCGTTAAGAGTCTTATGGATTAATTTACGAAGCACCATTAATGATAGACCTTCTGTAAGTGGATAAATAGGGACTATCTTAGCGGTATGTATCTGCTCTGACCTATCAGTCTCGCTAAAATCTTCTGAAATGATCTCTATGATTGCATTATGGATGGTTTTTTGTTTGGAGAATTTATCGCGTTTAACAGTACCCACACAAATACAATAAGCACCAATCGGATACATTCCCTTGTATTGTTTAAGATAGAAATGAGCAGAGTTACCTTGAAAGAATTTATTGATCTTTAATTGTCCGCTATTGTCTTTTATAAAAATACTTAGAATTACTAGATTTTTGTTCGGACTTTTAAAAGCTGTAATTTTACTGAGTTGCCCCATAATCGTTACATCCTGCTCTTCTTCTATCTCTTTAATAGGAGTGACATCAGAATATGAAATATGCTGCCTTGGAAGATAGTTGAGCAGATCTTCACAGTTCTTGATACCGAGAATATTGAGTTTGGCTGCCAGTGCAGGTCCCACACCTTTGACATATTGGATTTCTAATTCTGAGATATCGAGATTAGGATCTATTGGTTTAATAGTTTCTTCTTTGGTGGGAGTTTGGGATTGTGATTTACTTGTGATCTCGGTTTCGTAATAATCTTCTAGTTCAAATATGTTATGAATGATTTTCTTACAGAGGCTCATTCTTGTTGCCAGATCCAGATAGGCATATCTATCCATTAACGAGTAAATGTTATGCCATTGCAAACTATCTCTAAATAAATTAAGTCCCGCTTGCGCTTCTCTTCGTATATATGAACGAAAATCTCCAGTCTTACCGATAGCGTTAATATACTGATGCTGCATCTCAAACTCAACAGCAGCCTTAATTCTCTGGATAATATCTAGGCAAAGTTTTTCTTTGTTTATCGGAGTAGTTGGCATTAGTTTTAGTTCAAATTTAGCTTATTTGCTATAATCCATAGTTATGTCAACCATAGAGTCTAAGACTAGAATAGCAAATAATATATCAGAACTTATTGGTAATACACCATTAGTACGATTAAATCGCATGGCAAAAGAAAATAATGTGCTAGCCGATATAGTGCTTAAACTTGAGTTCTTTAATCCAGCTGGTTCAGTGAAGGATCGTATTGGTTATTCGATGATTCAAGAAGCTGAAAAGGCTGGATTAATTACAGCTGGCAAAACTACTCTGGTAGAGCCTACTAGTGGTAATACTGGAATCGCACTAGCCTTGGTTGCAGCGGTTAAAGGTTATAAATTAATTCTTACTATGCCAGATACTATGAGTATGGAGCGTCGTAAATTACTTAAAGCATATGGTGCAGAGTTAGTGCTTACTCCTGGAGCGCTTGGTATGAAGGGTGCTATAGAGAAAGCTAAAGAGATCTATGAGACTACTGCTGATGCGTTCATGCCGCAGCAGTTTTCTAATCCTGCTAATCCTAAGATCCATAAAGAGACTACAGCTGAAGAGATCTGGAGAGATACAGATGCTAAGGTAGATATTATTATTTCGGGAGTTGGTACTGGTGGTACTATCACTGGTTGCGGTGAAGTGATTAAATCTCGCAAGCCTAGTGTGAAGATGATTGCGATAGAACCAGAAGAATCTCCAGTGATTTCAGGCGGAGAGCCTGGTCCCCACAAGATCCAGGGTATTGGAGCAGGTTTCATACCAGAGAATCTTCATAGAGATGTAATTGATGAAGTTATTAAAATTAATAGTAACACTGCCATGAAATACGCTAGGGAAGCGGCGGTGAAAGAGGGTATATTGTGTGGTATTTCTTCTGGTGCTGCTATAGCTGCTGCTTTAGAAGTAGCTAAGAGACCTGAGAATAAAGGTAAGCTTATAGTAGTGATTATTCCTTCCAATGGTGAAAGATATTTAAGTTCTGCGTTGTTTGCGGATATAGAAGCTTAACTTGGTAAAACATAATGTTGGTTTAGATCAGCGTTTAATTTTTCTACAAATGTATGAATGTTTTCATTGCTTTTTGAGTTGGTAGGCTGGTGTATATGATCAATTAGTCCTGTAACTTTTCGATGATCTGATCCATGCCATTTACCAACACTTAGTCCACTTGGATACTGTAAGTTTTTACGTAATCTTCTACGTTCTGATCGTGGTTCACATTTATATTCTTCTATTTTTTGTGATACTTTAGCTTCATCAATATCATGAAATTTAAAATGCTTATTTATGGCAATTAAATCTAGACATCTATAAAGGTTATTGATCAGTGGTTTAAAGAAAGTTCTTTTATCGAAGTGGGTTGTTGACTTACTTCTAAAGGGACTTTCAAATCCATGTTCCTTAAGAACTTGTTCTAATTGAGTTTCTTCAGATCGAGCCGAGACTCTAGTCTGTAAATTAGGAGTTAGTATACTATCAAGTGGATTGAAATCACCAGCCATAATGGTTGCTAACTTATGTATAGCTAATGTTTCACTATTGAGGATCTTTCTTAATAAAGCCAATCTCTGTGTACTATCCATCACTGCAGGTAAATGAAAATTAATTATTTGTATGCTGCGATTCTGCAAATCCTTTAATCTAATTGCTAAAGCTGAACTAAGCTTTTTCCCCCAACCAGTTAATGTATGTATTAGTCCATCTATTTTGGAGCTTTGGGTTTGTCCTTGGAAAATTCGAAACCAAGGTTTTGCTTCATTCTGGATACTAGTATCTATTATTGGATCTAACTCTAATTTAAAATATTCACTTGGAGCTGTCGTTACTATAAATTGCATTCCCTTTCTGGCTTTTTGCTCTAAATTGCTACGTGATGTACTTTCATCACAATAAAAATCTACTAAACTCGTAGGTGTTCCCTGATTAAAATCTGGGGCCCAAAAAATATGCAAACCATCTATTAATTTATATCCTCCCGCTGAATTAGGTTCTTCACCTATCAGATCCGCTAAATCACTACCATTGAATTCTTGAAAAGTATGTATCCTATTGTGGTGGAGTCGATCTCGTGATTCGTTAGCTAGCGGATCATAGTGTAAGTTCTTATAGTGATTAGGAAGTGGAATAACGTTACCTTGTAAGTTATGAGTTACAACCGTACAATCCGCAGAACTTTCATTATCTCTAATCTTAATTGGTAACTTATTTCTGGCAGCATATAGGAAGGCATGAGTGTCGGTAAAGCTTGAAAGTCTATCGCTAATAGCGGGATCATCACTATCATGTGGATCTTTTATAAACACTGTATTAACTTTAAATTCATGTTTTCGGGCGAGTTCTTGCAATACTTTCATTCCCTTTGTATCTGCTTTACTGTTACCAAAATAAAAAACATGATCTGGTATTTTATTCTTTTTAATAGAATGTTCTAGGAGTCGTTTTATGCCAAAGGCTTTAGAATTAATCCATTCATCAAAAAATTTCATTAATTTTGAAGAGGATTTTTTCTTCGTATCTTTTGTTTGAGTTTCTAGATTGGCATGAATTCTGTGTACTACTGCATATAATGCAGTTAATGCGAGTCGTTTAGGATGCCAAAGATCATAGCTAATGCTGCTTACATCTTCTTCAAGATCAAATGGATAAAGGTGTTCAGCACCGTTAGAACATAATCTATCTATGTCCTTAGGAATATTTGAGTGAGTTATGGCATACGCAGGTCTACTGCTCAGAGTTACAACTTTGATATTTGGGAAAGAGTTTAGCTCACTTAATAATCGTGCAATTTCTGGATCAATAGCATCAACTTGAGTATAAGGATCACTATTGTTTTTTCTTAGAGTTCCGTCTATATCAAAAACCAGAATATATTTTTTACCAGATTGAGGATCAAAGTCCTTTAATAATTTATCCAATGTTTTTTGATCTTGACTTGAAATTGTGGTAGTTTGATGTATCAAAGGTAAATCTTTTAATAGACTTTTAGAATGAGGAATAATTGGAGCGCTTCTTGATTCACTTATTGAAGCTCCAGTTGGGGAAGGAACTATAGATGGGGCTCCTTGAATCATTCGTTGTTCATGTGGTTAAAAACTAAATATCCACATAAGATGAGTATAATAGTATTTTAATGATTTGTCAGCCTAGATGATTCCATAAAATTTATTAGATTTTACATGATGTTTTAAAAATCTGGCATAATATATTAACATCTCATGCCCCCACAGAAAGAAACATCAACAGGAGCCAAATCTCTACTTAAAGAACTAAGACGTCAAGGCGTTAAGAGGTTTTTTGGTTATCCAGGCGGAGTTTTATTAGGGCTTTATGATGAGCTTTATCACGAACAGGAATTAATGCATATTTTGGTGCGTCATGAACAAGGTGGCTGCCATGCGGCTGAAGGTTATGCTCGTGTATCAGGTAAGCCGGGAGTGGTACTTGCTACTAGTGGTCCTGGCGCTACTAACTTGGTGACTGGTATTGCTGATGCTTATATGGATTCAACCCCTATTGTTTGTCTTACGGGTCAAGTGCCAACTTTTGGAATTGGCTCAGATTTCTTCCAAGAAGCGGATATCACCGGTATAACTTATCCGATTGTGAAACATAGTTATCTAGTGCGTAAGCCAGAAGATTTGGCACGTTGTGTTGCCAATGCTTTTCATATTTGTTCTACAGGGCGTCCAGGACCGGTTCTGATCGATATGCCTAAGGATGTACTGAATGGTCAGTATGAAGTAACTAACACTAATAGAATTGATGATAAATATAAACCAGATATCAAAGGTTATAAACCGATGCTTCATGGTAATCCTAAGCAGATCGCGAATGCCGCTAAGCGTATCCTGAAAGCCCGTCGTCCAGTGGTTTATGCGGGTGGTGGAATAATTAGTTCTGGTGCAACTTCATTACTTAGAGAATTAGTTGAGACTTGTAATATTCCAGTAACTACTACGCTTCAAGCTAAAGGTGCAATGCCGCATAAACATCCTCTTTTCTTGGGTATGCTTGGTATGCATGGAACAGCTTATGCAAATTACTCTATTTATAATTGTGACTTACTGATTGCTATTGGTGCAAGGTTTGATGATAGAGTGACCGGGAAGATCGAGACATTTGCGCCAGATGCAGATGTAATTCATATCGATATAGATCCAGCTGAAGTTAGTAAGAACCGTAAAATGCGTGAGATGATTGATATCCCAATAGTTGGTGATGCTAAGAATGTTCTTAAAGAACTAATTAAAGAAATCAATAAACAAAAACCTGATATCGAAGAATGGAATAAAAAAGTTCAAGAATGGAAAGATGAATATCCATTAGATCATGATCCAATCGCAGAAGAGTTAATTAGCCCGCAGCATATTCTAAAAATTATTAAGAAGCTTGGTGGAGATAAAGTGGTCTATTCTACAGACGTGGGGCAGCATCAAATGTGGGCTGCACAGCATGCTGATATAAATCATCCAAATCAATGGCTTACTAGTGGTGGTGCTGGAACTATGGGGTATGGCTTGCCTGCTGCAATGGGTGGCGCTGCGGCGCTTGAAGACTCTCGTGGAACGGATAATGATAGATCAGATGAAGTAGTTGTGAATATCTCTGGTGATGGTAGTTTCCAAATGTGCGAGCAAGAATTAGGTACGCTTAAAGCTTATAACCTAAAAGTTATCAATTGTATTTTTAATAACAATAATCTAGGCATGGTTCGTCAATGGCAAGATTTATTTTATGAAAAAAAATACTCTCATGTAGATCTTAAACATGGAAGCCCTGACTTCGTGAAGCTTGCTCAAGCCTATGGTCTTAATGGACATAAACCTGAATCAAGAGCTGATGTAGAAACTATATTGAAGAAGGCTTTTGAAGATGGAGAAGCTACGGTAATAGACTTCCCTATGGCTTATGAGATGAATGTTTGGCCTATTGTACCTCCTGGAGCTTCTAATATGGATATGATGGGGATTGACAGTTGTACACTTACCAGTAAGACTAGAGAAACTACAGACGATAGATCAATAAATGATTATGGCTGGGAGCAAGTCTAGGATTGCTCTCATCGGAGCAGGTGGGGTTGGTAAGACAACACTGCTTAATGAGTTATTCAAGGATAATAATATTATTCAGTCTTATACTAAGATTGATGAAGTAGTGCGTACGCTTTGTGCTGAACGTGGCTATAATTCGCCTTATGCAATTACAGAGGATGTACATAAATTTCGTGAAGATTTATTAGAGAGGCAAATTCAATTAGAGAATGCTTGTGAAAGATTTATTGCAGATAGATCTACTCTTGATGCCTGGGCATATTATATGCGTTGGTCTTGGAACTATTTAGAAGTAGAACGAGCTGAAATTTATTACCAGCAAGCAATGCTACAAGCACAAAAATATGATCTCCTCATTTATATACCGATAATGTTTCCAGCTGAAGATGATGGGTTTCGTTGGACGAACCCTGTTTATCATAAACAAATAGACAGGTTGCTTAAATCAATAGTTCTTGATTGGGGATTAGAGGATAGGGTTTATGAGATTAAGTCAGAGTCTACATCCCATAGATTGCAAGAGCTGCACGGTTTGGGTTTTTAGATTCCTTTTTCTTCTTATTTAATCTTGCTCCTTCTGCAAGAAATATGAAAGGAATTGACATGAAAAACATTATGCCGAATATGCCTAATAATTCATTTGGTTCCATTTATCTACTCCTTTATTTTACAGAAAATAATATATAAGACTAATATTCCTATTAATGCAAGTATACCTGAAAACAATAAGCGAGTAAAGTTTACCCATTCTGAACCAGTTAAATAATTTAAGACATTACTACCTAGTGGCATCATAGAGTATACAGCTAAAAGGCTTGATAACCAATATAGAAATGTTTTTTGTCTCTCGCTCACAAAATAATTATGAATATTAATTTCTGTAATTGAAAGGGGTCAAAAAACCTCTGAGAATTTATTTTGAAACCTAATGTTGGTAAGGGTTATATAGATATATAGTAATTTTGATATTTTAAAAACTTCAATAAAGGGGGTCATTTAACCTCTAGAGGTTAAGAACTAATAAATAAAAAGGATAAGATTAAGTCTAGAGATAAGTCAGAGAGGACTTTGGAATTGATTTCTTGCTTGATTTTTTGAATGTCATCCAACAGCACCAAGCTATTGCTGAGAATAACATAATTAATACTTTAGTTGCAGCCTCTAAAATTTCTTTATCAAATTCAGTCATCTTTTTTACCTCTTATTTTTTGTTTCTTGCTCTTGGGGGTTTGTTTGTATGAACCTATTGTAAAACAATATGCAAATAATAATAGCATTATTCCCAGCATAGATAAATTTATTGATATTGCTAATTGTGGTTTTTCAGTAAAGCTTTCACCAGTTAACCATTTATGAAAGGTTTGGCAAAATGGCATTAATAAACAAACCCCAGTTAATTTAAGTATCCAAATTATGTAACTTATTCCTTTTGGATTCATAAGTATGATTCTCTGATATTCTTATAATAAATGAAAGGGGTCAAAAAACCTCTGAGAATTTATTTGAAAACTTAATGTTTATAAGGGTTATAGAGAAGTATTGTAGATTTGATATCTCTGAAATTTGAGTCAAGGGGGTCATTTAACCTCTAGAGGTTAAGACTAAAGCTCTACCTCTTAAATACCAACCTCATTGCTTTCGGTGTATCCCAGAAATTATTGTTGTGATAAGCGATGTGTCCGTTAATGAAAGTATAAATTACTTGAGACTGGAATGTGGTTCCTTCGAAAGGTGACCAAGCGCACTTGTAGAGAATGTTTGAAGGTTTAACTGTCCAAGGCTTATGAAGGTCTACTAGCACCATATCAGCATAGTAAGCAGGTCTTATAAATCCTCTACGGTCTATCTTAAATCTCTTAGCTATATTGTGAGAGGTCTTCTCGACTATTGTAGTCAAATCAAAAACACCTTGATGGGCTAATTCTAAAACCGCTATTAAAGCATGTTGTACGAGAGGTCCTCCAGAAGCCACCTTGAAATAATCTGTGCCAGATTTCTCTTCGAGTGTATGTGGTGCATGGTCTGTGGCAATGATATCTATGGTATTAGTATTGAGAGCATTTCTCAGAGCGTCTCTATCTTCGATAGATTTGATAGCAGGATTCCACTTGATAAAGTTTCCTTTCTTAGCGTAATCCTTATCACTAAACCAAAGATGATGCACACAAACTTCTACGCTAATGTTTTTCTCAGATACATCTCCTGAATCAAAGAGCTTTAGTTCTTTATGAGTAGTTAAATGCAGTACATGTAAGTTGGCGTGATATTTTCTAGCTAGTCCAACTATCCAGAAGCTTGATTTATAACAAACATCCTCATCACGAATATGAGGATGATGTTCGATCTTTATATCATCTCCATATTGCTCTTTAAACTTCGCGATATTTTCTAAGATACTTGGCTCATGTTCACAATGCACAGTAACAATGATTCCTGTTTTGGCAGAATATTCTAATATCCTTTCGATGGTGTTTAGATTATCTACAAGCATATTACCAGTAGAAGCTCCAAGGAAGATCTTAATCCCACAAACCTCACTAGGATTGGTCTTCAGGACTTCTTCAAGATTGTCATTGGATGTCCCCATATAGAATGAGTAATTAGCAAGGGATTTCTCAGCTGCTAGCTTATACTTATCTTCTAATAATTCTTGGCTTAGAGTGCGTGGATTGGTATTAGGCATATCCATAAACGAAGTAATACCCCCAGCTACGGCAGCACGTGACTCAGTAAATAAATCACCTTTATGCGTTAATCCAGGATCACGGAAATGTACCTGATCATCTATCATGCCAGGTAGTAGATAGAGCCCTGTAGCATCGATAGTATTTTTGATACGTATATTCGGTTCAGCTTCTCTATAGATCTTCTTGATAAATTCATCTTCTATCAGCACAGATCCAATGTAGGTCTCGCCTTCATTGACTATGGTTGCATTCTTGATTAGTTTTTTGTTGGGCATGATTTATAATTAAGTTTCAGTTACTACTACCGCTGGCTTGCTGTGAAAAGGGTTGAGATCCGTATCATAATCATAGTGATCTTCGTTCTCTGATTTCTTCAAAAACTTAATCAAATGTACTGTTACTAAAGGATAGGCAATAATTTCCCATAGTACTTTGATAATATACTTGCTAGTCATCATTTGCAACATTAGACTTAGAGGATAACCTTCTGCTCCAAGGAAACCTAATGGGAATATGATTAGAGTATCTACTAACTCGCCAGCTACAGTGGAACCTATTAACCTTGCAATCATAAATTTACCCTTAGTTAGTATTTTCATCTTAGCGAGAACGTAACTATTGGTGAACTCACCACACCAGAATGCAATCATGCTAGCCATACTTACTCTGAAGCTTTGATTGAAGATCTTGGCGTATTCATCTTGCAGACCCCAACTTGGATCAGGTGGTAGAAGAATAAAAAACTGAATTATAAGATTAGAAATAAATAGAGCTGTAAATCCAGTCCAAATGATTCTTCTAGAAGTGGAATAACCATAAATTTCTGTGAGTATGTCTCCAATTAAGTAAGAAATTGGAAATAGTAAAAGTCCGGTGGTACAACTGAAACAAAATGGTTCTTCTCCCCAACCTACACATAATTTAGTGACTTTCATACTACCTACTAAATTAGTAATAATTAGTACCACTACGAAAGTTATCGTGATGATGTCTAGATATTTATATTGTTTTAAATGAGGCATTTTGAAAAGGGCTTTGTTAATTATAGTATAGGCTTGTTATTAAGCTAGAATAATATTGCTTATGTATTTCTTTTGTATATTAATTGCACTACTCAGTTCTTGCCACCATAAAGAGCCCAAAGTTTATCGTTTAATACAATCTTTTGATGGTGATTCTATGTTTGTTACTGATTATGATTGTCATGAGTCTATAGAGAAGGATTCTAAATGTCCAGTAATAGAATTAAGATTACTTGGAATAGATGCACCAGAATATACTCAAGATCCATGGGGCGAGCGTGCAAGAGATTTTTTGCTGTCTCAGATTCACGAGGATACTAAACTATTTATAGAAACTACTTCACCAACGACTGATAAATATGGACGTAGATTGTCTTTCCTTTATTATGAAACGCCGAAAGGGAAGCAAAAATTCCTTAACTATGAAATGCTGAAGAACGGTTATGCTCAGCTTTTTATTCTTACTAAGAACTTCAAACATGCTACTAAATTGAAGGATGCAGAAGCTTATGCAAGAAGTCGTAAACTGAATATTTGGCAGAAAACTGGTGGTTTAACCATGAGTCCTTATAAGTATAGGAAGCTTAAGAAGAAAGAGAAAAAGAATGAAGCTAGATAAAGCTAAGCTTATTAGAGTCATAGAATCACTTAAAGTGCATTCTACAGAAATTAATCCAGCAAATATTGCGCTTGAGCTTGGTGTGCCACGATCCTTTGTTTATGCGGATTTGGAATTACTGCAATATATTTACCGTAATGCTACTGAACTTACGGGTCAGGATAAACTAATCAATGACCTGATTACAGAGCTTAAATCACAGAAGCGTAAAAATATTCGATTGAATAATAAGCTTGAGCAATTAGAGAAATCTAAGAATAGTAGTTTTAACGATGGTTTCTCTAAGGGAGCTTCTTTAAACTATAGTCAGTCAACTCCTCTAGCTCCTAGCTTAAACAACAAAGAATCCTGGGCTAGAGGAGTTTTATATATTGATTCTTATACCGTATTAACTGAAGCTTTAATTAAAAAGTCTTATAGAGCTTTAGTCACTCTTTTACATCCTGATCAAACAGGTAAAGATACATCTGATTTGTTGAATACTCTTAGGCAGGCTAATGATTATTTGATGGAAAGACTTTGAGCGGAATAGCTATCTTGCTTAATGAAAGTTTCATGGTTTAAAGAGAAGTCTATTGTAGAATCTACTAAGCGCACTTGGTCTACTGAGTGATAGTTACATGCCGATGTGGCGGAATGGTAGACGCAACAGACTTAAAATCTGTTGGGAGCTTGCTCCCGTGCCGGTTCAAGTCCGGCCATCGGTACCACTCTTAGGATATTGGCATTTCTATTGATTTAAGGATGTCATATAATTTCCAAACTTTTGGACCAACGTGTCTGTTGCTTGTTGTTCGTTTTGTCCTTCTACTTCCATTTGGGTTTTAACTAGTAAATCTTTTATCGCACCAGTGGTCTCAAATCTCATTTCAGACGGCTTTAGTATAATACCGAAGCATTGTTCTATGGTGTCGAAAGCACGGTTGATCGTAACTCCGGGTCTAGCACCCCCTGAGTTTAGATCAGGTTTTTTCTTTTCATCTTGAGCGCTCAGTAGTATATTTATTGACGTCTGAAGATCAAGAGTGGGGAGAGAATTAACAGGATTAGAGATTCCTTGTATGCTCTTTGTATGGTCTACCTTTGGTGGAGGAACTGTTACTTGAGCAACACCAATTCCGCGAGGGCGAAGTATGAAACGCTCTCCATTTGATAAATCCATACTCCCAAAATTATTCACTGCCATAAAATCTCCTTATTTTTCAATGATTATTCAAGGTAAAATTTTAACATAAAGTAAATCTTAAGGCTAAAACTGAAATTATCTACACCTCAATTTGTGGAAAATAGATTAAATTCTATAGGTAAATACACTTGATTAAAAGAAAGTTAAATTGTATAATTTTAAGCTCGATTTGGAACTATATTAGTTACAATATAGACATAGATATATAGATTAAGACCGTAACAGGCTATACGTTAGCAACATTAAATAAACGGCCCCCTGAAATCTGACTATCAATAGTACAAGTATTTTGCTTTATATAAAGGAGAAGTGTAGATGTCAAGAAGAAAATCTGCTGGAACGAAGACCGATATGGACGAAAATATACTTACGTTTGACGATGATGATGCGTTAATTGATGTCCCTGATTGTTTTGATCAAGTCGACATAGATGATGTTAATTTAGAATCAGATATTATATCCTCTGCAGCATCCCGTAGAAAGGATGATTCAGCTAACGATGATAATAGCGATGAATTAGATGGGGTATCACCTCTGTCTGATGACTCTGTGAAGATGTATTTGCGTGAGATTGGACGTGTGCCATTACTTAACGCTAAAGAAGAAATTGAATTAGCTAGAGGTATTAAAGATGGTGATATTAACGCTAAACGTAAGTTGGTAAGACACAACTTAAGATTAGTAGTTTCTATTGCTAAGAAATATATCAATCGTGGATTGCCATTCCTTGATTTAATTCAAGAGGGTAATTTAGGTCTGATTAGAGCTGCTGAGAAGTTTGATCCAGAGCGTGGTTATAAGTTTTCTACTTATGCTACTTGGTGGGTTAGACAAGGTATCACTAGATCCTTATCAGACAAGTCTCGTACTATTCGTGTACCAGTACACATGGTTGAGACTATTAATAAGTTCAAGAAGATAGCTCGTAAACTTGGTCAAGAACTTAATCGTAGACCAACAGAGGAAGAGTTAGCTGAAGTAATGGAAGTATCTACCATTAAGATCAAGGAGATAGTCTCAGCTATGAGAACTCCAGTAAGTCTTGAGTCACCTATTAATAGTGATGACGATGGTAAGTTAGAGGACTTCATTGCAGATCCTAATCAAGCGATTAGACCAGAGATGGCTGCAACAGAGAACCTACTAGCTGACGATATTGTCAGAGTACTCGATACCCTTACACAGAAAGAGAAAGCTGTAATCCAGTTGCGTTTTGGAATAGACTCTGGTCAAGAACGTACTTTAGAAGAAGTTGGACGAATGCTCAGAATTACACGTGAGCGTGTTCGTCAGCTTGAGTTTAGGGCTCTGAAGAAACTAAGACACCCAGAAAGAGCGATTAAACTTAAAGATTACCTAGATATGGTTCTCTAAAAAACAATAAGTTAAATCAAGAAAAGCCACTCAAAAAGGGTGGCTTTTTCTTTTTATATATTCATATCGGGTTATAATACGCTTCTAAGACATGACCACGGAGCAAATACTTTTACAAACCTTCGCTATTGCAATTTTTGCGGGTATTTTGATTCAAGTACTTACTGAGAAATTTAAAATGCCTGGGATTGTTTTTCTCATTATCACTGGTGCAAGCCTCGGACCCCAGTGTTTAGGTTTAATTCATCCTGAAGCTTTAGGAGATGGTCTGGCTGTGCTTATTTCATTAGGAGTTGCTCTGATTCTGTTCGAGGGTGGTTTATGCCTTGATCTTAATTCTCTTAAAACTGTCAATAAATCTGTCTACAATATGACGGTTATTGGAACAACGATACATATTATTGGTGGAGCGATTCTGGCTCATTATTTGGTGGGTTTGGCTTGGGGTATTTCGATACTTTATGGATCTTTTATTAGTATTGCTGGTATCACTGCTATTAACCTGATACTTGATCGTGTGAAGGTGAAGAAAGAAGTCACTACTATTATGCGCAGTGAAGGAATCTTCTCCGATGCGATTGGTGCATTCCTCTCTGTAGGTATTCTTCAGTTTATTCTTGCCGCGAAAAGCGCATCAATAGTGACTTTGCTCTATAGCTTCACTGAGAAACTTTTTATTGGAGTTCTTATTGGATTCTTGTTAGGTTGGATCTTAGGAAAAATCCTTAAATATAAATTAGTTGATCTTGAATTAATTAACCTTGCTGTACTTGCTTGGGTTTTTATGATTTATTACTTGAGTAATTTAGTAGAGAGTAATACTGGAATTATGGCTGTAGCTGTTGCAGGATTTGCGGTGCAAAGAGAAAAAATTCCACAACTTGCTACCTTAAAACATTTCAAAAGTCAGCTTACCGTATTGTTTATAGCTGTTTTATTTATTCTTATAGCTGCAGACTTAGATTTAAGTATTTTAAGTCGAGTAGGTGGACTTGGAGTAATAGTCTCATTGTTAATTATATTTGTGGTTAGACCTTTAGCAGTATTTACTTCTAATCATGGATTACTTAGTTTTAAAGACAAGGTATTTATTTCTTGGATTGGACCTAAGGGTATTGTTGCGGCATCAGTAGCTTCTTTATTTAAATTGATTTTAGAGAAAAACGGCATTGAGCAAGGGATGGTACTTGAGTCGCTGGTATTTGTTACTATCATTATCACTGAAACCTTACCTGGACTAACAGCACGTACTATGGCTAAATGGTGTGATTGTTTAGTTGCAATGAATAATATTATTATCGTTGGTTCTAATGCTTTAGGACGCACTCTAGCAATGGCTTTTAAGGAAATCGGTAAACCTGTAGTTTTGATTGATAACAATATAGACCGTTGCAAGATTGCTAAAGAAGAAGGATTAGAAGTGGTACATGGTAATTGTCTTGATCCGCAAGTGTTAGAAGCTGCCAACGCTGAAAGCACTGCAGTGCTCATTGCTACTACTGCTAACGCTGAGGTAAATTTCTTAGCGTGTAAACTTGCTAAAGAACTTTATAAAATCCCAGAACTTTATCCAGCTATAGATCTACCTCATAAGGGCTTACAACATGATCTCGTAGACCAGATCGGTGGTAATCTTGCTTATGCCAAACCCGTCTCTATTGAAGACTGGAAGATCGCTATAGACGCTAACGAAGTAAAGATAGTAGACATTATGCTTACTGGCAAGGGCGGAATTTTAAGTGGTATTGAATTACAGGGTGTTGATGCTAATGATTGGATTCCATTGATACTTAAATCTAAGGATAAATACTTCTTCGCTCACGCTGATCAAATCTGGCACCAAGCTGATTTATTGATTTATTTGGTTAAGAATTCTAAGGTTATTTCTTGAATTACGCTTTCTTGCCGCTGTATTTCTTGTTAAATTTATCGATTCTACCAGCTGTGTCTATAACTTTATTAGTACCAGCGAAGAATGGGTGACAAGCAGAACAAATCTCAACCCTAAGTGATTCTAAAGTACTTTCTACTTGAAATTCACCGCCACAGATGCAGGTTGCAGTGATAACTTGGGTTTTGGGATGTATACCTTGTCTCATAATCAGTTTAATACTAGCATATTGAATTTACCTAATACTGTAGCTAAAGTATTAAAGCATAAAAAAACTATTAAAATAATCAATATTTTAGTTAAATCTAGGCAAATTAGGCTCTATTCTAGCATCAGGATCTTGTGAAAGCATGTCAATTAGGGCTTCTTGCTTAGCTGTCAGTTTCTCAAAATCACCTAATTGTTGATTGAGTTTTTTGTTCAACTCAAGTAATTTATGTAGTTCGTCATAGAGGTTTTTAAGTTCTTTTTCACGTTCATTAAGCTGCCAATGTATTTTTTGGATTTCAAAATTCTTCTCATCAATCTCTTTAGTTAAGAACTCTACTTCAGCTTGTGAGCTGCTAGATTTAGATTGTTTAAACTGAATAAACTTAGAAGCATCTTCTGAACCGATATCCCATAGATTATCAAAACCAACCAAATTCAATTCCGAGCTGGAATCTACTCCTGATAATGGGCCCTGCCTTGAATTAGTTTTATTATCCATAAAGTAAGTGAGACTATAAATACATTTTAATTTATTTGTGAGATTAGTCAAATTTATCTTAAAATCTACGAAATAATTTTTTAACTAAATTCTCAAGGGTTCCGCCGCTGCGCGGCGTTGCGCTGCGCGGCGTTGCGCTGCGCGCGGCTGAATGAAAATATTAAAGCTGCCTTACGGACGAACCGCGGCGAGGGCGCGGAACCAACCAAAATGTCATTTAGAAATAAAAATTGACTGAATGTTATTCAAAATCCCAAAAAATATTACGTATTTGGCATAATTAAGCTAAAATTATGCTCTATGGCAGAAGACCTACAAATTAAGACTAAATCTAAGAAAGCAAGCTTTAAAAAGAACGGTAATGCGGCTGAAGATGATGATTTTGATAGCACAGATAAGCATCAATTACCAGCGGTTTTAGATGAGACACCAGTAGCTCTGGGTAATCGCCTTAAACGTATTGAAGAGCAGTTGCTTTCAATTTACGAAAAACAAAAAAGTGGCGTTTCTGCAGAGTTTAGTGCTTTGATGGACGGTTACGTCAACAAAGCTAATGAGAGCCAAGAGTTTAGAGTTAAGTTTGAGAGTATGTTTGGTCAGTTTGAGGAATTAAAAATTGAATTTAAAACTCAACGTGAAGAAAATAAAAAGCTCAGACTCGATACCGATGCGGCGAAAGAAGCTTTAAGAGCGTCAGAGACTGAGTTGCAACGTAATAGAAAGGATTCTGAGAATAATAAACTTCGTTATGATGAACAGGTTTCTGATCTTATTCAAGAGCGTGAAAAGCTGAAAACTAAACTTAAACAGTTAATGGATCATCAAGAGAAAAGTGCTGTTGACTACAATGATCTTAAAGCTGAATTATTAGAGTTTAAATATAAAGCTAAACAGTTAGAGCAAGAGAAAGAAGTAGAAGTAGAAACTGCCAAACGCAGTGTCAGAGAGTCAAACAAGATTATTGATGAATTAAAAGAAAAGCTTGATCTAAGAACTAGGGAAGTAGAATATAAAGATGCTCTCTTGAATCAGCTTATTAAGCAGGTTTCAGCAGAAGAATCATTACATGATGTAGTGCCTGAAGGTGGTTTAGGACACCATACTACAGATTACTCTAGACATGCTAGTTATGAAGAACAGCAAGAAAGACCTAAACCAAGACCAGAAGTGAGAATCGAAGATAGTAATGATGGATCTAGTTGGGGAGCGTTTAGAAAGTAGTGACCGAGTGGCTGGGCGACTGAGTGAATGGGGTTTTTAGCTTATCCACCACAAAATCATGAAACTGATAGTGAGACCATATTCTTTATTGGGTCAGCAACTAAGTCTTGTGTTATTAACGATCAGAAGATAGAGCTTATTTATGCTGGTAATTTTTGTCCAGTACTTAAATTAAATATGGGTGAGAATGTTTTTAAGATAGATTTGGATGGAGTTAAATCTGTGTTTAGAATTACAAGACTGGATCACGACGTCGGGCTTCGCCCTCCTCGTGATGACGGATTTAAACATCTTCAGCGACATGATAATAGAATTAAGCGTATCTGTATTGATCCTGGTCATGGTGGTTCGGCTCGCGGAACCTGCTCCCCCAAGGGCATTACCGAAAAAGATTTAAATTTAAAACTAGCAAAAAAAATTAAAGCAGAGTTAGATGCTAAAGGTTTAATTACTATTCTGACAAGAGAAGCTGATATAGATGTGAGTTTGGCTGATAGGGTGAAAATTGCTCAAGAGTTTAAGAGTGATTTATTTATTTCGGTACATCATAATGCTATTCCCGATAATGAGATTCCTCTAGAGCATAGTGGTATTTCTGTTCATTATTACTATGATGAAAATATAGCCTTGGCAGAGAGCTTACTAGAATCTTTAGTTCAAATTACTGGCTTAAGCTCTGCTGGAATTATTAAACAGAACCTACATGTCTTAAGAGAGAACCCTAATATGCCAGCTGTTTTAATAGAGTTTGGTTATTTAATTCATCCTGTAGAATCCGAGATAATTTGTGGCTTAGGGTTTCAAGAAAATGCTGCTAAGGCTATATCTAATATTCTCTCGTCATCCTGAGGAGCAACCGTAGGTTGCGACGTAAGGATCCACTACTACGAATAGTCTATTAATAAGAGTGGATCCTTACGGTCGGGCTTCGCCCTCCCTCAGGATGACGAACTTTAAATTGCAAAGTAGGTGAAGGAAATCTTAATTTATTATTAGCATCAATCTATTGTTATATAATAAATATACTTTCGGACAATTTTTGATATGTCAGAATACTTAGAAAATCACTTTGATACCGTTGTAATTGGTTCAGGTATAGCTGGGCTAAACTTGGCACGTAAATTAGCGCAAGCCGGTCAGAAAGTTTTTATATGTTCTAAGGAAGCTATTACAGAAGGATCCAGTAAGTATGCTCAAGGTGGAGTGGCAGTAGTTAGTCCTCTCAACCCAGAAGATAACTTGGATAGTCATATACAAGATACCTTGAGTGCCGGTAAGGGACTATGTAACCAAGACGTAGTTCGTAAAATACTTGAGATGTCTTGGGATAAGGTTAACGAGCTTATTAAGCTAGGAGTCACGTTTGACAAGCATTTTAATATAGAGGGTTCTCATGGCTATAAGCGTATTATGCATGTGGGAGATTCTACTGGTAGAGCCATCGTTAAGCCTCTAGTAGACAATGTTTCAAGGAATTTGAATATATTAATTTCGCAGGGGACAGAAGCTGTAAGTTTAATTAAAGACAAAGTTAAAAATAAAGTTATAGGTGTACGTTTGTCTCTTATCTCTGGAGATGAGTTTGATGTATGGGCTGATAACGTCGTGCTTGCTACTGGTGGACTTGCAGCACTATATCAGGATTATACTTGTCCAAGTATTCTTACTGGTGATGGTATTGCACTAGCTTATGATGCAGGAGCTAAAATCGAAAATCTAGAGTTCATTCAATTTCATCCGACTGTATTTAAAACTAAAACGGGTAAGAATTTCCTTATCTCAGAAGCTTTACGTGGAGCTGGTGCTATATTACGCAACTCTAAGGAGGCATTGTTTGCTAATAAATATCATCCAGATGCAGAACTTGCTACTAGGGATATAGTTAGTAGAGCTATTTGTTCTGAGATGAAGATTACAGATTCTGATTATGTTTTCATTGATGCTAGGCATTTGGGCGAAGAGTTTTTAAGGAAAGAGTTTCCTACTATTTTTAGTTTTTGTCTAAAACATGGATTTGATATATCTAAGAGTTTATTACCAGTGAGACCTGCTGCTCATTACAGTGTTGGTGGTATTAAGACTGATATAAATGGACGAACTAATCTTTCAGGTTTATTTGCTTTAGGTGAATGTGCTTCTAATGGTTTTCACGGGGCTAATAGACTAGCTAGTAATTCATTACTTGAATGTATTGTTGTCCCTGACTTGGTTGCAGAAGCCATTCTAGCTGATGAACTTAATATCGCTAATCAAAAATTAGAAAACTCACTTGAACAATTAGAAAGAGCTAAAGTAAAAATTGAAACCCCAGATGTTTTAATTGATGAAGCTATAGTTAGCATAGAATACTGTTCTAATTATTATGTCCCCGTAGATTATAACGAAATTCAAGCACATAAAGAATTAGTGGATAATATCAGATCTGTAATGAGTAAGAACCTTGGCGTAGAAAGAAGAGAGAAGTCTATCAGATCTACAGTGAAGTTTTTAGAAGGTTTAGAAGAGTCTAAAGAAAAGACTGTTGCCTTACTTATTGCTAATTCAGCACTGCAGCGTAAAGAGAGTCGTGGAGTGCATTTCAGAATAGATGCTCCCCGTCCTTTAAGTACTTATGAGCGTTCTACTATTCTATCTAAAGATTCTGGAACTATAAGAGAGGCTCGTAGAATTAGGATCAACGCATGAAGGTAAGAACACGCATAGCTCCTAGTCCTACTGGTAATCTACATATAGGTACGGTTAGAACTGCACTCTATAATTTACTCTTTGCTAAGCGTTATGATGGAGAGTTTTATTTTCGTTTAGAAGATACTGACCTTGAGAGGAACAAGGATGAATATATCCAAGAAATTATTGATGGATTTAAGATTCTTGGAATAGAATGGGATACACCGCCAGGTTTTGATCAATTCTTAGATACTCAGTTTAAGACAGCTGGAATAGTAAGACAGTCTCTAAGAGTAGATGCTCAGCGAGCTTATGTAAATAAATTAATTCAAGAATCTAAGGCTTATAAGTGTTTTGCTACAGCTCAAGAGTTAGAAGCCTTGCGCGCGGAGCAACGTGCTAAGAAGATAGCTGAAGGTTATGATAATCGTTCTAGAACTCTAAGTGCTGAAGAATCAGCTAAGCTTGAAGCTGAGGGCAAGCCTTATGTTATAAGACTCAATCTAGGAAAGGATCGTAATATAGAGTGGAATGATGTTATTCGCGGTCAGATGTCTATTAATACTAAGGATCTCGGTGGTGATCCAGTAATTCAGAAATATAACGGGCAAGTTCTTTATAACTTTGCGGTGGTTGTTGATGACTACGATATGGGGATTACTCATGTAATTAGAGGTGAAGATCATTTAACTAACACAGCTAAGCAGATTGCTATCTATGAAGCATTTGGTTTCCCTGTGCCTATATTCGGGCATTTGCCTTTGATATTTACTAAGGATAGACAGAAACTTTCTAAGCGTAAGCATGGAGATATAGCAGGTGTAGATAAATATACCCGCGAAGGTTACTTACCAGAAGCGTTAGTGAATTACCTTGTAGCTACTAGCTATACTGCGCCTACAGAGGGAGTTAAAGAAGTTTATTTAATTAAAGACGCTATTAAGGATTTTAGTATTGAAGGTATGAGCAAGAGCCCTGCTGTCTATGATATACAGAAGCTTAATTGGTTTAATCGTGAGTATATAGCTAAGCTTAGTTTTGAAGAGCTTATTACTCAATGTAAACCCTTCTTGAAATACGATCTCTCTAAATATCCTGTAGATGATCAAAAGCAAATGATCGATTCTATTAGAGGTAATCTTAATAAGTTTGAAGACATCAATGAAAATATTTCTTATTTTTTTGAGGAGAATTTAGTAATAGATCCTAAACTAGCTAAATCACTTATTGAATCTAAGAATCTTCTAGAATCTTTAGTCAAATCGCTTGAGAACCCTAATTTAAATTGGAAGGACCCAGTTGTGCTTAAAGACGCTATTAATAACCTAGGAGGGCAGCTAGGACTCTCTGGTAAGCATTTATTCTTACCTATCAGAGTTGCTATCAGTGGTATTAGCCATGGACCTGATCTTGGACTCGTGATGTATTTATTGGGCAAAGAAACTGTACTTAAGAGAGTTAGATTAGCAATCGAATCGTCATCCTGAGGAGCAACCGTAGGTTGCGACGTAAGGATCCACTGTTATTGAAAACAATATATAATATAACTAAATGTCGGTGTTAATGTCAGACCAAGCAATTAGTGAAATCAAACAAGAGCTGAGAGCGAAGGCTCGAATTCAATTAGGACGTTTACTTGCAAATAGAGAGGATTTCTACAAGCGTCAACAAGAATTAATTGATGCAATAGAGTTAAGCCCTGAGTTTAAGAAAGCTCATACCGTGCTGCTTTATTATCCCTTGGTTGATGAGTTTGATTTAAGTTCAATGATAATCAGTAACCCTGATAAGCGCTGGGTTCTACCTCGAGCTATAGGTAAGGCTCGTATGCTCTTGTTTGAAGCTGGAGATTTGTTTAGTTTAGTGGATTCTAAGTATGGTACTAAAGCTCCACCTGCTACTAATAAACTTGTGAAAGTTTCCGAACTTGATATGGTAATAGTGCCTGCACTTGCGTTTAATAAAGATTCTTATCGTTTAGGTAGAGGCGGCGGCTATTACGATAGACTATTAAGCCAAATACCTAAGAAGTGTAAATCAGTCGGCGTTTGCTTTTCAGAATTAGTCTGGGACTCTATTCCAGTAGACAAGCATGACATTGCTGTTAAGAAAGTTTTTTGTGTTTAAATAAATTAATTGTCAATGCACTGCAAAGAATCCAGCGCTCATGGCTTCTATCAGCCCATCTGTGATTTCTTTACCAGTCCAAAGACTGAGTGACTGGGCGGCTTGTAGTATAAGCATTTTAGAACCATCTATAGTTGGATGTTTACATTTTTTCGCTTCTTGCAGAAATTGAGTATCGGAATATATTAGATCGTAAACAATAGTTCCGCCTCTTAATAGTTCGATTTGCTGAATAGTAATAGGCATGCTGTTTCCCAACCTACCTTGACCTACGGGTGTGGCATTGATTATTAAAGCTGACTCACCAAAATTATCCTCTTCTGTGTATAGTTTTAGATTGATCTGGGTCTTTTTTACTTTAGGTAAGGTGCCTTCTATCTTGTGAATATTTCTAACGTAGATATTAATTTCTGACACTCCCATATCCTCTAGTGCAATGATAATGGCTCTAGAAGCGCCTCCTGCACCGATGATAGAGACTGGTTTACCTTTAAGATCAGCATGCTCTAAAGACTTAGTGAAACCCCAGTAGTCAGTGTTGTAACCGTATATCTGACCATCTTTAATAACTAAAGTATTAGTTGCACCAATGCGTTCTACTAAAGGATCTTTATAATTTAAATATTTGAGAATGGTTTGCTTGTAAGGAATGGTAACGTTAAGTCCATTAAGTTCATGAAAGAGTAGATTGATCTTACTATTAAATTCTTCAGGCGCAACTTCAAACAAACCATAACTACCTTCAATGCCAAGGTAATGTAATCCTGCTTGTTGAATTTGTGGTGATTTACTGTGAGCTAGAGTGCTACCTAGTACGCCAAGTTTTAGGGGTTTCATCTTACTTCTTAATTTATACCCAAACTTTAATCTTGTGATTCTCTAAAAATCGTCATCCTGAGGAGGAGCCGTAGGCGACGACGTAAGGATCCACTACTAAGAATAGTCTATTAATAAGAGTGGATCCTTACGGTCGGGCTTCGCCCTCCCTCAGGATGACGAGAGGTAAAACTTATCTCGTAATTTCAATTTTAAGATAATCCTGCAGCGACTTAACTTTAATTGCCGTATTTTGTACTGATTCTAAAGCCTTAACTGTGGCCTGTGAGCCTGATACGGTTGTTATTACAGGGATATTACGAGATTGGGCGATCTTGGTGATTACTTGGCTATCTTCATTAGCTTCCTTACCCCAAGGTACGTTAAGTATAAGATTAATCTCGTCATTCTTGAGTAAGTCGGTAATATTAGGTCTACCCTCATTAACTTTATAAGTTTTCTCTATAGTTAAACCAGCTTGTTCAAGTGTCTTGGCTGTACCACTAGTAGCTACTATCTTATAACCTAATGCAATTAATTCTGCTGCAATACCTACTGCTGATGTTTTATCTCTGTCATTAAAGCTTATAAACACTTTACCAGCTTTAGGAAGGTTCAATGAAGCTGCTATTTGTGCTTTAGCAAAGGCTTCTGGGAACTCATTACTGATACCCATCACCTCGCCAGTACTCTTCATTTCAGGACCTAAGAAGATACTACTACCATCAAACTTATTGAATGAGAAGACTGCTTCTTTCACGGAGACTTGATTTTGTGGAATTCTTTCTACTAACTTATCTACTCCTAGTTCTGGAATAGTCTTACCTGTCATTATTAGAGACGCTAATTTAGCCCAAGATATACCTGTAGCTTTAGAGATGAAGGGTACGCTACGACTAGCTCTAGGATTGACTTCTAGGATATAAAGCTCTTCATCCTTAACAGCAAACTGAATATTCATTAAACCCTTAACTTTTAGAGCTTTAGCTAAACTATAAGTGGCTTCTTCTATTTTATGAATGATATCTTGTGATAGGGTTTGAGGCGGATAAGTACAAGCAGAGTCACCGCTATGAATACCTGCATATTCTATGTGTTCCATTATTCCAGCTATAACTGTTTCATGAGAATCAGAGATAGCATCTACGTCTATTTCTATAGCATTATCCAGGAATTTATCAATCAACACTGGGAATTGATCATCTTCTAGCATTATGCGTAAAAGCCAGTCATTGACTTCCTTATCGCTGTATACTACTTCCATGCCTCTGCCACCTAATACATAACTAGGTCTTAGTACAAGAGGGAATCCAATCTCTTGACATTTAGATAAAGTTTCTTCTTTATTATTTGCGATAGCATTAGTAGTTTGTTTTAGATTAAGATTCTTCAAAAGCTTACCGAAACTATCTCTATCTTCAGCTAAGTCGATCTGTTCAGGCTGAGTACCAATGATAGTAACCCCTGCAGCTTCTAGTTCTTTACAAATATTCAGTGGTGTTTGTCCACCAAGCTGTACTATAACTCCTTTAAGATTAGCGCCAAGAGACTTCTCCTTATTCCAGATGGAGAGTACATCCTCTACTGTTATAGGTTCAAAATATAATTTATCACTGATATCGTAATCCGTAGAAACCGTTTCTGGATTGTTATTGATCATGATAGTTTCATAACCAGCAGCTCTTAATGCTTGGCTAGCATGCACGCAACAATAATCAAACTCTATACCTTGCCCAATACGATTAGGTCCGCCACCTAGAATGAATACTTTCTCTTTATCACTAGTAGTTATTTCATCCTCTTCATCATAAGTCGAATAATGATAAGGAGTGAATGATTCAAACTCACCAGCACAAGTATCTATAGTCTTATAGACTGGTAAGACTTGAAGCTTAGTTCTAAAATCTCTTATATCTATTTCGCTGACACTCGTGTATGGATCTAGTAATATTGCTAGCTGTTTATCAGAGAACCCCATAGCCTTGAGCTTCTTCATTCTATCTACTGGTATTGAACGTCTTAAAATTTCAATTAGATCTAATCCCTGACAGAGATTGTCTTGCATAACCCTATTAAAATCTGCTTGCAATAATCTACTCTCATTAACAATCTGATGTAAATGAGTTAAGAACCAAATATCAATCTTACTATGCTCATGAATTTCTTCAATACTGAGTCCTAGGTATAATGCATCAAACAATCTATAAATTCTTTGAGAGCTTGGGATAGCTACCTCTCTCTTGAGTTTATCTTTTAGTTTTTGTAATTCTTCACCTTTAGGTCTTTCTTGATGTATAAGTTTGATGATGTCCTTATTAATAAATCCTGTAGGACCTTTGCTTTCCAGCCCTCTGAGTGCTTTCTGGAAGCTTTCTTTAAAGCTTCTACCCACTGCCATGGTTTCACCGACAGATTTCATCTGGGTATTAAGTAAGTCTTGCGTGTCAGGAAACTTCTCAAAAGCAAATCGAGGTATTTTAGTTACCACATAATCAATACTAGGTTCAAAACTCGCCATTGTTTTCTTAGTGATATCGTTAGGAATTTCATCTAGTGTATAGCCGACAGCAAGCTTAGCTGCTATCTTAGCAATCGGGAATCCCGTGGCTTTAGAAGCTAATGCACTGGATCTCGACACTCTTGGATTCATCTCTATGATTAGGATTTCACCGTTCTCAGGGTTTAAAGCAAACTGAATATTACTACCACCAGTCTCAACACCCACAGCTCTAATAATCTTGATAGATGCGTTTCTTAATTGCTGATATTCTTTATCGGAAATAGTTTGAGTTGGTGCTACGGTAATACTGTCACCAGTATGTATTCCCATAGGATCAAAATTCTCAATAGCACAAATGATTACTACGTTATCATTCAAGTCACGCATTACTTCAAACTCAATTTCTTTCCAACCAAGTACCGACTGCTCTACCAATACTTGCCTAGCAGGACTGGCTGCTAAACCCTTCACAAGAATACTATCCAGCTCTTCCACGTTATAAGCGATGCCACCACCATAACCTCCAAGAGTGAACGCTGGTCTAATAATCACAGGAAAACCAATCTCTGAAGCTATCACATGGCCTTCTTGTACGGTTGTAGCGGTCTTAGATCGGGGACTCTTGAGACCAATACTATCCATTAAGTTCTTGAACTTTTCTCTATCTTCAGCAACTTCTATCGCTGGTAATTTTGCGCCTATTAACTCAACGTTATACTGCGCTAAAACTCCACTCTTAGCAAGGGCTACAGCCGTGTTTAAACTGGTTTGACCACCCATGGTGGGTAATATAGCGTCAGGTCTTTCTTTCTCGATAATTTTAGCCACATACTCAGGTGTAATAGGCTCTATATAAGTTTGATCCGCAAACTCTGGATCAGTCATGATAGTTGCAGGATTACTATTAACTAATACAACTTCAAAACCTTCCTCTTTAAGAGCTTTACAAGCTTGGGTTCCAGAATAGTCAAATTCACATGCTTGACCTATAATAATTGGACCCGCACCTATTATCAGTATTTTGCGGATATCAGTTCTTTTGGGCACTAAATGATGATTCTAACAGAAGAATCGTTAAGCAAGAATACTCTAGCTCGAGGTTTCTTATTAGTTTTATTATGACACCAAATGACCGATAAGTAATTTGAAGCTATTTATTCTATTTCCGATAAGCGTTTAATAAATTAATTGATATCGGGGCTTCGAGTAAGAGACATGTAAATAAGATCAAAAAGACTTAATTCCTTCTTATTAGAATTAAAGACCCATTTTGATCTGAACATAAGTAATGTTATGCTCCAGGTCAAAAGACTGATCACTAATAAAAACATACTTTGATTATCCATACCCTTATAATAGCATACAGTAGTATGAGTGTCAAGTGTTTCATACTTAAATTTATAAGATCATCTATTTAGACTAGGTACAGTTCAAGATACTCCATAGTTATCTTGAATAGGAAGCACGGTTTTACGCCATTTTTATTTATCGAATATGCAAAATTACAAGTTATCTGAATTTCATATGAGTAAACTGTACTTAAATTGATTATATTTTCCTATTGCTTTTGTATGACAGATCTATCTCGTAGTACAATTTAGGGCTTGCTGTTCTATGATGCAGATTACAGATGAACCTCTAAATAGCCCTGCTCTTGAAATGAATACTGAAAGAGCTGCTTTGCTTCAGAATGATAAACTTCCTGCACATAAAATAGACGAATCAAGAGGGGAAGCTAATCAAGATCATATTAAGTTATTAGCTAAAGCTGATATAGAGCCAAAAGAAAATTTTAAAAGCTCTTCCGATAAGCGTATTGAAAATAGAAATGACATTTGGACGAACTGGATGAAGGTAATTCATAAAATAGATGGCTATGCTTGTTTTTCTAATATGATGTTCAATGTTTTAGGAGCTTTTAGTATGCTTAGCTCTATCCCACCTTCACTTAAGAAGAATATAGAAAAATTCGTCTGACTAATTACTACCTTAAGTTATGTGCCTTATGGTATTAGTGGCATGAATCAAGGACTAGATAAGAAAAATCCTTTTCAAGCAATAGGTTTCTTAGGAGAATCAATATTACCCTGGTTTGGTAATTTAAAGAATATATATCTTATAAGAGGCTTATCGGCAGGTATTGATCAAATGTGGGATTTCACAGATAGAAACATTCCTGATAAATATGCCAAAGGATTCTTCCCTGATTTTCTAACTGGATTTAAAGAAAGCACTAAAGCCTGTTTCAAACTATTGAAAGAAATCGGACAAGATCCAATGAAAACTCTAATCCCAGTTAGGTTCGATAAAGTAGCAAATTCTTGGAAATTTGAATCTAAAGGACATAATGGTTTACTAAGCACAATATTTGACGTAGTAGCTTCAGTAGGTTTTATGCTAACTGGCAAGGAGAAATTCTTTGGTCCAATGCGTGATTTAGCTTCATGGCTTTTTGACATAGAGTTAACCTTCCAAGACAAGCTTGCTAAGAAAGCTTCAGGCTTACTCTTCATAATGGAAGGAGTGTTAGACTTTGTAGCTCGCTATTTAAACAAGAATCAAGATATGAGACTCTTCGTCAACATGCTAGCTCATGCTTCTGGCAGAGGCGCACTAATGCTTTATAAGAATTCCTGTGCTTCGGCTCAAAAAATAGCTGAAACTGATAAGCAAATTATTACTAAGCAAGCAACCAGGGTACAAGATAAACATACTGATGAAACTTTATTAAAATCTGCGATATAAACTACTTATCGGACGAAGTCAAAAGTGTGACATTTACCTCTCTGTATACTGCTCTAACTTAAGCGGTTCCATATTAGATTCTTTAACTACTTTAGCATTGGTGTTAGCGTAAGCTTCAATACGTTTTTTATTAGATTGTCTAATATTATGCTTAATATTACTAAACACTCCATCAGCCGCCACTTGCTTGCCGATAAATTTAGTTTGCACGTTTAGTACAGGTGCACTATTTTTTTTATACACACTCGGCTCAGTGTCACTACCTAAAAACAAGTCATCTTTTTCCATTTTACCCAGATTCTCCTCATCTTCTAAATCTTGAATCAATTCCTGTAATTCTTTTACAGAGCTAGAATTACTTATTACTTGATTTGAAGTTAATATATTTGCAATCTCTTTAACCGAACTGTTGTTCTTCGGTCGAGGGTTGCAGAGCAGATCTAACTGACTATATAATTCTTCAAGCTCATTGTCTTTGAACATATAAGCTTTATAGGCTTATTAAATCAATTTAATGTCAACTGAAATAAGGATTGTTGCTTTAGATAGAGTTTATTAATCATCTAAATAGATTAGGTAATTTAACTATATAAGACTGAATTCATTAGATTGAATAAATGTTTCATCTTTTCTAGAGATTTAAGTCCAGGACTAGTTTCTAGACCCGAAGAGATATCTATCATAACTGGCTTACATTTCATCAGAGCTTCCTCGAGGTTTTCGGTATTAATACCGCCAGCTAAACCTAAATCAACCTTAGTCAGTGACTTGGCTTTAACATAGAGATCCCAATCAAAGCGTAAACCCGTACCACCAAGTATCGCGGCATCTGTAATTTTTGTATCAAGAATAATTACATCTGCACAATCTAAATATTCTTCGATCTGATCCAGATCATCTTCAGTCGCAACATTAATAGGTTTAAATATTTTATAACCAAGCAATCTTAAACGATGTAAATCATTATTAGAGAGTGATCCATAGGGTTGTAGAATTTTAATTCCTAAACGTGAGCTTATGTTAATAAGAGTATCTATTGAATTGATATCAGTTAGTAAAACTACTTTCTGCTTCTCTGCCTCAGTAAAAGATTTAAGTATGTCTTCAACCTCTTCAGTAGTAATAAATCGTGAGGATTTATTGATATTAATAAATCCAATATAGTCAGCACCAAGATTTAATGCATTTTTAGCATCAATCAAGTTAGTGATTCCACATATTTTGATTCTTGGTTTCATCTACACAACTCTAATAAACCTTCGTCCAATTTAATTTTAATATGAGTTCCAACCTTAACGTCTAGTATATAATCTTCCACAAAAGGTACTATTAAATCACCCTTAGCCGCAAACTTGTCTATCAGCTTGATATAAATCAATTCCTGTCCCTGATTCGAAAAGTCACTAACTATGCCAATTTCATGAGAGTTTTCATCTATAACAGGCATTCCTAATAAATCTGCAATATAGTACTGTGACTCACCCAAATCCTCATTAAGTTCAGCCTTAATATAACCAGTAAATCCTTCCACTGCATTACGATCATGATGATCTTTAAGTAAAACCAAGACATTATTCTTATGCAATCTTATACTTGCTATCTCATAATCCTTGTCATTAATCTCTAATGTCTCAAAATCATAAAATAAATCTATGTCATCTACTAAAGGATAAATCTTAATCTCACCTTTAATACCATGAAAGCCACTAATCTTACCTACAACTCGCTTCACAACATTCCTGCTTCAATCTCACCTTCACCAAGATCTATATCGCTATCTTGAATAGTTTCTAAAATACTATTACAAGCCTTAAGCAACATTGGATTAAGTTTACCATCAGCTTTAACTTTGAGTATACGTTTATCAGTGATTCTTAATACATTCTCTTCCCATACTTTAATCATATATTCTATATCATCTAGCTCGTCATAAATAAGATCTTCCATATTAGATTCTATAGGTATCGCCAGCTCCATTGCCATAGGATCCCCATTGAGACTGACTTTCAGTTGATTAGATTCAGCATGGTAGCCAAGAAAGAAATGTATTTTATTATAATTCAAAGTATGAATCGATAATGAAGCGGAGGAATCAAACTCCTCTAACTCATCTTCACTCTCATCATCTTCATCATCTTCGTTATGTTTTTTTTCTTGCCTATCATTTTTGCTCTCTACTTCACGAGTTTCCTTTTCATCTTCTTCAAACTCTTCATCCACATCTGCAAACTCAAACTGGAACGGTATCGGCAAGAAGAACTGCAATAAAGGTCTCAAGAAATTATTATTCTCAGATAAATTTATTTGCATAACTATCTCATTTAAGATTTGCTTTAGTTGAGGTTCATCAGCAAACTCTATAATCTTTTCTTGCAATAATAAAATCAATGAATCCTTGTCTAAATCAGCAATATCAGTCTCTAAGCCCATAAGCACTGCTAAACTATCAAAACTACGCATCTCTGCAGTACCATGTGTAGTAAGTAATTTATGAGCATACTCATTAATGAGGCTTACGCTATCATTAGCGGAAGCTAAAGCTTCTTCAAGCTTAGATAAATTATCAATGCGATCATCAAACAGTGATTGCAAGCGCCCTGGTAAGTTAGGTTTAACGCGCCGTGGATTAAGCGCCCTTCCCTTCGGCGCAAGTTGTACTCTTGTACTTGGTTCTGGAGGTTTCTGCTTAGGCTGCTTAGTTGGAATTTTGGTTTTTTTAGGATTTTGTAATTGAGCAGCAAGCACAGGATTGTGAGCTAAGATTTCAGTTTCTTTCTTGAGAATAGTTTCTTCTTGAGCATTAATAAGCTGTCGCTTTGCTTGCACTTGTTGTGATTCACTTGGAGATTTATATATTGGATTAGCATCAGCTTTAATCCCCTTAGCTGGCTCAGTTGCTTCCTTAGCGGAGACAGGAGTATTGTCCTTAGGTTTGACAAAGGGATTTGAAGCTGCTTTATTTCCTGTATCTATATTGCCCGAATCGACCATATCTATAGTTATTATGACCTAGATTAAGCTGAAGTTAAATATATTTTCTAGTTAACCATAATTTAACTTGTATCTGTTCTATTTAATACGTTATGGCGAATGCTTCTTCAGCACCCAATATAGGCCTTGTCACTGGACCCGCCATTGGCAATGTTTCTAAAAAGAAACCGATATCCGTCGGAGATATTGCTAAAGAATTAATAGGTGCAGATGGCAAGAAAATAGTAGATACTGCTACCGAAATCGGTAAGAAAACAATTGATGCATTTGCAACTCCCGTTTTCACAGGAACTGAGAGCCTAGTAAGAGCAACTCAAAATGGACTTGTTGCAGGGGCTTTAAGTAGAGTAGCAACTACAGCTGGATTTGGTGGTACTCAAGGTACTGGTACAGGCACACCTAATGGACGAGGAGGCAATTCTACGATTATTGGTAATATCGGTGGTGGTGCAAGAGGTACTGGTGAAGGCATGCAAAGACTTGCAACTGAATCTAACTTAATAGGAAACCTCAATAATGCACAATTCGCTGCTGGAGGACCTGGAGCTGGATTCGGGGGAATGGGAAATATATTAGGGGATATGTTTAGTGGAATGGGCAAGAAGAAGAAATCGTCTGACTCTGACGATGAACCTAAAAACAATACTCAAACTACTAGTACTAATAGACCTCCACCACCACCTGAACCAGGTCCAGTCCCTCCACAAACAACCACGAACACTGCTCCTACAGAGAAGGAAGCTCAGGAGAAATTAGCACAAGGAAATGTGAATGCGCCTTTAATTGAAAGTTATAAAAAGCAGCCTACTGATGGTAATAATTTGGATGAAAATTTTAATCAAATAACTAGCATAAAAGACAATACTGTAATCCAAGCTGCGTTTGCAACATTTAAGGATCAAATGAATAATGCTAAAAATGATGATAAGAGAGAAAAAGCTCTAAACTCTTTAGGAGGAACAATTACAGCACAAGGTCCTGAGGGTATTGATGCTACTAAAGTATTAAAGCAAATATTGGGTATTAAAGAAGAAGCAAAGGAAAAGGAATAAGAAATGAGATCGAGTGAAATTAATTTTACAACAGTTAAAGCTTCTGAAACACCGAAAGCAAGCGCTCCTTTAACTAAGGCAGCCAATACTAGCCAAAACACTAATTCCAATTCTAGTCCTAACAGAGCAGCAATATATAATCAATTTGCTCTTAGTAGTCCAGCTGCTTTCGGAAATACTAAAGCAGCATTAGATGCAAGACTAGCTAAAGCAAACCAGAATGAAGCAACTGCTATGGATGCCATAAAAAAACTACAAGATGATGCACTTGCAGCTAAAGCAGTCAATGCTGCTCAACAATTAGGTTCAGCAGTACAACCATAAAACTAAACTATTTTTAATTTCATAACCAGAATTTAACTTAGATATGTTCATATTTCTATGGGTGAGAAAGACCCAAGGAAGAATTTATGGCTGGCGGAACTGTAGCATCAAAAGCAATCAATCCAACAACATTTAATCGAGGTAATCCTGTAACCAAAGGTCACGTAGATCCAAACACAAACTCCACTGCTATTCTTACAGCGGGTGTTAGGGGTGCATTCTTTACCCTAGCAGACACTGCTAGTCTTATTGGCAAGATGGCATACCAAGTACCAGCTTCTCTGCTTACTACTCAGACCAATCCTGCTGCCCAAACAGGTATGCAAATAGCAGCTTTAATACAACAAGAAGCGGATAAAAGCAGAATGAGTATAAATATGGGCGGAGCAATGATACAAGGCCTTTCTTCATTAATACAGCCTAATGAAGAAAAGCAAGCAAAGAAGGAAGCGAAACGATTAGCTAAGGCAGAATGGAAGAACAAGGGAGCAGACATCAGTTAAGGAGAATATTATGTCAGAAACAAGTTTAAATAAACTAACTATAAATGATTTACAAATACAAGCAGCCAAATCCGCACAACAAACTGGCAATTCAAGAAGTATACTTGCTCGTAGTGATGTTAGTAAAAAATTAATGAGTTTCTTGCCAAGATATGGTGTCACAGCTGAAGTTGCTGCAGCTGGAGCAGCTGGTTTACAAAATGGAGCCGTAGTTACTTCTGAACAATCAAAGACCCCAGCACCCGAAACCACACCAATATTAACTGTAAAGAAAGAAGTAGCAGAAGCTGTAGAACCTACAGACAAAGAAGTAAGAGTGAGCATGGAAGATAAAGTAATTCAACTTTCAAAACAAGGGAAACCAAACCTTGACGTAGGATTTGGTGATGAAACTAAGAAGGAAATTACTTAAAAATGCCAGGTCCAATAGCTAGCCATGTTTCAGCAGTAATGAGTACTCAGCTATTAGGTCCTGGGATTATGGCTGCTCCTAAAACATTTAACGCGATACCACCTCCATATGTATCACCACCACCAGCTTTACCTAGTCCCCCCATGGCATCAGGAGGAGGGATACCAAGTTCTAGAGCAAGTGATAAGGCTAGTAATCCAGATGAAAGTTCAAGTCTCTCAGCTTCAGGTGAAGTAGATCCTGAAGGAATAGATGAAGATTTAGAAAAAATCAAAAAAATTGAAAAAGAAATAAAGGCAAAAGAAGAAGCTCAAAAAGCAGAACAAGCAAAGCTAGACAAAGAGAAAGAAGCAGATACTGAAAGTAAAAAGAAAGAAGAGATAGAAGCTAAACAGAAAAAATTAGATGACGAAAAGAAAATTACTGAAGAGCAAAGAAAACAGCTTGAAAAGATTGCTTCACCTTTTGCTCAGAAGAATGATAAAGGAGAAATTTTAAAAGATAAAGATCTCAATATTCAATTCCTTGAAAAAGAACAATTAGACCAATTAAAACAACAACTTAGAATCAAAGATCCTGAGACAATTAAAAACGTAAAAGAAGCTCTTGAGGCATTCAATCAATATCGTAAAACCAATCCATCTAAGAATAATATTGAAACTATGGACCCTATATATTCAAGAGTACAAAAAGAGGCGTCGACAGCTGGACCTTCATCGGAAGATAACGCACTTAACACACTATCAGTAAACTAATCTATAACGCACTACCACAAGTCTTACCGTTGACTTTTTGAATAAATATCTTATGCTGGCGGTCAGTAGTGAGGTAACCCTCGAAGACTTCCTTCTTAATCAAGCCACTGTCAGAATAAGTCACCAAGAGGTTTCTACGCATAGCCTGATCTATATCAACACCGTCACGAGTGGAATAACAAAGCCATGGTTTTTGATCTTTACGCACAACAAAAACATAATTATCCATACTCATGTCTAGTCCCTGCTCAAAAGTATCCATATCACTAAAGACTTTTGTCAAAGGCTCTCCAGAGATATCTATTAGAAGATCATAAGGACGCTCTTTAGGAGCAGGTTCTTTTTCATCAATATATTTAGGACTAACAGTTTTCTGCAGTTTCTTCGCTTTAAGTTCAGCAAGCTTTTCTTTAGTGATATCATCTTGGATCGCAGCCTGCTCCTCAAGCGCCTTAGAGAATAATAGTCTCTCGGTATCTTCACCTTGATCCAGACGTACTATAGTTCCATCCTCACTCATAGGATCAAACGCTGAACCAATCTTCATCTTAATCCCATCAGTAATGCAAAACGCATAAGCAATAGCAGCCTTAAGATCATCAGCTTGCAAGCCTCTAAAATTACGAAGTATTTCTGTATTAGATAAACCTTCAGCTAGACTTAGTAAAATATCCGACACAAGAACTCGAGTACCCTTAATCCTCGGCTTACCAGAGCAAACCTCAGGGTCGATGACGATTCTAGATTCAGCTATTTGTTTTAAATTCACGTGTCAAATCAATAGCAAATTGCTATCTATAGTAGTATTCCACAAAAAATTCCCCCCTATCATTAAGCAACCTTGCTTTACAGATTGGCTAATTAGACGTATTTTTAATCTTGAACTATAATAAGTTTCGTATTATGGAACTACTAGCTCAATATTCACATTTACCTTTTTATACACTTGCGACAGTTACAGTCGTTTGTTCATTAGGAATGATATTTTTACCGAACCTTATTAGGGCTGGATTTTTACTCATCGGTGCGTTCTGTGCCATAGCAGGATTGTATTTTGTACTAGCAGCTAACTTCGTTGCCATTTCACAGATACTAATCTATGCAGTCGGTATAGTCTTAGTAATAATTTTTGCGGTGATGCTTTGTAATCTTAAAGAGCAGGCTACAGACGTTGTTAAAGAAGAAGTTATAGATGCTTTAGACATAGGCTTACGTAAAGTATCAGCGTTTATAGTGTGTTCAGGTTTATTTGCATTATTAGTCTATGTTATTAATTCTCAAGATTGGGCTTCTATCGCTCAGCTTACTGGTGCTGAAGGACATTTCAATGTTATATCAGAAGTTTCGAACCAGTACACAGCCCGCATTGGACAATTAATGTTGACTCGCTATGTACTCCCGTTTGAGCTGATTTCGGTACTTTTATTAGTGATCTTAGTCGGAGTAATTATTCTTTCTAAGAAGCATCTAGATACAACAACTACAGAGCTTAAGCAAGGAAATTAAACATTATGGAAATCACATTAAATCACTATCTAATACTTTCAGCATTATTATTCTGTATCGGTCTCTATGGGCTAATTACCAGAAACAATGCTTTCCGTGTACTAATGAGCATTGAAGTAATTCTTAATGCCATTAATATTAACTTCGTAGCATTTGCACACTATATCGACCCCATAATGGTTAAAGGACAAGTGTTTAGTCTGTTCGTTATGGCTATTGCTGCCGCAGAAGCTGCTATAGGGCTAGCATTATTACTGCTTATATATCGTAATCGTGTGAATATTAATATGGATAGTTTCGCAACGATGAAGTGGTAGTAAACAGTCTGCTATACTTTACTTGAGATGTCTAATTTTTTAAAACGTGATGCTGAGTATCTTTCACCCGCTTTAGGAAGAGCATTTGATCTAGTAGCTGTTCGCGGGGAAGGATCATATCTCTATGGAGATGATGGTAAAAAATACCTAGATCTTACTGCTGGCATTGCCGTAAACCAACTTGGACATGCACACCCAGAAATAGCTCAAGCTATCGGTGAGCAAGCTGCTAAATGCATTCATACTAGCTGTGTAGTACATTATCCTGCGAACATCGATCTAGCAGAGAAGCTTGCAGAGATTATGCCAGGTAAGATCAGTAATACTTTCTTCTCTAATAGCGGAGCAGAAGGTATAGATGGTTCTATCAAACTAGCTCGTAAATTGAGACCTGGGAGAGCGAACCTTGTCGTATTTAAAGGTGGCTTTCATGGTAGAACTTTAGCTGGCACCTCTCTCACTAGCTCCAAATCCTCTTATAGACGCTATTACGAACCTTTACTCTCTGGGGTTCACTATCTTGATTTCCCTAATGTATACGATGCTAAGACAGAGAAAGATAGAGACTTTGTGGTGGAACATAGTATCACTTGCATGAAGAAATACTTCGATAGAGTAGTACATCCAGAAACTGTTGCAGCAATGATAGTGGAGCCTGTACAAGGTGAAGGTGGATACATACCTGCAGCTGGATTACATGGTGGTAAAAATTTCCTGAAATATTTAAGAGAGTTTTGTGATGAGAATGGCATCATTTTAATATTTGATGAAGTGCAGTCAGGAATGGGGCGTACTGGTAAGTGGTTTGCTTCAGAGTGGTATGACGTAGTACCGGATATCCAAGTTATGGCAAAAGGACTCTCTGGTGGAGTGCCACTCGGAGCATTTGCAAGCACTAAAGAAATGATGTATGAGATGGCACCAGGGTCTCATGGTAGTACTTTTGGTGGTAATCCTATCGCTTGCAGCGCGGCTTTGAAGCTTATTGAGATTATTAAACGAGATAAAGTTATGGACAATGTTCTCGCTAGATCTGAACAGATATTCAAATTCTTCGAAAGTAAATTCCCTAAATCAGATACGCGTAAAGCATCTGGTGAGTTTAATGACAAGGTCAAAGTTAGAGGTCTAGGTTTAATGGTAGGACTGGTGTTCCCTGACGCTGATATCGTTAATAAGATCAAGAAACATGCTTATGAGAAAAACGTTCTATTACTAGGTTGCGGAACTTACGGCAATATTATACGTTTAGCTCCAGACCTTATTATTACAGAAGAGAATCTAGCTAAGGGACTTGAGATTATTAGTGAAGTAATATAGCAATTACTATTTTGTAGGGAAATAAAGAAAATGACAGACTTTCAATATGGAACAATGATGATGGGGATAATGATAACTAGTGGAGCAGCTATATTTGGTGCGATACTAGTATTTTTATCAAGAAAAGAATATGAAGACCAAAATAAATTAAATGAACACAGAATTACAAGATAAATTAGCTGAGCTTGCAGAGATGCAGATTATTGTAGATGGCAAAATCATCAACCGCAATCCTGCTAATATTTCCGAGATAGTCTCTGAACATCCTATAACGACTGAGGAAGAGATGGATGAGATGCTTCGCAAATCAGCCCTAGCATTTGAATCCTGGTCTCAAGTACCAGCACCTAAACGCGCAGAATATTTGTTTAAAGCACGTAATATTTATGCAGCACGTAAAGAAGAATTAGCTTTAACCTTACATAGAGAAAATGGTAAACCCATAGAAGAGGCTAGGGGAGAGATACAAGAGATAGTAGATGTATTTGATTTCTTCATTGGAGAAGGTAGACGTATCTATGGCATGACTGGACAGTCAGAGATGGCAAATAAATCCATCATCACTATTAGACAACCAATAGGTCCTGCAGCATTTATTACTGCTTGGAATTTCCCAGCGGCTGTACCTTCATGGAAAGCTGCACCAGCCTTAATTACTGGTAACACATTTATTCTTAAGCCTTCAGAGCTTGCACCGCTTTCTGGTAAATTATTCGTGGATATTCTTAATGAAGCTGGTTTACCAAGTGGAGTTGCTCAAGTTGCCTTTGGTGCTGGTGATGTAGGAGAGTATCTAGTATCAAGTCCATACACCAAGATAGTCAGTGTCACTGGTTCAGTTGCAGTAGGACGTCAAGTAGCGACTATGGCAGCAGATAAATTCAAGAAATGCGCTTTAGAATTAGGTGGTAAGAATAGCATCATAGTTTTAGCAGATGCTAATTTAGATCTCGCTGAAGAAGGTTTACTTTGGGGTGCATATGGTACTGGTGGTCAAAGATGTACTAGCACTAGTAGATTGGTTATCGACAAATCTATTAGTAAAGAGTTAGTTACTAGACTTAAAAACAGAGCCGCTAAATTTTACGACAAAGCCAAGCAACAAGCAGCTTCTAACTACTCACCTATTATTAGTTTAAAACAACTCAAACGCATTCACAGTATGGTAGAAGAGGCTATTAAAGAAGGAGCGGAGCTAGTCTGTGGTGGGGAGATCTTAGATGATGGTACACATTCTGGTTATTACTATGCTCCGACTATTCTTAAAGCTAAGCATGGAATGAAAATCACTAAAGAAGAGGTCTTTGGACCAGTACTTGCAGTAATAGAAGTAGAATCTGAATCTAAATCTAGAACAGCAGAAGACGTACTTAATGACGCTCTCATTATTGCTAATGATGTGGAGTATGGACTCTCGAATGCTATCTATACTATGAACATTAATCTAGGCATGAAAGCCGTTCACAAACTCGAATCTGGCTTAGTCTATCTCAATGCCCCGACTATTGGCGCTGAGTGCGGCGGTGCAAGTTTGTTTGGTGGCTGGAAACACACAGGTAATGGTTCTAGAGAATCTGGTGTCTCAGCTTTAGACAGTTACACTCAATACAAAACTATTGCTATAGATTATTCAGGAAAGCTCCAAAGAGCGCAGATCGATTAATTTAATTCATTAAGCAGTTAAATTAAAATTCTCATACGGCCAGCCATATTGTTTTAACCATATTGCTTTCAGATCATTGGTAATAGATTTAATATCACCTTTAATATCGAGGAAGTCAAATCTATCCAATTCACTGCCAGTAAGATCTCCAGGCAGTTTAGCAAATTTGTTTTTTAATTCGGTTTCTTTATTTTGATGATCCTCTATTAAAGTATTGATTGCAGAAGATCTACCACCAAAAACTCCAGACCATTTCTGAAGAGTGGATAAAGAACTAGATTCAGATTTTAGAGAATCAGCAATCATAGCCGCCATCATCTGTTCATATTCTGGAGTGATCTCAGGTTCACCTTGCGCATTTAATGGTGCTGTAGCTTTGAGAATTGAATACATAGCTTCAGTAGAAGCGACAGACAATAGTAACTCTTGTCTAATGCGCTCACGCTTATATTTTTCTTCTTGTTCATGAAAACGTTCTTTCTCTTCTCTAAATTCTGTAAGTAAATGTTCTATAAGTGAATTAGTGTAAGTTTCATCCCGCAATCTATCACTAAAACCAGGCTGCTTTCTTAAATCCAAAAACTTAGCTTTAAGCTTTAGATCAAAAATTATTCGTCTATTAAAAACTTCTCTATCAGAGCCTAAAACTCCAAGAATACTCATATCTCACCGTCCCTGCATTTAATTAAAAATGCTTATATCCCTTAATAGAGATACAAATTAGTTTTCTTGATGTTTTTGACAAGAGATAGATTAAATTAGCTTAATTTATAAGCATGCTAAAATCTCATTGTGAATAAAGATTCTAAAAAACTTTGGGGATCAAGATTTACTGATAATCCCGCAGAAATACTAGAGAAATTCAATGCTAGTATTAGTTTTGACCATAAATTATATAGACATGATATTCAAGGAAGCTTAGCTCATTCAAGAATGCTCTCAGAACAGGGCATTATTACTGCTAAGGAATACAAAGCTATAGAGAAGGCTCTTAAACAAATAGAACAAGAGATCTCAGTTAATCCAGAAGCATGGGCTAAAGAAAGGCTGAAAGAAGAAGATATTCACCTTGCGATAGAATCTAGACTCACTGCGCTTATCGGCGATATTGGTAAGAAACTTCACACAGCACGCAGTCGAAATGACCAAGTGATAACAGATCTAAGACTATGGTTAAAAGATGAACTAAAGGTTTTAGAAAATTTACTTAAGAACTTACGTCAGCAATTAATCACAAGAGCAGAGCAAGACCTAGATAGCATCATGCCTGGTTATACTCACTTGCAGCAAGCACAACCTATCTCCGTAGGACATTTTTGGTTAGCGCATGAAGCTCGCTTCTCAAGAGATGCAGAGCGCCTTACTGACTCTCTTAAACGCATTAATATTAATCCTCTAGGTTCAGGTGCTTTAGCTGGTTCTACTTTCCCTATAGATAGAGAGATGACTACTAAAGAGCTGGGATTCTCTCGTCCTTCTGAAAACAGCCTGGATGCTGTCTCTGACAGGGATTTTGTATTAGAGTATGAGTTTAATTTATCTATGATTATGCTGCATCTCTCTCAGTTAGCAGAAGAGATGATCATCTGGAACACTCAAGAGTTTGGATATATCGAGATCTCGGATAGTTTCTCTACGGGTTCTAGTATGATGCCACAGAAGAAGAATCCTGACATCCCTGAATTACTTAGAGGTAAAACAGGAAGAGTCATAGGAGTACTTAATGCTCTTATGATCACGATTAAAGGTTTACCGCTTGCATATAACAAAGACTTACAAGAAGACAAAGAAATGTTATTTATGGCAAATGAAACTACTCAAGATTGCCTAGCTATCACAACTGAGTTCCTAAAAAATATCAAACTCAATCAAGAAAGAATGTATCAGGCTTGCGCGCGCAGCTACTCTGCCGCAACTGATGCTGCAGAATATTTAGTGAAGCAAGGTATGCCGTTTAGAGATGCCTATAAATGCATTGGTGAAATAGTTAAGTATGCCATGAACTCAGGAAAGTATCTTACAGAGTTAGATCTAAAAGAATGGCACAAGTTTTCCAAACTATTTAAAGAAGATATAATTACTAGGTTAAGTCCAGAAGCCTGTGTTGATGCTAGAGACATCATCGGTGGTACCAGTAGAAAGCAAGTGAAGAAGGCGATTAAATTCTCACAGAAACGGCTAGAGGTTAAATGACCCCCTTCATCTTCATAAAACATACAGACTAATTAACAACAATCAGTAAAACATCGTTGCAACACAAGACTTCTTAGATAAAATCACAGAGGTTTTTTGACCCCTTTCATTTAGGAATAGAATGCTTCATGATATTGAAAATCACATTTTATAAGAGGATAATAAATGAAAATAACTCTTCAAGAAACTGGAAAATCAATACAAGCATTTGCCAATGTAATAACTACAATCATATTTTTAAAGCACTATTGGGACTATCATGATGAGCAAAGTGTAAAAATGGCGTTAATAGCATGGTTTGGTTTATACTTTATAGGGATTTGCTTATTTATAATAAGTGAAAATATAAAAAAGGAGAAATAAAATGGACCCTGTTGATATGGCACTGCTAGGCTTTGGGATATTCGGATTTGTTGGTGGTTCAATAATACTTCTTGTAATATTACCAAGAGTTAAAAAAGCAAATGAACAGACCCCGCAGACTTAGATTAAACCAACATATTCGTAATTTAGTTCAAGAACACTCTATTACCGCAAATGATTTGATCTATCCAGTATTTATTAAAGAAGGAGAGCAGTCCCAAGAGGCTATATCTTCTATGCCAGGGATTTATAGATGGGGGATAGAAAGCGTTCTTAAAGAGATCGAAGATGCAGAGAGACTAGGGATTAGAGCGATAGCTATATTTCCAGTAATCGATGAACGATTCAAAACACTCAACGCAGAAGAAAGTTACAATCCTGAAGGTTTAACACAAAGAGCCATCAGAAGAATTAAACAAGAATTCCCAGAGATACTTCTTATAACAGATGTGGCTCTTGATCCATACACTAGTCATGGACACGATGGAATTTTAGAAGATGGAAAGATAGTCAACGACAAGACTGTGGAGATACTTACTAAGATGGCATTAGCTCAAGCAGAAGCTGGTTCAGATATAGTAGCACCTTCAGATATGATGGATGGCAGGATAGCAGCGATAAGAACTAAGCTTGATCAGCATAGCTATCACGATACTCTCATCATGGCATATACAGCTAAGTATGCTTCTAGTCTCTATGCGCCTTTCAGAGAAGCTCTTAGCTCTCTTGGGTTTAAGAATAAATCTAATACAATAGTCCTAGAAAAAGATGTAATAGAAGCCATTCCACAAGACAAAAAAACTTATCAAATGAATATCGCCAACTCTAAAGAAGCATTGAAAGAATTAGAGTTAGACTTAGCAGAAGCAGCAGATATAGTTATGGTTAAGCCTGCAGGTTGGTACCTTGATATAGTGAGTCAGTTTAAAGCAAGGTCAACAGCACCAATCGCAGCTTATCAAGTAAGCGGAGAATACTCGATGATTCATGCCGCAGCTAAGGCTGGCTATCTAGATCTAGATCTAGCTATATATGAGTCACTTATAAGCATTAAGAGAGCTGGAGCTGATTTGATCTTGACCTACTTTGCCAAGGACATCTTACAACATCGCATTTAATTGAGCTATAGCATCTTTAGTAGTAAGAAAAGCCTGTGAACCACTAGTAAAAACATTCAACATACCTTGATAATCTTCCATGCGGTGTTTTATTCGATCTTTCCTATAAATTTCTAAAACTTGTTCCTTGTCTTTTTTAATTTCTTCCATTAATTTAGTAAATTCTTCTTGTGAAATTAAATTTCTACTGTAGGAATCATAAATATCATTCATTCGCGTAGAAATAGATCGCAAGTCTCCTGAAGAAGTAATACTTGGGGATAAATTAGCATCTTTAGACTTACTATCAACACTTATGTCATTAACCTTGTTTAAATTTGTAGTTAATGACAATTCAAGTTCACTGACAAGCTGGTCAAATTTATCAACAAGCTTTGTTGACTCATGATCTTGCTTTTGACGATTATTTACAGCCTTATCCATAAAATATTGAGGTCACAAAGTAAGTACCTACGATATAAATAGAACAAATGAAGGTTAATATCTAGTTAAAGTGGCTTGCCATTCGAAGCCGAACATCAGTGAGGTGAAGAATGGTGGTCAGAGGCATGGACATGAGCGTCAGCTCATGTCAGTCAAAAAATCGAACTACTAGTTCAATTCTGCTTAAATTTGATAAACGAGTGTAAAAGTGGTGGTCAGAGGCAGAATTGAACTGCCGACACGAGGATTTTCAGTCCTCTGCTCTACCAACTGAGCTATCTGACCATGGTTGCTCCACAAACGCAAAGCAGGAAAATACTAGCATGTAATAAAAATCTGAAAAATTATTATAGTGTTAATCAGTCAATACCAACATTATAATTGCAGGTCTAGGCGATTTCTCTATATTCTGATATATTTTCGATAGTCATGGAATATTTACACACTCATTCACTTAGTACAATGCTGGCGCTATTAACAGTCTCGGGCTTAATAGTAGCGTTTTTCTCAATGGATGAAGCTAGAGCAAGAAACATCTCCTTGTTCACCAGCGTGGCAGTTCTAGGAATCGCTCTTAAACAATATTTTTGTTTATTTAATCCAGCTAACACTAACTTACAACTTATCGAAACCTATGACTGGATGGGTAAGATTAAATTCTCTCTTGGGGTAGATGGGCTCTCTTTCTCGATGGTTTTATTGATGGCGATTCTACTTCCTTGCGTAATAATTGCAAGTGAACCGATAGCTAAGAAACAGCAACCAAGACTCTATTACTCATTACTTATGTTCCTTGCAGTAGCTGTCATGGCAGTGTTTATGGCGAAGGATATATTTTTATTCTTCCTTGCTTGGGAATTAGAATTGATACCAATGTATCTCCTAATCGCTATCTGGGGTTCCAAGAATCGCAATTATGCGTCTATGAAATTCTTACTATATACTTTTGCAGCAGGGATTCTGTTACTGGTAGGATTATTCTATTTACTGACAGTGACTGGCTTTAGTACATTTGACATGGTAGAGATAGCTAAGCTAACTCCTCACCTAGATATTCAAGTACAAACCACCATCTTCATTCTTATAGCTTTATGCTTCTTAGTTAAATTACCATCAGTACCTATGCATACTTGGTTACCAGATGCTCACGTAGAAGCTCCTACACCAGTATCAATGCTACTAGCAGGAATTCTACTTAAGATGGGTTGCTACGGACTGATCAGATTTGGATTAGACTTCTTCCCGGCTGTAGTAACTAATTTAGCAACAGCCTTTGCCATAATTGGTGCAATCAATATTATTTACGGAGCATATGCAGCCCTAATTCAAAAAGACCTCAAGAAAGTTATTGCCTACTCATCAGTTTCACATATGGGATTTATTCTTCTGGGGATGGCAACGCTCAATGTTGCAGGCTACAGCGGAGCAGTATTCCAAATGTTCTCTCATGGATTAATTTCAGCAGCACTATTTATGCTGGTTGGAATGATTTATGAAAGAGCTCATACTAGAGAGATAGCAGAGCTTGGTGGACTTGCTAAAGTCATGCCACAGACGTTTTATATATTTATATTTGCAGCGATGGCGAACCTTGCATTACCGGGATTATCAGGATTCGTAGGTGAGTCATTAGTGTTTTATGGTGTCTTTAGTTCTAAAACAGTAGCAGGTGTCTTAGATCCTATTAAAGCTTCAGCAGCAGTTGCAGCCTTAGGAGTGATACTTACTGCAGCTTATATGCTCTGGATAAACCAGCGAGTATTTTACGGCGAGACTCAAACCAAATGGTTAAAGCTCACTGACGCAAGAAGACCAGAGCTAGTAGTGCTTGGAGTTTTACTTGGTCTGTCACTAGTTTACGGTTTATATCCTAAGTTTATTAATAACCTCTATGAACCACAATTAAATAAACTAGTTAGTTATAGCTCACCAACTCTTACTGCATAACTATTAATCTATTTACGCTATAATAATTAATAGTTATGCGTAAAAATACTATATTACTGATATTGCTTGTAATGCTCACACTGAGTGTCTCAGCAGTTAAATACAACACAGAAAGTACCATTCAAGAACCGAGTGTTAGCGGTGAAGGTACGGTAAACACTGGTGACTACGATTACATTCGAAACGTAGCCACCGCCATCCAAAGTAAATGGCAGCCACCTCAACCCAATAAATATCCTAAGGATATCTATAAGAAATTTAAGAAGAAAGAACTAACAGATGTTAAAGCTCTTGCTGAATTTACGATTACTCCTGAAGGTCAAGTAGAAGATTTAAGACTAAAGCAAGCAAGTAACATTGCTATATTTGATGAAAACTGCTTACAAGCCATTAGAGATGCCGCTCCCTATCCAGAACCAAACAGATCTAAGGTTATAGAATACGAATTTGAGTATCACTATACTCATAAAAATTTCTGGCAGAGGTTGTTTAGTGATTAAGACCCAAAGCACCCCAATAACAAAAACCATACGCATCGCTCATAGTCCTGATTCTGATGATGCTTTTATGTTTTATGCAATTAAGCATCAGAAGATAGATCTACGCGGATACCAGTTTGAGATTAGCAGTGATGAGATAGACGTCTTAAATCAAGCTGCGATTTCTGATAGTAATTTATATGATATTTTTGCAGTAAGTTTTCATGCTTACCATTATTTAAAAGATAGATATCAATTTCTCAAATCAGGTGCATCAATGGCAGGCTCTGACTATGGTCCAAGACTTGTTAGTAAAAACTCACAATTAACGAAGGGTATGAAGATAGCCATTCCTGGAAAATATACTAGTGCATTTTTAGCATTACAAATATATCTTTCAAAACTTAATTTTATAAACGATGATTTCCAATTTCAGTTTTGTAGCTATAACGATGTCTTCCCTCTTCTAGAATCAGGAGCAGTAGATGCTTCGCTTCTCATTCATGAATCCCAATTAAAATTCTCAGAGCAAGGCTATAAGCTTATTGTAGACCTAGGACAATGGTGGTACTCAACCTACACTAATGGTTTACGGATGCCACTTGGCTGCAATGTTATAAGAAGGGACTTAGGTGAGCAAGTTATCTCTGATATCGACGCACTACTTAAAGAATCTATAGAATGGGGACTGAAGAACTTTGATGAAGTATTAGCCTACTCAAGAAGCTTTGCTAATAACGGTCTAGATGACACTCAGGCAGAGCGTTATATTCATATGTATGTAGATGAATCTACAATACAGTTAACAAATAACGATCTTAAATCTGTGGAATTATTGCTTAGTAAAGTATAAGTTAAGCAGCTTTGGCTCTCGGCGCAGTAGTAACTTTCGGAGATTCAGAGGTAATTTTCGGCATCATGACCCTAGCTAAATCTTCCATTAGTTCTCTAGCAGCTTGAGGTGAACCAGTATGCTTTTGAACTGTTGCTAATATTTGCTCAAGCTTCGCTGGATCACGAGTCACGTCTTTTACCATTTTAAATATTTGTCTATTACTCACTTCGCTAGGTTGTTGGTTAATAGGTTGTAGTTTAATTGTTGTTGGATATGCCATAATGCTATTAATCATAGCCTATCCATCAATACATTTCAAGTAAATTATCTGAAATCAAATATGAATTTTATTTAACACTCATATTCAGAGTCTGATTAAAATACGCTAGGGTCATCTTTAAACCATCGTCAAGGCTTATCTGTGGCTCCCAGCCGAGCAATTCGCGGGCGCGACTGATATCAGGCTTACGACGCTTTGGATCATCCAGCTGTAGGGGTAAATACCTAAATTCTGATTTAGAGTTAGTTATTTCAATAACTTTCTTAGCAAGTTCCATCACAGTAAACTCATTGGGGTTTCCAATATTCACAGGCTCATGAAAGTCTACAGACATAAGTCTTACGATACCTTCTACTAAATCACTAACGTATTGGAAGCTACGAGTCTGGCTACCATCACCATTAATAGTAAGTGCTTCGTTCTTAAGAGCTTCTGTAATAAAAGTGCAAACTACTCTACCATCATCAGCACGCATACGCGGACCATAGGTATTAAAGATCCTCACTATGCGCGTATCAATACCATGCTTACGGTGATACGCCATAGTGATAGCTTCAGCAAAACGCTTAGACTCATCATAGACACCACGAGGTCCGATTGGATTAACATTCCCATAATAAGTCTCAGGCTGCGGATGTATCTCTGGATCACCATAAACTTCTGAAGTAGAAGCTAAGAAGAATTTTGCCTTCTTTTCCAAAGCCAATCCCAGAGCATTATGCGTACCTAGAGATCCAACCTTAAGAATAGGAATAGCAAGCTTCTGAAAGTCCACTGGTGATGCTGGACTAGCAAAGTGCATTACCCAATCAAGTCGCTCAAGTATGTCAATGTACTCAGAGACATTATGATTAATAAATTTAAACTTGGGAGAATCTAGTAGATGCTTAATATTATCAGCAGAACCTGTAACCAAATTATCAAGTACTATAACTTTGTTACCATCAGCAATTAACCTCTCAGCTAAATGTGATCCTATGAAACCCGCTCCACCAGTGATAAGTATAGTCTGCATCAGTGTCTTCCCATCCCTATATACACAAAGCCAAGTTCTTTCATCTTAGTTGGACCATATTGATTACGTCCATCTATAAATAAATTACCTGTCATAGCTGCTTTGATCTTAGCCATATCTATAGACTTATACTGATCCCACTCAGTGACCAGAATCAAAGCATCTAGACCCTGCACCATATCATCCACATTCTCTACATAGTTTATATCAAGCCCAGCTAATTCTCTCTTGGCATGCTCTATAGCGATAGGATCAGTCATAGACACTCTTGCCCCCATCTTCACTAACATAGTTGCTATATCAAGTGCTGGAGCATCACGAAGGTCATCAGTATTAGGTTTGAAGGCTATGCCTAATAAACCTATCTTCTTACCTTTGATAATTTTTAGTTTCTCTTGTAAACGTTTAATCACTAGATCACGCTGCGCGTAGTTTACTTTCTTAGTTGCTTGTAGGATTTCTGCCTCGTAATTATATTCTTCTGCAATCTTAATCAAGGCATCTATATCCTTACCAAAGCAACTTCCACCCCAACCAATTCCAGCATTTAAGAACTTATGACCTATCCTAGTATCTGAACCGATTCCCTTCATTACTTCATTCACATCAGCTCCTACTAGGTCACAGATATTAGCGATCTGATTAGCAAAACTTATTTTAGTTGCAAGAAACGCATTAGCACTGTATTTGATCATCTCAGCGCTTGTAATATCAGTAGAGATTACTTCTACTTGAGTCAAGCCATGAGGGCGCGGACAAAAATCTGGAGCCTTAAAACTCTGCTCGCTAAGAGCATTATAGAGTTGCTTTAATCTAACCGCTACTTCTGAGTTCTCACTACCTAATACAATACGATCTGGATATAGACTATCAGCGATAGCCGAACCTTCACGTAAGAACTCAGGATTAGAAGCTACACTAAAATTAACCTTAGTAATAGTATTAGTAGAACTAGCTCCCTGACTTGACCTTAGCGCAATACCATTCTCTACCAACATTGCTACCCAATTACCTGAACCAACAGGCACAGTAGATTTATTAATAACAATAGCCCCTTCTTTTAGGTACTTACCGATAGTCTCTGCAGCAGATTTAAGATAGTCTAGATTAGGCTCACCATCAGCCAAGGGCGGTGTACCCACAGCAATAAATATAAACTCACCATGTTCTATGGCTTCTTGGGGGTTAGTAGTAAATAAAGGATAATTATTATTCGATTTACATATCCCTAATAAATCTTCTAAGTTAGGTTCATATATAGGAATTTTTCCTTGCTTAAGATCTGCAATACGTTTCTCATTAATATCTAAGCAAGCTACCTCATGCCCTAAGAAAGCAAAACAAGTAGCCGTAACTAAACCAACGTATCCAGTGCCAATAACGCTAACACGCATAAGTTAAGAATATAACATTTTCAGGATTATTGGACGAGATAAAAGCTTAATTAATGCGCAACTCCTTACCTTACTAAATAATAAATTAAGTCTAAATTTCCATTTTTGTTGTGGTTCCGCGCCTTCGGCGCGGTTCGTCCTGCGGACTGCCAAATAATTCTTTCATTAAGCCGCGCGCAGCGCAACCGCCGCGCAGCGGCGGAACCCATCCCCATCCTGGTTTGAAGGATTTTAATAGAAAATATTATTTAACAGATCGAATAATTACTAATAAATGCGTAATTTAACTAAAATTCTAAGCTTCTAATTTTATATTTATCTTGTTCATACTGTTTAATCAGTTTCGTTTTTTTAAACGTTACCGAACGATATAAATCTTTATCAAGTTTCTTCATTTTTACTGAAGGTAAAATATGCTCGTCATAAGAAGAAACTACTGGTCTAGAGTTAAAACCATGTTCGCGAGTAACCTCTACTTTAGGTAAAGAAATCATCTCACTGTAATCTATTACTATTGTTTCACTAGACATAAAATATCCTTTTACCTACCAGTCGTTGTTGAAGCTAATGGACCTAATCCATAATCAGCAGGATCTGTTTCACCAGGCTCGAAACTACTACTGGTTAAATCACCTAAGCGAGTAATAGCTTTACTATTAGAAGAAGCACCTGCACGAATAGTTGATTGCTTAGTCTTAGTTGTTGAATTAGTAGTTGTTTTACTAGCATCGGCAGCTTTAGATACATCATTTAATACTGGAGCTGAACTACCACTACGAAACGCACGGAAGCCTTCTTGTGAAGAATTATTAGATCTAACTACTCTACCTGCAACAATCGCAGCGGGACCAGTCTGTTCAAGACTCACATAAAAAACTTTTAACTGTTGGCTACTAGTTTTAATATCAATGCCATCAATATTAAATATTTGTTTGAAATCATTTAATAATGGATCATTGTCAGCGAGGGCGACTATATTAGATCCATCTGAAGAAATAGTAATAGAATCATCATTAGCTTCTCTACTATCTGTCAGTGCGCTATTTCTAGCTCCAAACATATATCGTGCAATCAAATTGATATCAATAGTTTTAGCTCTCTGACTTGAATCTGTGTCTTTATTACCATTAATATCATAAAGTCCACGACTAAAAGCCTCGTTTAACTTAGCTTCCATACTAGCAACAGAAGCTGTACTAGAACCTAAATTGAGATTAGCAATCAATGCATTACCTCTAAGACCTTTACCATATCTATTGATTAACAATAAATCAACCTTAGGATCATTTTTACCATCACCAGTAATATCTAAGTAGCCAGCTTGAGATAAATAATCTAAGTACTCACTCATTTGTGTTCCATAGTTTCTAGTAGCACGAATAAATGGATCAGGTTTAGAACTTTGGGAAATAAGCATTGGATTATTAGGATCTGTAACATTCGTAATAGATGTTACTCGGTTACCTTGTGCATCAGTCTCGCTCTGAGTCTTTAATACAAAGTTAGTCACAGTACCATCTGCAGTTTTATTAGAAATATGCTCTAGATAGCCTTTAGGCATTTTAGGATTAAATCCAGTGCCAAAGTTAAGCTGCTCATAAGTCTTAGAGGTACCACTACCATCAGGAAAAGTAGTTTGAGAATTATAAAAAGGATTACCTGTATCATTGACAGCAGCACTTAAAGTTAGAACTGAATTGTATCTATTCTGTGGATTAGTTGGATCAGTTAAATCTACGAAGGTACCTACTAAGCGACCGTCACCAAGATCAGTAATCAACATTGAAGATTGCTGAGTACCAGTAACTCTACCATTAGAATTTTTCTGAGTTGTTGTTACACGATAACCAGTTGGAGAGCCATTTTGGTCTAAAGGTAAATCTTGATAGACAGCCGTACTACTAGACCTATCAGCGTTAGTGCTAAGTTCTTGATAAAGTCCCTGCTCATTAATAGAGGTTGTAGTAGTACTTCCATCTGTCTTATGAAAAGTAAAGCCCGGTCCAACCCTCTCTCCACCTAAGATACTAATAACAGGTACAAGCTTCTGATTAGTCAGGAAAGTCTCTTCACTAGACGCTGGTGAATTAACAGGAGATCTGGTAACAAGAGGGGATGATCTAGAAACAAAATTTCTACCTACTCTTGAAGCAGCACCATAAGTTTGACTAGTGGCTTGTGATCTAACGATATTAAGTGAATCTTGAGTTCGCAAAACTCTAGTATTCTGCACTAATGCAGCATTCTCATTAGGTCTAGTAATCCCTTCACTAATAATATTATTTACTGGAGTATTTATATTATTTGCCATATGCAAACGAAGCTTTTAAGCTCTAACCAATAATCACATGACTAAGTTAAGATTCAGTTAAATGAGATTCAAGATATAATAAAGCCTACAAATGTCTCAAATCTGCATTATTGATTATAAAAGTGGTGGCAATATATTTAGTGTCAAGAATTCGCTTGAACATGTTGGTGCAAGTACCCTAATAAGCTCAGATCCTCAAGATGTACTTCAAGCAAAGAAGATATTTTTTCCTGGGGTAGGTAGTTTCTCTAAAGCCATGGAAAGCCTTCACAGTCTAGGTTTATACCAGGCGATTAAACAACAAATCAATGCGGGAGTACCAACCCTGGCTATATGTGTTGGTATGCAGAGTTTATTCCAGTATAGTACAGAAGGTTCAGCAGCAACTAAGGGATTAGAAATTATTCCGGCTGCAGTTGAGAGATTTGGTTCTAATTCTGAAACATTTAAGCTTAAGATTCCACATATGGGCTGGAATGCAGTTCATTTAGAATATAGCTCTAACCCTCTATTTCAGGGCATCCAACAAGACACCCATTTTTATTTTATACATAGTTATAGAGTAGCAATGCAGACCATCCCAGATTATCAAACAAGTTCAACTGAATATGGCGAGAAATTTATTAGCTCTATTTGGAATGGAACTAATCTACACGCTTGCCAATTTCACCCAGAGAAGAGTGGGGAAGCAGGTTTGCAATTATTAGAAAACTTTCTCAAGTTGTAAAATTCGTCATCCTGTCCGTCGTAACGAAGTGAAGACGGACGACGTAAGGATCCACTATTAAATATCTAAATCCTTAACATCAAACTCAACGAAATCTATTCCCATATCGCCAATACAATCACGCATCATTTCTGCTAGTTCAATATCCCGCGCTTGCTTTCTGTAAGCTGGTTCTAAGTATAATTCTTTAATAACTGCCTTGGTTTGAGTTTTACGTTTAGGATTATTAGCATTGAGAGGTTCTATTAACATGTAAGAGAACCCAAAGATCTCTTCTGCGTTTTCAAATACAATAACCCTAGATCCTCTTCTCTTCGTTAATTTCTCAATAAACTCTTTCCATTTAAGTTCAGATTTATTAGCTTCATCTAACCAATGAGCATTGCCCCTCATCTGTTGCACCATGGTTAAATTAGCCCATAGCTCCGCTACTCTATCACGATCATATTGGTTAGCAAGCTTTCTAACTTGATAAGTCTCCAAATTAGAAGCATTGTCTTTATTTAAATCTCTTAGTTTTTTTTGTTTGGTACTTAACATCAACACCGTTCCCAATAAAGTGACTCTTATCTATCTTAATATGATTATAGCGAATCTCCGATATTAGCGCAAATCATACTTGTACAAAGCCTCTCATAAAGAGGATTTGAGTTAAGAGACGGTTAAATTACAGAAAATGTTCTTAATCCATTCATAACTTATGGCATTAGCCACCAAACTTGATGTTGCGTTCCAAATAAAGGATTAACTCCAGCATCTGCACTAAGATCTAAACCGAGTTTAGAAAACGCTTTAGACATACCCAAATCAAAGATGTCATCGAAGTTCGATAGTTTATTAGCTTTCCAAGTCTCTTCAAACTTAATACTATCTGCTTTACTTTTACTATATGAATATTTTTCTTTGAGAAGTTTTTTAACAACAAGCTTAGTATCTTCATAAGAACCAAGTTCATCCACTAAATCTACCGCTAAAGCTTGCCTACCAGTATAAACCAATCCCTGAGCCAGTTCATCAAGTACCGCTCTTTCTATACCACGCCCCTTCTCTACATCATCTAAGAATTGATCGTAGCTATCTAGTAGTAATTCATTCAAAATTTTCTTCTCATCTTCAGTCAATATTCTAGTACCTGAACCGAGATCTTTAAATTTACCCGCTTTAAAAGTTTGATCAACGATACCGAGCTTATCAAGTAAACCTTTAAAATTCAAACCAGAACTTATAACACCAATACTGCCTGTAATAGTTCCAGGATTAGCGACAATATAATCAGTAGCACTTGCTATATAATAACAACCACTGGCGCATACATCACTCATGGAGACCACCACTGGCTTACCTGAGTTTTTAAATTTCATTACCGTTTGATATAATTCTTGGCTAGCAGCCACTGTTCCACCAGGACTATTCATTCTAAGTATCACAGCTTTGGTATGCGGATCTTCTAAAGCTTTATCTAATTCCTTTTTAACATAGGCAACATTGAGAATATTTTTAAACGCCGAACGAGTACGAAAACTATCAAAGATAACCCCTTCTAAACCAATAACAGCAACCTTATCACCACTTAAATTAGCCATAAGTTTAGCTTTATCATTATTAACCAGATCAGTGTTTTTCTTTATCAGAAACAAACCCATCACTAAAGAAATCAAACAAAAACTTACTAAGACAGCTGCAATAATTGATTCTCTTCTTTTATCATTGTTGTCTATCATATGAGCTAATTATACTCAAGTATCCCGAAAAAGGTAGTAATAGACTTGTTCAGAAATTGTCCAGAACGAGGCATGCGAGTCCCGAGCCACCGGAGTTTATTATACATAAATGAGGATGGCGAGGGACGAGCATAACAAAGTTATGGGCAATTTATGAGCAAGTCTAAAGATGCTAGAATTCAAACCATGATTAAAGACCCCATACGAGCAATGGTATTAGCAGCAGGAGTCGGATCTAGACTACAGCCATTAAGTGATACTGTGCCCAAACCTCTTATTAAAATAGGTGGCAGAACGATAATGGATCATATATTACTCTTACTCAAGAGTCACGGCATCACGAATGTCATCTCTAATACTCACCATCTCGCTAAGCAAATCCATGAACAGTTTAAAGATATTCAAGAACGAGAAGGAATCAATATTCAGTTTATTTACGAAGAGAATCTCTCTGGAGTTGCTGGTGGTATCAGATTATGCCAAGATTTCTTGAAACAGTCTACGGCCTGTATCATTATGGGAGATGCGCTCACTGACATAGATCTAACTGATTTATATCTCAAGCATAAAGAAGCCGTAGTGAAGTATGACTGCTTAGCAACAGTTGCACAAATGCAAGTTAAGGATACTAGTGAGTTTGGTGTAATAGTAACTGAAGCTTTAGTCGATAATAAGGGCAATCGTCCTAATCGCATAGTTAAATTTCAAGAGAAGCCCAAAGCCAGCGAAGCACTCTCTAATTGGGCTAACACGGGAATATATTTTTTTGAACCAAGGATTTATGAGTTTATTCCTTCTCGAGAAGAAGCTCCTAAGTACGACATCGCACGCGATCTATTCCCTAAGCTGCTTGCAGCAGGTGAATATATTCAAGCTATCGCTATAGACCCTCAAACTTATTGGGCAGATTTAGGAACTCCAGCTCAATACATTAAAAGTGTTCAAGATATAACAGAAGGTAGAGTAAATCTTGATTTCTTAGAGTCTATTGACCCTAGTGCTGTAATTGACCCCACTGCTAGTATTGAAGGTTTTAATGAGATAGGAGCTGGTACTCAAATTGGCAAGAATGTCATTATTAAAGATTGTATTATTTGGGATAATGTGGTTATTGGAGAGAATACTAGGGTTGAAGATTGTATTATTGGTTCTGGAACTCAAATCCCAGCAAACCAAAGTATTAACAATCAAGTTTTAATCGCCGAAACCAATAAAATTAAGCGTTTTTAACGATATTGCTTATCGGCAGTAAGAAAAAAGAGCGACTACTTAATTAAGTGTCGCTCTTTAAAAATTAAGATTGAACAGTTCTTTAAGAACAACCATAGACAGCCATAATTTGAATTAAACCAGAAGCAAGCTCTGTGTTGCCACTCTGGACAGCAAGAACCACAAGGTCTTCTAATCCACCACAAACAGTATCGCTTGTTGGTCTTGTTGGTACTTCTACTCGTATTGTTTCTATTGGGTCATGTTCTTGGGTTATATCAATTAAAGTCCCGGCATCAGCAAGCCCAATAGTTGGATTAGTAGGTACTGTTATCGGTAGAGTTCCTATTGGCTCAACTCTTATTGGATTATCATGTACTTGGGTTATATCAATTAAAGTCCCGGCATCAGCAAGTCCAACAGTTGGATTACTCCAAGCCAGCGCTTTTGGACTATTCAGCACAGATAAACTTAACAACAAACCTAATACTAGTAATTTTAAATGACTTTTCATAATTCCCTCCTTGTTTTTGGTTATTGAACGTCAAAATTGATTTAACATAAGAAGGTTAATTAGAGGTTAAAGCAAGCAAAATTAAAAAAAATATATATAGTTTTCACAAAAAGACTTGATTTTCCTAATAAGTTATAGTAATATAATGTACAGACACAAGAATCCCCCCCGTCATGGCCTTGTGTTGTGACGGTTGTGTCTATTTTAAGTAATAAAAAGCTCCCCAAAAAGGGAGCTTTTTTATTGGATTATTAAGCCCTGGTTAACTAATTTCCTATAAATAGCTGGATTATTAAATCTATATATACTCGTGAGTAAGGGGACAAACTCATAGGGTAAACAATGATAGATAAGAAGCTATTTGATATAGATGGTCAAAAAGAGATGAAAGAATTTCTCTTGAGAATTAAAAACAATCTGTCAGATACTGAGGATCAGGATAGAGAATCCTCTAGACCTAAATTTGCTAAAGCTGATAATAAACCAATTAAAAACAATGTCGTTATAGAATTTGATGAAAATCTAGGAATTGCTCATATAATTACCGCCTAGTGGGCTTGGGTATAACTTTAATAGTTATGAAAATAGGCGTACCTAAAGAGATTTTGGCTAATGAGAACCGTGTCGCCATGACACCAGCTTGGACTAGGACACTCACAGAGCTTGGTCATGAAATTTATGTAGAAACTCAAGCAGGGCTCGGAAGTAGTTTTCATGATGAAGATTTTGTGCGATGTGGCGCAACTATACTTGATAGTGCAGAAGAAATATTTAAAACTGCAGACCTTATTGTTAAGGTGAAACAACCACTAGAACCAGAGTTTAAGCTACTTAGAGAAGATCAAATTTTATTCACCTATTTACACCTAGCTGCTGACCCGCATCTAGTGCATAGTCTAGAAGATACAGGCGCGCATTGTATTGCTTACGAGACCATAGAAGATGCATACGGAAGATTACCCTTACTCAAACCCATGTCTGAGATAGCGGGACGCATGGCAGTACAGATCGGAGCTAGATATTTAGAACGTGGAATCGGTGCTACTCATCCAGGACGCGGCATATTGCTCGGAGGCGCATCAGGAGTGCCACAAGGCATAGTTACGGTACTTGGTGCTGGTATAGTAGGAGCTTCTGCTATTAAGATCGCTGTTGGTATGGGCGCCTATGTCCATGTCTTTGACAAGAACATACATGCACTTGGCAGAATTGACGAACTCTATGGCAGTAGAGTTACAACTATCTACAGTACATCTTCAGCGATAGAAGAATCAGTGACTCGCTCAGACCTAGTTATTGGAGCGGCATTGATCACTGGAATGAAAGCGCCAATGCTCGTTACCGAAGATATGGTACGTGATATGAAATATGGTTCAGTGATAGTAGACGTAGCTGTAGATCAAGGTGGTTGCATAGAGACTAGTGAAGTTACCAGCCATGAACATCCAATTATTGTTAAACACAATGTGCTGCATTACGGAGTAGCCAATATGCCAGGAGCAGTCCCTAACACCAGTACCCAAGCACTTTGTAACTCTACTATGCCATATTTAATTAGGCTTGCAGAGAAGGGACTTGATGCACTCGAAGAAGATGCTGGATTCAAGAAAGGTCTGAATATTTCTCACGGGAAGCTTTTGATTAAGCTGAGTTAGGTTATAATATAGATATGGATCACTTGGAGTTATTAAGAAAAAATGCTCAAAAAATCATAGATATTGGGAAACATCATGGCGCTCTTAATTTAAAAATTTTCGGTTCAGTAGCTAGAGGTGACTATGATGCCAAAAGTGATTTTGATTTTATGTACACATTAGGAGGAAAAAGCAGTCCTTGGTTCCCTGGTGGGTTCGTAACTGATCTTGAAGAATTACTAGGTAAAAAAGTTGATGTTGCGAGTGAAAAATATCTAAAACCTAAACTTCGTGATCAAATATTATCTGAGGCAATACCACTATGCGATCTGATAAAGAAAGATTAGATGATATTTTAATTTATATTCAACTTATCAAAGATGATTTTAATATAGAACGATACTATCGTGATCATCATTATAGATATGCTCTTTTAAAATATTTAGAGATTATTGGTGAGGCTGTTAGGTCAATGAGCGCAGCTACGCAATCTAATATCCAAAACATTGACTACAAACAAATCATTGCATTTAGAAACGTAGCTGTTCATGTTTATCATGAACTTGACTGGGACGCAGTTTTAAGAATTATAGAGAATAGTATAGATCCACTGGAATTAGAAATTAAAAGATTACATGATCAATAAACAAGAAATCATCACTGGCGCGGAGCTAATTAGTAGAGCTGCTATAGACGCTGGGATAAATTTCTTTGCTGGATATCCAATCACTCCAGCTTCTAGTGTGTATACTGCCATGCTTAATAAATTGCAAGCCGAGGGTAAGCTTGCTATCGGTGCATCAGATGAGATCTCGGCACTCGCAATGTGTATCGGTGCAAGCATGCGCGGCGCTAAATCTATGACCGCCACAGCTGCACCAGGATTGAGCTTAATGGTAGAGAGCATTGGTTACGCTTTCACTACAGAAATTCCAGTATTAATAGTCCTAGGTCAAAGACTAGGTCCAAGTACAGGCGCTGCTACTCAATCTGCCGAGGGTGATATCAGTTTCGTACAGAGTCTTATATCAGGTGGCTTCCAAATACCAGTCTTTGCCCCAAGCTCGATCTTTAATTGTTACGAGACTACTATTAAGGCTATTAATTGTTCAGAGAAATATCGCACCCCTGTAATCTTGCTCACAGAGAAGGATATACTCATGTCTTCTACTAATATTTCTGTAGAAGAATTCGAAAAGCAAAAATCATCTCTAGAAATCATTGAACGAACTTACCGTAATATTGATGACACTAGACCTTATAAAACTTATAACTTCAATCAATTAAACGAAGTACCAGAGTTTGTGGCAGCTGGCATTGGCACTGCTGATAGAGTGGTAGCGACAGCCTCTACTCATGACAAAGCAGGACGTTTACTAAAAGACTCTCCAGAAGTAATGGAAGTGATAAAACACCTTAGAGCCAAGATAGAAGAGAATGTAGATGATATCTCTGAATACAAGCTTGACTTAGAACCAGGTGCAACTACTACTATCATTAGCTTCTTAGCTTCAGACCTCTCTAGTCGCGAAGCTATTAAAACCGCTCGCAGACAAGGAATTTTAGTTAACCACTTAACTATTTACAGTTTATTTCCCGTACCTGAGAATGCTATCAAGGAAGCTATTGCTAACTCTACTAAAGTAATTATCCCCGAAGTGAATGCCACAGGACAATACGCCGAAATCATCAGACCACTACTAGCAGGTAAAGAACTGATAAAAGTGAATTCTATAGCGGATTTAATTAAGCCGGAAGATATAATTAAAGCCATATCTTAAACCTCTTAAATTTTCCCGATCGGTAAAATCATGGTTATTTTCACACATAATCATGGTATAATTTACCTAACGGTAAAATGGATACTAATGAGATAGCAACAACTGTAAAGGTAACCAGAAAAGAGCAACAGCTTACACAGACTGAGCTTGCTGGAGTTTCTGGAACAGGATTACGTTTTATTGTTAATTTAGAACAAGGTAAAAAAACCTGTCAATTACAAAAAACCCTAGATGTACTAAAGGCACTAGGTATCAAGGTTAAACTGGAGAAATAATCTTTCATGCAAGAAATGTATGTATTTTTATTAGAAAATCATGTAGGAATCTTAATTGAAGAAGATTTGGGATCCTTATCATTTCGTTATTCAGAAGAATGGCTTCATAACCCTGATGCTTATTGCATTTCACTAAACCTTCCTTTGAGTCATAAGGTCTATGGTGATCAAGAGACTAGAGCTTTTTTCTCTGCACTTTTACCAGATGATAGAGTGAGAACTAAAATAGCACAAGCGTTAGGAATATCTGTAGAAAACGATTTTGCGTTACTTGAAATCTTAGGAGGAGACTGTGCCGGATCTGTATCATTGCAGAAGAGACTTAGAAATAAAACACAAAATAAAAAAGCTAAAGAATTGGATGAGTTGGAAATCCAGAAGATATTAGAGTTACTCAAGACTAAACCTCTACTTACCAAGTTTGGTATTCGTCTATCATTAGCAGGAGCGCAAAGTAAAATAGCACTATTATTCAAGAATCGTAAATTTTATCTACCAGGCAACAATGACATAACTACTCATATTATTAAGCCAAGTATCGAAGGGTTTCCAGATAGTGTTTACAATGAATATTTCTGTATGAAACTCGCTTCGCAATGTGGTTTAAATGTAGCAGAGGTAGAGCTCAAAGATACAGAAACTTGCCCTCATCTTATAATCACTAGATATGATAGACATCGTGCTGCGAATGGACGACTCAGTAGAATTCATCAAGAAGATTTTTGTCAAGCCATGGGAATATTACCAACTAAAAAATACCAGAAGGAAGGAGGTCCTGGAATCAAAGCTTGTCTGACGTTGATCGATAAATATTCCTCTCATCCTGCCAAAGATAAATTACAACTGATTGATAGCTTTCTCTTTAATTTTTTCATAGCAAACAATGACGCACATGCAAAAAACTTCTCCTTAATTCATAGCGCAAAAGGAATTCATTTGGCCCCGTTTTATGATATCCTATCTACCGAAATCTACCCTCAGTTAAGCAAAGAAATGGCAATGAAGTTTGGTTCAAAATACCAAGCCCAGAAGATTAATGCTTACGATATAGAGAATTGTGCTAAAGACCTAGGTTTAAAAACCAAGTTTTTTATATCAAGAATTCAACAGATGAAAGAGCTTATTAATCAGTATATTTATGATTTACCAGCCAATGCTACAACTAAAGACAAAATCATAAGCGTTTTTAATAAGCGTGCAGCAATGCTAAAATTGGGGTCATAGCTAGAATTAAACATTTAGCTGGGTCTAATATTATTATGGACTCTATCCAAACTCCTACTTACCAATACCTAGTCGACAATCCAGAGTTCCCTTATTGTGCTGGTTGCGGGCATACTTGGATTAATAAAGCGGTAGCTCATGCTCTAGAGAAACTTCAGGTCAAACCAACCAAAGTAAACCTAGTAAGCGACATAGGTTGTGTAGGTTTAGTAGATAAACTATTTCTGACTAATACTATTCATACTACTCACGGACGTAGCACGGCGTTTGCGACTGGATTACAGCTGGCAGATCAGATTCTCTTCGATGGTGATGCTCTTCATATAGTGATGATTGGTGATGGTGGTGCGACGATAGGCTTACTGCATTTAGTAGAAGCAGCTAAGCTCAATGCTAATGTAACTGTCATCCTGCATAATAACTTTGTCTATGGGATGACTGGCGGACAAAACTCTGGACTTACACCAGAGAACTTTCGTACCGCTACAACCATGTCAGGCAGCCTTACTCCTAATATTCACATAGCCCATATGCTTGAAGCTGCACACGCTGGATTCATCGCACGTAAGCTTGCAACAGATAAGGATTTAGTAGAAACCATAGTAGAGGCTATTAACTATCCAGGGTTTGCACTGGTAGAAATCATAGAACTTTGTACTGGCTATGCTACCAAGTGGAACTCTATGACTAAGACCGACGTGCAGGAAATCTTAGAGAAGATGGATGCTGGCAAGCTTGGTACCATCGTGAAACGCAGAGACAGACCTAATTACGCAGATTTATATAAACAAAGTTTCCCGCAAGCTCCAGCCAAGCTTAAGTCTAAAACCATAGAAGCTCAGAAACAAATCCAGAAGTCTCTCTCAGTAGTACTTTCTGGTTCAGCAGGTGAGGGTGTACAATTCGCTGCTAAGAACCTTATAGAATCTGGTCTCAAGCATGGTCTCAACGTCATGCAAAAAAACGACAACCCGGTAACTATTGGCACTGGATTCTCGTTCTCTGAGATTAAGCTATCAGCAGAAGAGATTCTCTATTCAGGGATTACTCAACCGGATTATTTACTAATAAGTTCTATAGATGGACTTAAGAGAGCTAGCTCTATGATTAAGGGTCAAGGATTTGTGATTATAGATAGTTCACTAGAAGCTGAGCTAGAGAAACTTCCTCCTATTAAACAACTTATCTCTAAACCTTTCAGGAAGCTCGCTAAAGACCCACAAAACACTAATATGCTAATGCTTGGATATTTATTTAAGCTAGTTGCAGAATTAGACTTAGAACTCTTTATAGAAACCATTCAAGGCAACGGTAAAAACACAGAGAAGATTATTGAAGTTGTGAGGCTTGGATTTAATTTAGAGTAAACGAAAGTTTTAGACGAATTTTTTGCTGTTCTCGCGAACTAAGGGTCGCCCTATAGACGAAAAGCTCTGAGAAGCTTGACTTCGAAGAGCTTTGAGGATTAGGGAGTGAGCGAGAATCACAAAAAATTCGTAAAACTTTCGTATCGAGGTTAACTCTAGGTTAATGAATTAATTTTAAATAATAAAAACACCTACTCTAAACCGTTAAGACTAGTCCTTTTAGGGGAAAGATTATATTAAGAAGCATGAGTTGAGGGGGGAGACCGGTGTGGTTTTGAACTTGATCTCGAGGCGTCTGAAGGGAAACACGGAAAATCAGAAAGCTGAAATCCCCGTGAGCGACTTACCAATTACCAGAGTGTGTATGTTCTCAGTACCTTCATATGTCAGCACAGACTCAAGGTTACACATATGTCTCATTACGGGATATTCTGCGGAAATGCCATTGGCACCCAGGATGTCCCTTGATTTTCGAGCTACATTAAGAGCCATACGTACATTGTTACGTTTAAGCATGGAGACATGCTCGGGTTTAATTTTACCCTGCTCTTTTAATCTAGTAATATGCAGAGTTAAGAACTGAGCCTTAGTGATTTCTGTAATCATCTCAGCAAGACTCTCTTGAATTAATTGATGTGAGGCAATAGGCTGATTATTAAACTGTACTCGGGTTAAAGAGTAATCTAGCGCAGTCTTATAGCAAACCATAGCAGCCCCAATAGAACCCCAAGCGATACCAAGACGCGCTGAATTAAGACACATGAACGCGGATTTAAGTCCGTCGGTTTTTTCCAATATATTACCAGCAGGAATAATACAATCATTAAAGATCAACTCAGACGTCACAGAAGCTCTTAGCGAAAGCTTTCTAGTCATGAGGCGCGTAGAAAATCCTGGAGTGTCCTTCTCTACCAAAAAGCCACGAATATTGCCATCAAGCTTAGCCCAGACTACAGCTATATCAGCTACAGAACCATTAGTAATCCACATCTTAGAACCATTGAGCTTGTAGCCCTCAGCAATCTTCACAGCGCGAGTTTCCATATCAGAAGGATTAGAACCATGATCTGGCTCAGTCAGACCAAAGCAACCTATGGCAGTACCTTGAGCAAGCTTTGGTAGCCATTTACTCTTCTGCTCTTCAGATCCGAAGTGAGAGATAGGAAACATTACCAGCGAGGTTTGTACAGAATTAAAAGAACGCATTGCTGAGTCACCAGCCTCGAGCATCATATTGATCAAACCATAAGAGACATAGCCTATACCAGGACAAGCATAGCCCTCTATTGGCGCGCCCAAGAATCCCATCTCACCAAGCTTAGGAATAATTTCTGATGGAAACCTATCTTCTAAAAAACAATCATCAATAATAGGAATAATTTCTTTATTCACAAAGTCACGAGTACTATTCATTATCAAAACTTCTTCAGGAGAAAGTAAGCCTTCAAGACCAGCGAAATCAACTAAGGAAACTTTTTGCATAGCTTACATTATAATGCAAGACTCTGTTTATGCCATTCCTAGAGTCGTTCCGTCTTGATTATTTGCAGATATTGCTTGCTTCAAGCCCCGTTGTTCAGGGTTCCCCAATTTAGATCCGATTAAAGAAGCTATTTGACCTTGCATTAATGAAACTTGTTGTTGTAAGCTATCAACTTTTTGCTCCAAAGCTTCTACTGGAGTAGAACTACGATTAGCTAAGCTTCTGTCAAAGCCTGAAATTTGTTGTCTTGCTTGGAACATATTTTTATCATTTCCAAAACGTGGTTTGTCATTAAAAGCTTGTTGTTGTTTTTTATTTTTTGAATCTGCATCAGGGTTAACAATTGAAGCTGCAACTGATACATAGTCTGCATCTATTGGATCAAATTTTTCATTCTTGGGTCTCGGTGGTCTCTGGGTTGCCCCTTTCAATATCAAACCAGCTTCCTGGCGGCCAGCCTGATTATTAAAAGCAGAATTAAAGCTAATTCCCATTACAGCTCTAGTGTAAAAACTCAAGGTTAAAGAATGGTTAAGTACTTAACAAAAATTAGCTACCAGCTAAATTATCAAGAAGAGCAAGTTAAATATTTCTTAGAGACAGATTTAAGTCTAAGCTGCTATATTAGTAAGCCCAAGCAAGGAAACTTGCTCGGTGATTGTAAGAGCTAAATAAGTCTGATAATGATTAAAAACCAAATTGAACACCAAGCATCCCCGATGCTAGGGTTAACCCCTGCCATAGATCCTAGAATAAATGAGATATGGCTTAAGGTTCTCTTGGTTCTTGAGAAAAAAATCCGTAAACCGAGCTTCCAGACTTGGATTAGACCAACTTTATTAAGTTCTATTAATGAAACAGAAGCCGTAGTCGCTGTCAGAAACGAGTTTACACGTAATTTCTTAATACAAAGCTACCAAAAAGAAATACAAGCAGCTATCACCGAAGTTATGGCTCAGGCTCTTGCTTTGCGCATAGTGATTGAACCGAATCTAGATTATTCAATAAACGAACTAAGAAGCTCAGATCAAGTGCAAGTAAGCTTAGCTACTATCAATACATCATTAGATAAAATTAATCCCGTTAACACACAATTTCGCAAAGCTAAAACAAAACTCGAGCCTAAATATAACTTTAATAATCTTTATCAAGCAGAATTCAATCAATCTGCAATCAACTTCTCAAAAGCAATCGTAGAGAATGGTTCAGGGTTTTACAATTCATTATTTATATATTCAGCACCAGGCTTAGGCAAAACACACTTACTACATGCACTTGGTAATTCAGTCACTGAAATCGATTCGGGAATGAGAGTGAGATATGTGAAAGCAGAAGAGTTCACTAATGAACTTATAATTTCTATCCAAAGAAATCAAACTCAAGAATTCAGAAACCAATATCGCAATCTAGATTTATTATTGTTTGATGATTTTCAGTTTCTTGAAGGGAAGAAAACTTGCCAAGAAGAGTTCTTATATACCTTTGATGCCTTAATTAGTTCTGGCGCTAAGGTTATCATCGCTGCACAAAGAAACATTGATGAAATCAAACTCAGCAATAATTTAAACAATAAAATCAAGTCATCATTATTAAGTCAAATCAGTTCGCCAAGCTTCACTGACAGAATCTCCATCTTGCAAAACAAGTCACAAGCTTCTAAGATAGAAATCAATGAAATCTATGCTGAAACTATCGCTAGAAAATACCCAGAAAGCATTAGAGAGCTAGAAGCCGCTCTCTACCAAATCTCTGCATACAAGAACTTTGCAGGTGAGAACGTAGATGACGAGCTTATTGCAAGATTATTTGGTGGTATAAGTGAACCTCGCAATAAAGGTTTAAGCATAGAAAAAATAAGCTCAACAGTCGCAGATTATTTCTCACTGAAGAATAAAGACCTAATAAGCAAGAAAAGACTACAAGATATAACCAGAGCAAGGCATATTGCAATATATCTTAGTCATGAGTTACTAGAAATTAGTTATTCAAGAATAGGAGAATACTTCGGTGGTAGAAAACACAGCTCAATTATTCATTCTATTAAAACCGTAAATGGACAGCTACAGTCTAAATTACCAAGCGCAGGCGCACTAAAGCGTATTATTTTAGATATTAAAGCAAAAATCTAGTTTTTACAGCAAGATTGAAACTAAGCCAGTGATTTTTTAGCAAACTAGGGGTAAATTGTAACTATGTCTACAGCCACCCAGACTTATACCAAAGATACTCCCTTTGTGACGGAGTTAATTGAGAACTATAAACTCAATAATCCAGGTTCTAGTAAAGATACCAGACACTTCTCTATCAGTCTTAAAGGTTCTGACATAGAATACAAACCTGGGGATTCGCTATATGTTTATCCAGAAAACGAAATCAATTTAGTCAATGAATTATTGTCACTGCTTAAGCTTGATAATGATAAAGCAGAAGAACTTAGAAGATTTACTCAAGATGTTAATATCACCCGAGTGAGCAATAAGCTTTATAAAATAATTGAAACTAAACTCAATACTGCAATAGATGTAGCAACAATGAACGAAAGGTTCAATGGTTATTCAGTGCCAGCTTTAATTAAAGAACTTAAGAATGAACATAGTAGCCTTATACTAGGAACTAATGAAGTAGCTGAGAACTCATCTAAACTACAAGCCAGAGCTTATTCTATAGCTAGCTCACTTAAAGCACACCCACAAGAAGTACAACTATGTATCGCTAGAGTTGATACCGAGGTCAATGGACAAAAAGTATTAGGAGTTTGCTCAAACTATCTTTCTGAAAGAGTTCCATTGAATGAAAAGAAACTTAAAATATACTTGCATGTCAATGATAAATTCAGGTTACCAGAAAATCCAGAGACCAATATTATTATGGTTGGACCTGGGACTGGTATTGCACCGTTTAGAGCTTTTATTGAAGAACGTAATTGGCAGCGTGACCAGGGTATGAAGGTAGGCAAGGATTGGTTATTCTTTGGTGATCAAAGACAAGCTTACGATTATATCTATGGAGATGAGCTTGAAGCTTATAAAGCTAAATATGGTACCGAAATCACTACTGCATTCTCCCGTGATCAAGAACAAAAATTCTATGTGCAAAACAGAATGGAAGAACAGGCTAATAAAATATTTCAATGGCTAGAGAATGGCGCTTACTTCTATGTTTGCGGTGATGCTAGACGCATGGCAAAAGACGTAGATACAGTATTACAACAAATAATTGGTATGCATGGCAAAAATGCAGAAGCTTATATTAAAGATCTGAAAGATACACAAAGATATTGTAGAGACGTCTATTAAACTTCTTAATAGCATCAACTATAATAGAACCATGTCCTTATTTGCGATTGCCATTGGCACTATAATCGGCTCCATATATTTTGTATTGGGAGATTATAGAGTTTTGCTTGCAGGAGTAGTTTGCTTATTTATTTCTACGACGGTATTTACTTCACTGGCACATCGTAAGAAAGAAATTATCAGCACCTTTATCGCTTTTCTACTAGTGTTCTTTAACTATAATCTACGATCAGAACAACTAGAATTCCAGGATATCGAAAATATTATCAACAATAAAATTCGCAGCGGAGATTATTATTGCCTCATTATTAACAATCCTCGTGAAAAATTCTTTAAATCTGATTTTATTATTGAACTTAAAGCTAAGGATCCTGACCTAAAAGAGAAAATACGTGAAATATTTTTACCATACAGAATCCTAGCAAAAAGCGATTCTAGTAAGGGTTTGAGCATTAATGATGTTGTTGGATTAGAATCTAGTAAAAATTTCACATTAGAAAAACTTAAAAGCAATAGAGCTAAGATTTACAAGAAAGATAAAGTATTTTATCAAGCTACTAATAAAGATGTCGCCTACATTAGTCACAAGAACTCTTGGCTACAAGAAATGCAAGGCTATATTCAAAGATATTTCAGCAGATATCTAAGTCCAGAGAATGCTCAAATCGTCACCAGCCTAGTCTTAGGCTCACAAGTAGTTGAGATACCTCCAAGAATCGTTCCCGCAATCTTTAATTTAGGTTTAGGACATTTATTCTCAGCATCAGGATTTAATTTAATGTTGCTGAGCTTGATGCTGACCTGGATCGCTAATATTCTCAAACTCAAACCACAAATCTCCGCTCCGATTATCATCGTTGCCAGCTTTATTTATACGGGTTTAGCAGGATTTAGTGCATCAATCGTTAGAGCAGATATATTAATTACTGCATTTCTAATTCTTAGTCTCATGAAGCGTAAACCGCGCAGCATGCACTTCCTTATTTACTTGGCAACAATATTACTCATAATCGATCCCTATACTATCTTTGACATTGGTTTTCAATTAAGCTATCTGGCAACTTTAGCTATCTTAATTTGGACACCGCGCATCAATAATAAACTAAAGGAAGTAAATTACATTCCATCTTATTTTAAAGAAGTTATATCAGTAACTATTGCCGTCCAAATATTATTACTTCCATTAATAATGTACTACTTTGATACTCTGCAAGCTTGGTCTATACTTGCAAACCTCTTACTTGCACCTTTATTTTCAGTACTAACAGTAACTTCCTTTCTAGGACTCTGTTTCATTATAGAACCGCTACTTAATTTCTTTAAATATTTACTAGAACTCTCTAACTATTTACCTTGTATAGACTCCCATGTAAATGTCAATGCAGAAACATTTATATTTTTAATAATAGCTTTTAATCTGACTGCTTATAGTATTTTTAATAAGACTGACCTCGTAATAAACGACACTATATCTCAAGATGATAAATTAGATGATTTTATTATTCGGATCTTTAAAAGACTATTCAACGATAAATATATTAGAGCAAGCATTATTATCAGCTCTATTGCAATGATATTAGCCATTAATTTATGTCCATCTAATATTGTTAAGCTAATAATAAAAGACGGTAAGATACAAGGGAACAAAGAATTAGAACAAATCTTAGAAGACAAAACAATCAATTATAAATACCTCAAAGTCAATAATCTAGACACTCTCATTATCAAGAAACGTAATTCCCTAAAGGATCTCAATGGTTTAGTTGATAATATTAAAGAAGTTAATTTACTAATTCTTCCTAATCTTAAAGAGAGCGATATTTACTTGAATACTTTAGTAGAACTAACCAAACCGCAGTTTGTCATTTGTTCAGCCACTAAGAAATCACCGAAAGTTTTACTTAACCTTGAGACACTTGGGAGGCATGCTAATACTATTGTTAATTCAGGTATACTCTATATCGGAGATGAGAAATTTTGGTCAATGGCAGAGCAATAACAGTAGACCTGGGTGGTACTTATACAAGAATAGGTTTGTTTGAATCTCAAAAGCTCAAACAACTTATTAAATATGAAACTCCTCCAACTCCTCAAGAGTTTATAAAAAAATTTAGCGAAGAAATTAAAAATATTAAATTAGAAAATATATCTCAGATAGGAGTTGGTGCTGCTGGCTTCTGGGACTCTGAGCAGGTTCTAAGACAAAGCATTAATCTTCCTCAATATATTGGTTATCCATTATGGCAAGAAATCTCTAAGCTCACAAAGCTTCCAGTATCTTTAGCTACTGACGTAGAACTGGCTGCAAGTGGCGAAGCTATATATGGATTAAAGAATCAATTCATTAGTGTACTTTATATAAATATGGGAACTGGATTTAGTGCTGGCTTGTATAAAGATGGAGAAATATTTACTACAGACTATTCTCCAGCGCTACGCCTTAGCTTCACTACCACAGCTAATTCTCTTAAAGACACTTTGATTAATTTAGCCTGTTTATTCTCCCCGCAGATTATAGTTATAGGTGGCTCCAAAGCTACCCAAAACTGGGATACAGAAATAGAGCCTATTATTCAAGAAGCCATGTCTTATTTATCCCAAGTCCTAGTTTATGATCTAAAAATCCAAAAATCTACCCTAGAGTATCCTACATTATGGGGAGCATGCAAGCTTGCTTCTAATACAAATAACCTAGTATAGGCAATACAAGCAAAGGTATAACTTATTTAGTGCGCAAAACACTCTTTAATTTATTTGTGCTAGTTAACTGCTGGTTACTATTAAGTCCAGTAGAATCGGTATCGCTATTAGATGGCGGTGGCATTAGAAACAATTCTATAAGCAGAGCCCCAAGAGGTTACATAGAAGCTTTCATCGCTAAGAATGTCGGTGATGTAGTAACCGTCAAGATAGTAGAAAACGTTGAATCTATTAAGAATGCAGAAGTTACTTTAGATAATGATGTCCGTAGCGATGCTAATTTAATTTTCCAGATGGCTATGACCGTTACCAGTTCACTTACACCTGACACTAATGACGTAGCTAATATGCTTACTAATTTTGCATTACCTGTGAATTATTCTAGAAGAAATCTTAGAGATATATCAGTAAACAATCAAGAACGATTTACAGCAATGGTGAGTTGCTTAGTTGTAGAGATAGACCCAGAAAGCGGCAATATGATAGTAGAAGGTTCTAGACAAATACTCATGGAAGGCGAGACTAAAAGTCTTTATGTTAGAGGCATCATCTTCCCTAAAGACATAGACTCCAACAACGAAGTACCAAGCTATAAATTAGCTAACGCACAGATCCAAATCATTGGCAGTGGTGCATTGACCAAGGATAGAGACAGCGGAATAATTCAGAAGATATTTAGGAAGTTGTTCTAGAGATTGAATTTCGACTTCATCAACAATAGGTTCTTTCTTGTATTTAAGCTTATAAAGCTCTACCCAATTATGCTCTTTGAGGTATATTAAATCTGATTTTAATTTCTCTACCCAAAGATAGTGACCATTAGCGTCTTGGGGTTCTATTTTATTAGCACAGAAAGGTTCGACTAATATGCCAACAAAATCCAGAGGTTTATCAACATGTTCTTTACTGTTATCAATATGAACTCTTGCTCCATAGAGAGGTGGATATTTGGCAGCATTGATAGATGGTATATAGCTCTGAATATTGTGCTCACCTTGCATACGTGCAAAACCATTCACAAAAAAAGCTTTATATAAATCAACAGTATAGACCTCTAACGGGGATTTTTGTGGATAAGTTCTATTACGATGATTAGGGTACTTCGTAAAATCAACATTATAAGGTTTAATTACATCTTCATGCGATTTGATATTAGTAAAATACTCAGCCATGCCTGAACTTTCTAATATATCTTCTGCATAACTATGAAGATTATGAGTAAAGAGCATCAACGTAAAACCCTGTGACTTAGCGAATTCTAATAGTTCCATGGCGCCTGGACGTAACACATAGTCCTGACCATTAACCGTAGTCTTAATCTCATAGCCTAGATCTTTAGCCTTCTTTAATTCAGTTTTAGTTAGATGATTAGATTCAACTAAAGTTTCATCTAGATCAAAAGAAACAATAGTAGAAGGACTTATTACTGTAGCTGTAGTTTCAGTTTTAGTTACAGGATGGGTAGTTAGAGTTCTAGCAGAGACTTGAGTACTCAGCAAAACTATTAATATATAAACCTTAAATACTGTTTTCAAAATTCTCATGAACATAAATTAACCTGCTACCACATTAACTAATTTATTTGGTACTATAATAACCTTCTTAATATCCAATCCTTCTAAACGTTTCTTCATCTTCTCATTATCCATAGCTAATTGCTCAAGGTCTTTCTCTGAGAGGTCTTTAGCTATTTCTATAACATCTACTTTTTTACCTTTGATTTGCAATACTAAATTAACAGTCTTAGATTCTAAATAATTAGGATTATATATAGGCCAACGTTGCAAGTGTACAGAATTAGTGACTAAGTGACTAGGTGACTGGGTGACTGGGTTCCGGTCACTCAGACTCTCAGTCAATCGGACACTATATATTTGCCATAGTTCCTCTGCTAAGTGTGGCGTGAACGGTGCAAGTGTTTTAATAAAATTCACCAGAACATGTTTCACTACTAAACTATCTTCATCATTTAATATACCTTTACCTACATCAAAGCCCTTTGCGTTCATATACTTGTACATTGCATTCACAAACTCAAACATACGAGCAATCGCAGTATTAAAGCCATTACGCTCAGGACTAAGATCCTCAGTAATAGACTTAAGCGTAAAATGAAAAATACGGAGAATCTCTTGATTAGCTGGAGAAAGAGCATTAAAGTCGATTTCTTCACTAGATGAGGTCGTATTAAATGCCGAACTCAACGCAGCATACATCCTCCAAACTCTATTAATAAATCTATATTGCCCTTGGGCTCCTTCATCAACCCACTCTACTTCAGCTTCTACTGGAGCAGCGAATAATATAAACAATCTAGCTGCATCTGCACCATATTCATCAAAGAACTCATTAGTACCCACAACATTCCCGCGAGATTTAGACATCTTCACTATCTTGTTTTCTTTCTCTGAATACTTAACTACCATCCCTTGAGAAAGCAATCTAGTAAAAGGTTCCGAGAAATCTAGCATCCCACAATCACGTAATGCCTTAGTAAAAAACCTAGAATACAAGAGATGTAAGATCGCATGTTCAATACCACCCACATATTGATCAACAGGAAACACTTGATCTTTAGCAAATGGCTTCTCTAAATTATGAGCATCAGGATAACGCAAGAAATACCATGATGAACACATGAAAGTATCCATAGTATCAGTGATGCGCTTAGCCTTACGTCCATCAGGAAGAGTGACATTATACCAATCAGGTTTATTAGCCAATATAGAACCACCTTCAGACTTAGCAAGGCTAAAGTCTATATCTAATGGAAGCTTCACTGGAAGCGATTCATAAGGGACAGCTACTATCTCGCCTGATTCAGCTTCTACTAATGGAATCGGACAACCCCAATATCTCTGACGACTAATCAACCAATCGCGTAATCTATATTTAACAGTCTCTCGCGCAAAGCCTTGCTCTGAGCCATATTTTACGATCTTCTGCTTAGCAGTTTCATTATCCAGACCATTAAACTGTTGGCTGTTGATCATTGTTCCAGGACCAGTGTAAGCATTTTTAGTGACTGAGTGGCTGGGTGACTGAGTGACTGAACTTTCAGACACTCGGACACTCGGACACTCGGTCACTCTAATTACCTCCCTTACCGGCAATCCAAATTCCTTTGCAAACTCCCAATCTCTATCATCATGTGCAGGCACTGCCATCACCGCACCAGTACCGTAATCTACTAAAGCATAATCTGCTATCCATACTGGAATTTTTTCTTCAGTATAAGGATTAATACAATAAGCGCCAGTAAAGACTCCAGTCTTCTTGCGACCTTCAGCAGTACGCTCTATCTCAGACTTACTAGAAGACTCTTTAATATATGTTTCTACTTCTGCAAGGCGATCCTTAGTAGTAAGTCCTTTAACTAATTTATGTTCTGGTGCAAGCACCATATAAGTCACTCCATAAACCGTATCAGGTCTAGTAGTATAAACTGTAATTGAGTGGCTGGGTGACTGGGTGGCTGGGTCAGTTACTCTGTCGCTCAGACACTCAGACACTCCGCCACTTTGACAAATTTCAAAATCAATTTCAGCACCGACACTACGCCCTATCCAATTACGTTGCATAGTCTTAACGCTTTCAGGCCAGTGTTCTAACTTATCTAGGTCATTAAGTAATTCTTCTGCATAATCAGTGATGCGCAAGAACCATTGCTTCATCATGCGTTTATTTACGGGAGTATTAGTATGGCGCCAGCACATGCCATCTTCTACCTGCTCATTAGCAAGTACCGTGTTACATTCTGGACACCAGTTCACTGGCGCTTCTTTCTGATAGGCTAATCCCTTCTCGTATAACTTGAGAAATAAATATTGAGTCCATTTATAGTAATCTTCGTGACAAGAAATCACCTCACGCGACCAGTCATAGCTAGTACCCATGCGTTTAAGCTGCTCATCACGCATATAAGCGATGTTTGAGTCAGTCCACTTGCCTGGATGTACACCACGCTCGATAGCAGCGTTCTCTGCTGGCAAACCAAAAGCATCAAAGCCCATAGGATTAAGTACCTTATAACCTTGCATCGTTTTATAACGGGAAATCAAATCCGAAACTGTATAAACTCGCATATGCCCCATATGCAAATTCCCAGAAGGATAAGGAAACATTACTAGTGAATAAAAACGCTTAGCATTATCAGGTTTATCGTCAAACTTATAGATACCAGACTCTTCCCAGAGTTTTTGCCATTTAGCTTCAATTAATTTAGGGTTATATTCGTTCATTAATAATCTCGTTAGATATCATAACAGCTTTTAATATTGACTAACAATATACTCCGCAAAATAACTAATATCATCCTCTAACTGAGAGCGTTCTAAAGCACCAAAATAATTCTTACGATCTTCAGACGGAATAGTAAGCCAATGATATTTATCCTGGATCAAAGCAAGGTTCATCAAGAAACGAGAAATACGTCCATTACCGTCAGCGTGAGGATGTACTCCCACATAAAAATAATGCAAGAATATTGCCAGCTCAAATCCATTAGTAATCTTACGAGCATAATCAAAAACCTCATCTATCATATAAGGTACTTTCTCATGACTAGGTGGCACATACTGCGCGCCTTTAATAGCCACCATATGTTTACGATAAATATCAAACTTAGTATTAATAGAACCAGCATTAATACTAGGTTTCCAGAGTTCTTCGAAGAGTTTTTTTGCTAGATTTTCATGAATAACAAATTTAGCCGTAATCAATTTACGAATATAAGCAAGAGCATTCATAAAACCCTTAGCAGCCAGTTGATCTCGTAGTTCACTAGCATTATTTAAGGATTCTTCGTTTTGTAAAAATTCAATTAAAGCACGAGTTACGGTATAACCCTCTATGGTTAAACTATGGTAGGTTTCATCGATAACTATCGCATCGAGATCTTCAACAGTAAATCTCTTACTTAAACGCTTTGGTTTTTTCAGCTTAGATAGGGTTTCTATCGCTTTAGTCATCGATATCTCAAACCTAGCAAGATAGGCAGGTCTTTCACTTGATTCTAGTAGAATAAAACTATCAAAAGGACTCTCTATCTTAATCTGTGTGCCAGAGAGCTTAAGCAACTCTTCAAGCTCAATCCTAAGAGTAAAGTCTTCTAAATCTCTAAGTGCTCCTATTAATCTTGTAAGTAAAACTGGTGAACTGTTTTCTGTAAAGTAATTCACTATATAAGCTTCATCACGTTCAGAACTTTTAATAATAGATATTAATTCAGATTTATAATTATGGTAATCATTTTTACTAGAATTGATTAATAAATATTCTGGTTTTAATAATTCAATCTTTTCATCAAAGAAACTTTTACTAATTAAAGGCTTACTTTCAAAATCTTTATCATAGCTAGCAAGTATCTGAACACCATCAAGTAAACTAAGCATACGATTGGATTTAGCTTGCGTAGATATTGTTAACTGTTTACTTGCTAGACTAAAATCTTCCACCATAAATTTATAAGCATAATGACCAGTTAAATACCAATTATTATCAAAGGCTAAATTTAGATATTGAAAAATTATCAACCAGAAATTATTACGAAAAGCATTTATTTCATTATCATATTCTGATTTAATAAAAACATATTGTTTTGTAAGATCAGCAATTAAAGATTTAGTTTTAAGATAGTTATATATTTCACTTGGTATTGTTTGCTTCTCAAATACAATTCTAGATTTCTTGAGCTCCTTATTGAGCCAAACTTTAGCATCTCGTTCTAGTTCCTTAAGGTTAACCATTATATATAGTAGTTATACCATATTTTTTATAGTAGTTGCACTATATAATTTATAGTAGTTAGGCTATATATTCTATAGTAGTTATAAATGTAAAGAACTATAAAATACCTAAGAAAGTCAATAAAATGCTACAATACTAATTATGACCAACTCTCTAGAAGTAACAGTTCGCGCTGAATATACCCCTAATCCTAACTCGCTTAAATTTATCTCAAGTGAGACTCTATACCCTTACCCTCAATCCTTGAGTTACCTAAGTATCAAGGAAGCCCAAACAGCTGGTAATAAACTTGCAGAAAGCTTGTTTGGCATTGAAGGTGTAATCAAAGTATTTATCATGTCAAACTTCGTTACTGTTGACAAAGAAGAACATATTAATTGGAAAGATGTTCACATGGAAATTAAGAACATCATCAAGACTTCTATCGATGATATGCGTAGTTGGGCTGAAGCTAATAAACCAGCTATTGCTGAAGTCAAGCCTGGTGCTGAAGGTGACACTAGAGCGCGCATAGAAGCGGTACTAGACAAGATTCGTCCTGCTTTAGTTTCTGATGGCGGTAATATTGAATTTGTAGACTTAGTAGGAACTGATGTACGCTTACGCATGGTTGGCGCTTGTGGTACTTGTCCTAGCGCACTTATGACTATGAAGATGGGAGTAGAACGTGCACTACTTGCTGAAGTGCCAGATATAGTAGAAACAGTTACTCAAGTGTTTTAGTACTCTGGGAAACGCTCATCCATGCCAGAATCATCATCTCCACCAGCTTCTGGATCATCAGCAAGTTCATCAAACTCATCCATATCAAGATCTAAATCATCATCGTCAGCTAAATCGTCTTTATCCTCATCGAGGTCTAAACTATCGTCATCATCATCGTAACTCAATGTTATCTCCTCCTCATTTTTATCATTCTTATTATAATTTTCATCTTCAATTTCCGAAAGGGGTATATCATCATCGGTTTTTATAACATCTTCATCTTTAATATCAGCACCATCTTCCATCATTACTTCTTTAAGTAAGGCATCTAAATCATCATCAATAATAAGATCATCAAACTCATCCGCTTCAAGTTCTATCATTTCAAGGTCTTCATCTGATGGCTCTTTAATCGGGCCGAATTTAGTTTTTATAATTTTATCTGGATCTACTCGCATTGATTCTGTCTCTGCTTGATCGGACCCACTCAACTCATTAGGTTCAGGGATCTCTTCAATTTTATGCCCTAAATACATTTCAAAGGCAACTTTTATTAGCTCAATTTGGCTTGAAAAACTTACATCTAAGCTGCCACCTTTAGTATTGATAATACAAGAACCTTCATCGACAGTTTCGTCCTTTAAGAATATTAACTTTATAGACTCATCAATAAGTTTAGACAAATTCTGTTCTAGAAAAACTGCCTTAGCCTGATCTATTGGATTAAGATAAACCTGAATGATTCCTTTACCATCAGAAACAAGGTTTACTGCTTTAAGTATTTGCTCTTCCAGCAGTTCAGGATTAATTTGTACTTCTCTTTTGAATATTTGCCTTACTACATGGATTGCAAGGCTAGCAATTTCATTCTTCACTTCTAATAAAATATCTTTTTTGGCATTATTAAAACTAGCAAGCATTTTCATCAAGTCGCGGATATAAATATCGGCTTTTGCCATGCCCTCCTTGAAACCTCGCTCAGATTCAGTTTTAGCTAGCTTACTAATCTCTTGTTTCTGCTTCTCAATCACGGCTAAAGCCTGATTAGTTAAATTATTAGCTTGAAGCTGCGCATCATCTAAGATCTGCTGCGCAAGAACCTTAGAATCATCTAGTGCCTTCTGAATATCTGCTTGAGCTTGCTTTTCGATCTCAGCTACTTCAGCTTCTTTCTGAGCATATAACTCATCTACCCTCGCTTGTACTAGATCTTCAGCCAATGCATCTATAGATTGCTCTTGTGCTTGATGCGGAGAAGAATTACTATCAAATTGCTTCGGTTGTAGTTTAGTAACTAATTTCAAATCTAAGGGAAGAATATCCTCACCATAAATAGACTTGAGAATTTTTCGCTTGATAATCACTACGACTTAAACTCCAAGACCATTTCATCAATTATTCTGGCAATGGCATGAGAAAGATTAGGTCTATTATTGCGTTTATTTAAACGATACTCAATATACTCTCTCACTTTAGGTCTTTCAGATTCGAGATATTCATGACTCCTCTCTAATTTAGATTCATGCCTAACATTCTCTATTAGCTTATAGAACTCAGGCCAAGATTGAGCGAAATAATCCCAATCTTCTTGAGATAAGGTTTCATCTATAGTTAAGTCCACATCACTAATACGTTGTACCAGGGGTAATGGTAATTGTTCAAAAATCGCTTTCTGAATTGAAGGAGGTAACGATCTAAGAATTAGTGCTAAGGATTTTAATTTTCTTTCTAATTTCATTTATAACCCTACTCCTCTCACTTTTCATTTTAAGAATCTTCTTCCAGCCACATTTGTATTTTGCGCGCCAGTATATCTGGCTTGCTACTAGCCACTGACTGAAAATTATTCAATAAATTATCAAACTGCATTTTATCTTCTTGCTCTACTGGATTCTCACTTGAGTAAGAACTAGCTTGTCCCTTTGGTATTGCAGTCGGTTCAAAAGACTCTCCCATCATTTCTTTCAGGAGCGCTTCTTGTTGAGCTAAAGCTGCAGCTTCACCATAATCTACTCCACCAGCTTCATCATTCATCACTTGACCAAACTCATTAGCTAAGCTTGGATCAACCTCCGTATAATTCTTATTAGCAGCTGCACTTAAGAAATTTAGACTTATAATTGCCACTAATAGTAAACCGATAATGATAGCGATTATAGTAAAGATCTTCATGATGACACTCCAAATACCACCACGGAAGAAATTACTTATATGCTGAATGAAAGTAGGTTTAGCGACAGCTATAGCACCAGCATTAGCATTCATTGCATTCATATCAATAATAGTAAGCTTCACATCTTCAGCTGTAGCTTCTGGTCCAATCACCGCAGCAACACTCTCACGTAATTGAGATAGTGAGATCATAGTTGGTATAGTTTTATCTACTGCAAGTGCTACTGTTACTTTAGTAACGCGACCTGGTAAATAAGTTACTTGCTTCTGTTCAAAACTTGGAAGCAATGTTTCATTCACAGATTGAGAACTATAATCTTTACTATTACCGCCACCGCCTGGTCCAGCCACATTAGGATTAGAACCAGCGACTAGTACCTCTGAATCAGTATGTCTTGAACCAACTGCACCTTCTTTATATAAAGTTTCTTGTTGTTCTACTTTCTCGCGACTAACTGAAGCACTGATACTTACTTCATAATTTTTAGGACCTAAAACTACATCTAAATATTTAGCTACTCTCTCTTTAATGAGCTTATTAACTCTTTCTACTTCATCAATATAGTTCTCAGTGTCAGATTCATCATCTTCTTTAAAAATATTATAGTTACGTCCTTGAGTATCTACGATAGAAATCTTCTCTTTATCAAGATTAGGAACATAACCTCTAAGTAAATTTACAATACTTTTGATTTGAGACTTAGTTAACTCATCACCTTCATTTAATAACTCAATCTGTACAGTTGCTGTTGTTGCTGACTGTAACTCAGTAAATATTTGTTGTTCAGGGATGTTAACCCTAACAATAGCGGACTTAAGTCCATCCATACGTGAGAGAATTCTTGAAAGATCACCATTAATAGCACGTGATAGCTTGATGCGTTTGTCATAATCACTCGATGCCCAATCATTAGAATCAAACAAACCGTAATCATCATCTTGCAATAAATTAGTTCTAGCCAATGCTAAGTAAGAACTTTCTACGGCTTTCTCATAAACTTGCACTGTGTAGTCGCCCGGTCTCTCACCTGGACCAACTTTAGCGTCGATGTTTACTGACTTAAGTTTGGCAACTATTTCAAATGCTCTAGCTTGATCTGTTTCTTGAACTAAGTTAACTAATTTACCTTTATTCTCATCTGATTTAGGTACAGAAAAAATCATAAAACTAAACAATGCCAAAAGAACAACACCTGCAATAATTGCATATATACGTTTTTGTGGATCTGTAAAAATATCTTGAAAAAATCCCTGCACACCAGCGGTTTTAGGGCCAGCTATTCCACCTGTACCTAAATCTAAATCTTGTCCTGTTGTGACCTCGCCTGCCATGATTTTGCGCGTTTATTCTCCAGCTTCCTTGTTACAAAAGCCTAGGGATTTTATTCCCCTTATTAACTCATAGGAAGCAGAATAAATTAAAGATATGTTATTTACCAAGTATTGCACCTTACTTATATAAGATTAAACTTGCATACTACTTAACTTATCAAATGCTCCAACTATTTTTTGAGTTACTGCTGTAATTAGCTTAAATGCTACTCCAGACTTACCTAAGGCGATCATAACTTCATGTATGTCAACCTTGCCAGTTTTAACGGCTTCAATAGTTAATTGCTCTGGTTTTCCCAAAGTAGCGTTGGCTTGATTCAACATGTGACTGATTGTATCGCCAAAAGTCGCACCAGAGACTTGATTACCGCCACTAATGTGACCATATAATTGCTTCTGTCCATCAGGTAAACCAGGTGGCAGCGGCATGCTACCGTAACCCTGAGCCTTAAACATAGAATCTAATCCTTGTTGACTAAATGAATTCATGAGTACATCTAACTAAATCAAAGTTATGATTTAGTTAAGGCAGAACAAATTTCCTTGCTGATTTTAGGTATTTTGATATAATCGCAACGAGGAGAAAATTATCAATGGAAGGATTAGATACATTAGGTTTAGCAATAGGTACTGGAATTGCAGCTTTAGGAGTTACTGGACCAGCTCTAGGAGTAGGAAATGTAGCTGGTAAAATGTTAGAAGGTGCAGCAAGACAACCAGAACATACAGGTTCTTTATTTACTAATGCAATTATTTTTGCAGGTATGTCGGAAGCCCTTGGTATTCTTGCTTGGCTAATGTCTATTTTGTTATTTTACAAAATAGGATAAATTAAGCAGTGTCTGAGTGACTGGGTTGTGAGTGCCTGCTACATATCCACCCAGACACTCAGACACTTAGACACTTTATTATGGTTAATTTAGACTTTACCGCAGTATTATTCACACTCAGCTTCATTGTATTTCTGGGTTTGATGAAGCTTTGCTTCTTTGATCCATTAGCCAGAGTGATTAATGAGCGAGAAAATTTCATTGCAGAAAACCTTCAGAAGAGTAAGTCTCTTCAAAAGCAAATTCAAGATGAAATTCTAACTAAGAACCCTAGTAATATTCTTACTAAAGCAAAAGAGCAGGCTCATAGTTTAGTCTCCGAAGCTTTAACAGTAGCCAATGTCAACAAGCAAAAATTTCTTGATGATAATAGGATTAAGCTTCAAGATAGGTTAAATACTAGTCTAGAAGGATTGAATAGAGAGTCAGACAAGATTAGATCGAATATTGATAATCTTATAGCAGAAGTAGTTAGCAGCTCAGTCGATAAATTATTAGGTGAAATTCAAAGACCCAGAGCTAAAGAAGCACTTACATCTTAAATGCACGAAGAAACTAATTTATTTAAACTAATACTTGACAGTAACATACTGAATTTTGCAGTGGCTTTTAGTCTAGTAGCTTATGTATTATGCAAGTTTTTACCAGAATCCCAAAGCAAACGCAAGCAAGAATTAGAAAGAGAAATTGCAGCAGCTAAAGAAGCACGTGAGCTTGCCGAACTAAAACTACAGGAAATAGAGAAAGAAATAGAGAAGACTAAGCTTGAGGCTGAGAGAATTGTTATCACAGCTAAGGATACTGCTGAGAAGCTTGGATATAAAGTAATGGAAGAAGCTAGATTAGAAATCGACAAGATGAACCTAAGCGCTGCTAAAGAAATCGAGATGCAAAAAACACTTGCCATAGATAGCATCAAGAAAGAAATAGCAAATGCAGCCTTAGCAGAAACAGAGAAAGCATTACGATTACAGAAATCAGAAGTTGATGCTCTAATTAAGTCCAAATTAAAACAAGATTTAGCCGAAATAAAATAAAACACTAACTTAAAAATAATGCAAAGCCAAAAAGACAATTTAATCGCTAAAAAGTACGCAGAGGCTCTTGCTGAGCTAAGAGAAGGTGAAACAGTATTAGAAGATCTTATTCTAGTTAAGGATACATTCAATGGCTCTCAGGAGTTAACAAGTTTCTTAGCTAATCCACAATACGGTCGCGATGTTAAACAGCAATTACTTAACAAGATTTTTAAAGATAAAGTACAGAAAGAAGTTTTAAATACATTATTAGTTTTACTTGAAAAACGTAGAATTGCTTTAGTGCCACTTCTTGCTGATAATTATAAACAGATTTATTTATCCAGAGCCAATATAGAACTCGCTGAAGTTAGCTCAGCATCAGTACTTCAAGATCATGAACTAGAGGATATAAGAGCTAGCTTAGAAGCTGGTCTTAAGAAAAAAATCGAGATCAATAATACGATAGATGAATCTTTAATTGCAGGTATTAAAATTCAGATGGCCAATAAAGTAATAGACTCAAGCCTTAAAGCTAAATTAAAGAACTTAAGAGCATTATTACTGAATTAGAGTAGTTACACACATTTTTTTCTTGTGGTTCCGCGCCTGCGGCGCGGTTCGTCCTGCGGACTGCTGAAATAAAATATATCTCAAGCCGCGCGCAGCGCAACCGCCGCGCAGCGGCGGAACCCATACACCATCCTGGTTTGAAGGATTTTTAATAGAAAATATTATTTAATGGGTGAGTGGTTACTAATTAGATATAATATAGTTATGTCAGAAGAAATAATCATAGCTTCAGATCATGCAGGCTACGAACTGAAAGAGCATATTAAGAACTATCTACAGAATAATAAATATGAAGTTAAAGACTTAGGTTGTAATTCACTTGATTCTGTAAATTATCCCGACTATGCTCATCAAGTCGCCAAGGAAGTCTTAGCAACTAAGGCTAGGGGTATTTTAGTATGTGGCAGTGGCATTGGTATGAGTATGGCTGCTAATCGTCATGAAGGCATTAGAGCAGCGCTTTGTACTTCTGTTGAATATGCTAAATTAAGCCGTGAACATAATGACTCTAATATTTTAGTTATGGGAGCAAGATTTATTGATAAAGAACTTGCTGAAAGTATTGTAAACACTTGGCTTAATACCGAGTTTGCTGGCGGGCGCCACCAACTACGAGTAGATTTAATCGAAGAAAAATAAAAATGTTTCAATCAACTAATTGTGCTATAATAATTAGTATTGAAATAATTTGATAAATAATAAATTATATAACAACAATTTCAAGAAGGAGAACAAAATGAAAATTTCAAAATTACTATCAATAGCAAGTATTCTTTGCTTAACATTAGGAATTAGCCACAGTGCAAAAGCTAATGACGAAGAAGAGAAATCATCTTATTCATACAAAGAAACTAGAGTAACTACAACGCAAACCCCTAGAGTGTCTAAGGATGATACTACTATCCGTAATGATGTCGACAGTAAAATCGATAGTATGAACGAGTTAGACGATGATATAAGCTTCAAAGTAGATGATGGCAATGTAACCCTATCTGGCACAGTGGACAACTTCTCAGAGAAAGAGCTTGCATTAAGAGTAGTTAGTGAACTACCTGGAGTAGTATCAGTTGTCGACAGAATTAGAGTAGAATAAATTCAAAAATGCTATTATAAATGCTCCAGTGGGTAAGTAATACTGGACTATGCGCAACGTACTATCAGTTTTGGTCGAAAATGAATCGGGTGTCCTAGCTAGGATTTCTGGTATGTTTAGTCGTCGCGGCTATAACATAGACAGTATTACTGTTGGTCCTTCGGAGACGGATGGTCTTAGCCGTATGGTTATAGTTACTGATATCGCTGATGTTGAACAAATTCAAAAGCAACTTTATAAATTAATCAACACCATTAAAGTATCTAATCTTTCTGCACAAAGCTTTATAGATAGAGAACTTGCATTGATTAAAGTATCCTCTAGAGCTAATCGTAGTGAGATTATAGAAATTGCATCTCTATTCAGATCACGCATTATTGATGTAGCTGATGATTCTATTATTATAGAAGCCGTTGGTGACAATGAGAAGATCTCATCAATTATTCAAATCCTCGGACCTTATGGCATCAAGGAAGTATCCAGAACTGGAACTATTGCTATGGTTAGAGGAAAAACGAGTAAATGACAATCACTCAGACACTAATTGCACAGCAATTCCTATGTAATTCTCAGGACTAATTGCATGTAACTCAGCTTTTACTTCTTTATTTACATCAAGTTCGTTTATAAACTTCTGAAAATCATCTAGAGTAATTTTTTTACCACGAGTAAGCTCTTTAAGTTGCTCATAGGGAACCGCTTTCCCTTCTCTACGCATTACAGTTTGGATAGCTTCAGCTATAACTTCTGGATGATCATATAGAGCTTCTTTAATCTTAGTTTCATTCACAGAAACTTTACTTAGTCCCTTAATAGCAGATTGATATGCAATTAAAGAATAAGCTAATGCAACTCCCATATTGCGAACGACAGTCGAGTCTGTTAGATCACGTTGCAGTCTAGAAATAGGTAATTTAGATTTAAAGAAACCGAATAAGGCATTAGCCAGTCCAAGATTACCCTCGCTATTCTCAAAGTCAATAGGATTGACCTTATGCGGCATAGTTGAAGAACCAACTTCTCCGGCTTTAGGTTTCTGGGATACCCAGTTATCACTAATATAACGCCAAATGTCTTGATTAAAACTAATAAGAATAGTATTAAAACGAGAAATTATATCAAATAATTCAGCATAAGTATCATGAGACTCAATCTGTGTCGTTAATAAATTAGTTTCAAGTTTAATTGTTAAATCCTGGTTTAACTTATCAATAAACTTACAAGTGAATTTTGTCCAATTAATCTTAGGGAATGCAATCATATGAGCGTTATAGTTACCAGTTGCACCATTTAATTTAGCAAGAATTTTATAAGATTGAAGCTGCTCTAATTGTCTTGTTAATCTTGCGCTGAAGACCTTCATCTCTTTACCAAATGTAGTCGGAGAAGCAGATTGACCATGTGTTCTAGCTAGCATAGACACAGATTTATTAGCATCAGCAAATCCATCAATTATAGATACGAGATTTTGCATTGCTGGAATTATTTCATTATGAATAGCCTCACTAAGCATTAAAGCGTAAGCAAGATTATTGATATCTTCTGAAGTAAGTGCAAAGTGTATCCACTCCACGATATCTTCAAGTGAAGTACCCGTGAGCTTTTCCTTGAGAAAATACTCTACAGACTTAACATCATGATTAGTGATAGCTTCCTTGTCTTTTACCATCTCGGCATCAGCAAGGGTAAAGTTCTTATAGATATTAATTAATTGAGTTTTTTCAGCTTGAGTAAGAGCCCTAAGGTTTAAACCCTTAGTTTCTGATAAAGCGATTAAATATTCGATTTCAACTCTAGTTCTATATTGAATTAAAGCAGCTTCGCTAAAATAGGTTTTAAGTGATTCAACTTTCTTTCTATATCTACCGTCTATTGGACTTATGGCTTCTAGTTCTTGCATAATAATAATCGCAGCTGTCACTCAAGATAATGGAGGTGGCACCCAGATTTGAACTGGGGATAAAGGTGTTGCAGACCTCTGCCTTACCACTTGGCTATGCCACCATTAAAATAAATTTAACATAGGAAGAACAATAAAGCTTAACTTTCGTCTCTAAGAAAGCGTAATTTTATGCAAATTTAGCCTTGTCTCAGGAACCTCTTATTATGTATATCCTTCCCCATAATTTTAATTCTGGTCATCATCCTGAGCGTAATTCGCTTAAAACACCACATATTAATAATCATTACATAAGATCAATACAGCCTATCAGTAATATTAGACCAGTAACTCCACTCGCTGTGGAGTCAGTCACTCCACAAAGCCAATACTATGGAGCAGTCTCTCAATTAATTAATAGTCGCTACCTCTATGAACTCAGGAAGGATATCAGGCGCATTATTAAAGGAAGGCGTTTAAAGGAAATCCTTGCTTATGACTATAGTCTGGAAGAATTCGAAAATCTACCTATTTCCTTACGCAATTTAATTAAATTTGACCGAACTATTAGTACAGCAGAAATATTACAGTTTATGGAAGCCTTTGACTTAAGTCATGAGATAACGTTTAGAGATTATAGTTTTGATAGAATCAAGTTCAGAGCATTATTTCAAGCTTTGGGAGATTTATTAGATGTCGAAATGCAGGCTGGACCGAGTACCTTTGTATCATTAAGTGAAGATTTTGAAGTTAAACGTAAAATTAAAGAGGTTTTTGTTAACTTGAAAAATAGGTTCAAAGATAAGCTAATATTTAAATCCGGGAGTAAAAAGGCAACAAATCACTGGGATGATGTAGCCATCGATGTTGATGCCGAAACAAATCTTGGATAATCCATATAAATTAACCCCTACCCTAGAAAAACGCTATCAACAATTCGCGAAGATCGATGATAAGACTAAACGCTTTGAAAGAATTATTCAGCTTGGCAAGAAACTAGCCCCTTATCCAGAAGAATATAAGACCGAAGAAAACCAAGTAAAAGGCTGCGCCTCACTCACCTATATACGAGGAAAATTTCAGGATAATCTAATATTTTATGAAGGTTGGTCGAATTCACACTTAGTACTTGGATTACTAGCTCTTTTAGTAGAAGGCATGAGTGGTTATAGTCCTGACGAGATCCTAAGAATTGACCCTGGATTCATTGAGGGTATGGGCTTAAGTCAAACCTTAACAGCATCGCGGGCTAATGGTTTTATGAATACGTTTACTATGATGCGCAATATAGCCGCAACATACGCTCAACCCTCACAGGAAAGTCATGACTAAACCAAAAGTATTTATTTCATGCGGGGAGTTAAGCGGCGAGAGTCATGCTTCTAGAGTTGTAATAGAAATCTTCAAACTCTGTCCAGAAGCAGAGATTAGAGCCTTTGGCTCAGAGATACTAGAAGAACTAGGAGTGAAAGTAATTAAAGATTACCGAGATTATGGTTTCTCTGGTATCAGTGAAGTTATCGCCAATATCTCTACCATACTTTCACTGAAACAAGAAATAGCGACAGAAATTATAAACTGGAAGCCAGATATAGTCTTACTTGTAGATTATGGTGGATTTAATTTACAACTCGCTCAAGCAATTAAAAAACAATCTTCTGAAATTAAAATCATAGAATTTATCGCACCCCAAATCTGGGCATCTAGACCTTGGCGTATCAATAACATCAAGAAATATATAGATAAAGTTCTTTGTACTTTACCCTTAGAAGAAAAGCTCTATCAGAAATCTGGCATTCCATACAAATACGTAGGAAACCCAGTCTTAGACTCGCTTGCTAAACCAATCAATAAAGAAGAATTTCTGAGGCAATTTGGTGAAATCCAATATAGAAGAGGGCTATCAATCAATACAGTCACCCAAGCACCCAGCCACTCAGCCACTCAAACATTAATAGGATTATTTCCTGGCAGTCGCAAAGCGGAAATCAAAGAAATGCTTCCACTAATGATTCAAGCATCAGAGCAGTTAATTAAAAGAAACCCAGAAATTAATTTTAGATTTATCCTAGCTAAAGCTCCAACGATAAGTAAATCACTTCTAGAGCAATGTGGGCTTAAAACACCTTTAAATATGGCACTTGAAGGAAAACAAAGTCATCATATCGAAATATTAGAATCACAAGATATGCTCAGTTCTAATCATAAATTACTCTCAGCCGCTGATGCACTCTGGCTTTGCTCAGGAACAGTAACACTAGAAGCCGCACTTTATACTACTCCTTACTTCCTTAGTTACAGGTCTAATTTATTCAATTACCTTCTCTATCTATGTTTCAGAACTATCACTATGGCTGGCTTAGCTAATATTATTGCAGGTAAGTATATAATTAAAGAATTTTTACAGTATGAGGCTAACGTTAAAAACTTTGTAACAGAAACAGAGTCTTGGTTTGAAAAGAACGGAGCTTATAGTGCTTATTACCAGAAAATTAAAACTGATTTGTCTGAATTAAAGAGTAAGCTTAGCGGATACAATACTGCAAGATTAGTAGCGGAAGAGATTTTGAAATAATGCCCACACTTCATTGTACCAACGACAATAATGATACTAATTCTAAAGTAAGCCTAGAGTTTAATTTACTTGAAAGAGTTTCTATTGATAAGGCTACTTGGTTAAATTATGAAATAGTTTTTCATATGGGGCAAGAGACTTATAAATTCTCCTCTAAAAACCGCCAGGCAATTACTGCTTTAGGAACCATTGGTGAGATAGGTAAATTTGCATTATCGATTGAACCATACAATGAACTTGAAGCTTTCACCAGCGGTATTCAATCCTTCTTAGAATCAGATGTTCAGAGTTATCGCTTTGAACCAGCAGATCCAAGTTTTGAACTAATTCTAGAGCGCACTATTGATGCCAGTGAGATTAAGGTCTATTGCTGGGTAGATGCTGGCAATACTCAACAATTAGTTTATACCTGGGATGGCTTAGGGTTGAGGTTTGTAAGTACCAAAATTTCAATCGAAGAGTTTATTAGTAGTCTAATCACAGTCTAACCAATTCTCTCCTACACCAATATCTACCTTAAGTGGTACATTGAGTTTAGCTGCATTAGACATCTCTTGAACTACCAAAGCTTTAACTTCATCTACCTCATCTCTCGGCACTTCTAAGATCAATTCATCGTGTACCTGAAGAATAATCTGTGATTTAAGCTGCTTCTGGTTTAGCTTGAAATAAAGATTAATCATCGCTTGCTTCATGATGTCAGCAGCTGTACCTTGAAGCGCAGCATTAAAAGCTTGTCTTTCTTCTTCCTTCATTAGAGCTTTATTAGGACTATTAATATTACGGAAGTAGCGACGACGCCCAAACATAGTCTCGGTATATTCATTCTCGTGAGCAGCCTTAAGCGTCGTATCCATAAAGGGTTTGATATGTTTGAAAGCATTAAAATACTTATCAATAAACCCTTTCGCTTCAGACATTGTTATACCTAGCTGTTTAGCTGTAGCATAAGGTCCCTGCATATAAATTAGAGCGAAGTTAAGGGTCTTACCGACACGGCGCTGATCACTAGTGACCTGATCTTCTGTAATTCCAAAGATCTCCATGGCAGTTCTACTATGTATATCCTGTCCCTGACTAAAGGCTTCTATAAGGGCAGGTTCATTTGCCATATGCGCTAATACTCTCAGTTCTATTTGTGAATAATCTGCACTTATAAGCACATGATCAGCATCACAAGCAACAAAAGCCCTACGAATCTTTCTACCATATTCTGATTTAATAGGAATATTCTGGAGATTAGGATTACTAGAACTCAATCTACCAGTAGCAGTAACCACTTGATTAAAGTCCGAGTGTAATCTATTGGTTTCTTTACTAACCAGTGTCGGTAAGCTATCTATATAAGTAGAAGCTAATTTAGTCAGAGTGCGGTATTCAACTATGTCATTTATTAATTGAGTTTGCTTAGCGTCAAGTTCATAATCTTGTAAGATAGTCTCGAGTGTACCCATATCTGTAGAATAGCCTCCAGCTTTAGTTTTCTTACCAACAGTAGGCAGCTTCATCTTCTCATAAAGAATGGTACTTAGTTGTTTAGGAGAAGATATATTAAACACTTCTAGAGTATGCTCAAATATTTGCTTCTCAACAATATTAATCTTCTGGCGAATATCGACGCTTAAGTCTTTCAGAAATCCCACATCTAAACTAATTCCAGCTAACTCAAGATCTCGAAGTACTTCTACAAGAGGAAACTCTAATTCTTTCAGCAGCTTCTGTTCACGTGCATCAAGCTTAGTAGAATAATAATCATAGAGCTTAAGAGTCATATAAGCATCAGCGGCAGCATAAGCTGCAACCTTATCCAAAGGCACTTGATCAATAGTAATTTGTTTACGACCTGTACCAGTGAGAGTTTCATACTCAATCATTCTCTGCGCAAAGATTCTCTTAGATTGAATCTTGAGTCCATGTTTATTAGAAGGGTTGTCGACATAGCTTGCAAGCATAGTATCAAAGAAGTTACTATGGGTTTTAATACTTAAGCGCTTAAGTATTTTTTGCTCGAATTTAGCATTTTGAATAATCTGTAATTTGCTTGAATCTTCGAGTATTATTCGAAGTTTTTCTATAACTAGTTTAGGACTTAACTGTTTTACCCCCTGGTGTAGTACTGGTATATAAAAAGTCTTAGTTCCATAAGCTAGCGCCCAACCAACTATCTCACAATTAAGTGTGTTTAGTCCATCTGTCTCTAGGTCTATAGCATAGAAATCCACTAGCTCTAATTCTTTAATTAAAGAATTTAAACCTATTTCATCGATAATAATAAAAGGCTTGACTTCTAAATCTGTGATCTCTTTTTCTACCGTATCCCATTTATCTAAATTCTTAGGATCACTTACAACCCTTCTATCCACAGGTTCATAGTCAGATTGTTCACTGCTTGCTGCGGATCTTTGCTTGTCCTGCGAAGCGCTAGCGAAGCTGGAATTACCAACCATTTCAGGAAGATCTCCAACGTCTACTTTTGCCATCTCACCATTATTAAAAGGCTTAAGTATCATGGGTAAACGTTTAAGTATTGAGAAAAATTGTAGATCTTTTAGAAACTGAATTAAATTATCAGTATGAGGCATATCAAGATGGCAATGACTCAGAGTAAGATCGGTATTTTTCACACCTGAAGCATCAAGAATAATCGTTGCTATATGCTTAGACATACGCGCTGAATCTTCTTGCTCAACAAGCTTCTCCTTAGTCTTCGGTGGTCCTACTTTATCGATATTTTCATAAATTCCTTCAAGTGTTTTATAAGCCCCAAGTAAAGTAGTAGCAGCTTTAGGACCTAGACCTTTCACTCCAGGAATATTGTCAGAACTGTCTCCAGCAATGCCCTTATAATCTGGGACTTGATAAGGATGTACGCCCATCTTCTCAAGCACATGCTCGGGTGTAAATATCTCCAGACCACCACCGCGCTGTGGTACAGCCATCTCTATATTCTCGTTAATTAATTGGAATAGATCTTTATCACCAGAAAGTATTACCACATGGTAACCCTCTCGCTCAGCCTTTTTGGCCATAATCCCAATAAGGTCATCTGCTTCATAGCCAGGCTCTTCTAGTACTGGTATATGGAAACGACGAAAGCTTTCTTTAATAACTTCCCATTGCAACTGTAAATCATCTGGCATCTCATCAGGACGGTTTGCCTTATATTCATCAAAAATCACATGTCTATGAGTAGGCTCAGGTAGGTCAAACGCTACAGCGGCGGCACTTGGCTTAGCAAACTCAATAACATCAAATAAAGCTTTAAGCGTTCCATATACTGCCCAAGTTGGCTTACCCTGAGAATCACGTAAATTACTCATCTCTAGAGCAAAATACATGCGAAATGCTAAATTACTGCCATCAATTAATAATAAGGTGGGTTTAGTTGTTGTTTGCACTTGAATATTATTATGCAACAAAACACCTTGCACTTGCCATAAACCCTAAATTGCTATAATTTATATATATGGCTAATATTCAAGAGCTATTTTCAGAAAGCAAGGTAACCCCTCCTCCAAGCACGGATCTGGTAGTCCCTGAAGGCTTGAAGGAGAACTTAATTGTCACTACTGTTGGTGGCTTCCTAGATAGTATTTATAATTGGGCTAGATCTAATAGTGTTTGGCCGCTTACTTTTGGTACTTCTTGCTGTGCTATCGAGATGATGTCAGTGGGTATGTCTAAGTTTGATATCTCTAGATTTGGTTCAGAAGTATTTCGCGCAACACCAAGACAAGCAGACCTGATCATTACAGCTGGAACCATTACTCGTAAAATGGCACCTGCTTTAGTAAGACTCTATCAACAACTTCCAGAACCTAAATACGTTATCGCTATGGGAGCTTGCACCATTACTGGTGGCATGTTTCATGACAGCTATTCAGTAGTACAGGGTGTAGATAGAATTATTCCTGTAGACGTTTATGTACCTGGCTGCCCGCCTCGTCCAGAAGGTTTATTACATGGGCTCTTCACACTCCAACGCAAGATCCGTCGTGAGAAGCTTGCAGAGCGTAGAGCTATCGCTATCGCCCACGAAAACAAGACTAGAGATGTAGATGAAGAGACTGGGCTAATAATTAGTTAGCTTGAGCAAGCTCTCGTTGGAGCAATAAAGAATCTTTCATAATCAACAATCTCGATAAATTACTATCAGCTAGCGAAACTGCTGGACCATGTTCTATATCAACCTTAACTTCCGTACCTTTATTAAGACAAACAGTTGCCGCCTGATAAGGATCCGTTTGATTATTCAACTCCGTAACTTCAAGACAACAAGCTTGATCATCTCCCAAATGAAAGTGAAAATAACTATGCTTATCATTTTTATGATCAACAGTTATACTAATAACTCTCTTAAGAAGATTTTCATTGTCTAGAAACAACTTTGGATTATCAAGATATATTGAATTTAATTTTATTGGGTTAAAGTTAGAGAAATACCTAGTACTACCATCTAATAAGCTACTAGAAATTCCGACAAAGGGGCAACCCTCACGAGGCTTAAAAAGTTCTGATAAAAATTTAGCAGTTGGCGCAGGGTCTCTTTGATGAGCAGGCGGTGCTTTTAGAATAGCGGATACCTGATGGACATTATCGCGAAAATCCTGAACTAAAATAGGGTTAGTTTTTGCCAAATGACTAAAAACTTTACCCAATCCCTGCAATGATATTAACTCCATAGCTCAAGACAATAACAAATAATTATAGAAGGCACAATATATAAATATATATAAATTTCTATTTAAATTAGGTTAGGGAAGTTTACTGTACGTACGAAAATGGTATAATTATACGTATGAACAAGAAATTGACTTTGAGTATTAATGAAAATATAATACAAAGGGTTAAGAAATATGCAACTAAAACAGACCAAAATATTTCAGATTTAGTTGAAAATTATTTTTTATTATTAGTTTCTGATTCTAAGGAAGATATTACTCCCACAGGCATAGTTGCGGAGATGGGAGGTGCATTTAAAAATATCAAGACCTCTGGTAATTATAAAAAAGAAATTAAAGCCGCCATTCAAAAAAAATATGGTAACAGGTAATGAGAAAAGTTTTTATTGATTCTGATGTAATTTTGGATTTTTTCTTGGCTAGAAAATCATTTTATGAATCTTCCGCTAAAATTTTAGAACTTGCCTATAGAGAAAGATTAAAAGCATTTTCTTCTGCAGTAGTTTTTACTAATGTTAATTATTTTCTATCTCAACAAGCGCCTCCAAAACAAGTTAAGGCTAACTTGACTAAATTAAGATCAATCATTGATATTATTGCTTCCAATAATGAAGAAATTGACTTAGCTTTAAACTCAGAATTTAAGGATTTTGAAGATGCTGTTCAATATTTTACCGCTTTAAGAGGAAAAGTAGATTGCATCATTACTCGTAACAAAAAAGACTTTAAATTGTCTAAACTTCCAGTAATGACCCCAGATGAATTTCTTTCCAGTGGCAACATGTAACAATCTAATCTATTAATACATACAACAAATTCTATTCCAATGTTATTCTATAGATTATGTCAGAAACAGCAGCAGTAGCAGCAGAAACTCCAGCTATAGAATTTGGTGAGTTTGGAAATTTTCTAAAAGAAAAAGGTCTTAAGATCAAAGCTCTTGGCAACGATAAGAGTGGCACAGAGATGATTGCAATAGAAGCAGCGGACTTAGTGCAAGCTTGTAAAGATCTTAAGAAATCTAAAAAGTTAGATTTCTTAAATTTTATAACAGCACTTGAAGTTAAAGATGGTTATCAATCTATCACTAGATTAGAGAATCTTGGTATAGATGGTTCGGCTAGAGCCGCTGTAGCATTGAAAGTAACAGTACCGCGTAATAAACCAATAGTGCCAAGCCTTACAGATATATTTGCAAGTGCTAATTGGCAAGAACGTGAAGCTTACGACATGATTGGCATAGAGTACGAAGGACATCCTAATCTCACTAGAATACTCAACCCAGATAAATGGGAAGGATTCCCGCTACGCAAGGATTACATTGGGCCTGTTGATGAATTAAATCAACCTTTAAATTATCCAAAGAAATAATTACGTAACTACTCAGCTAATCAAATAATCATTGATTTATCTAAATTTCATTTTATGTTGTGATTACGCGCCTTCGGCGCGTTTGTCCTGCGGACTGCTAAATAATTCATTATATTAAGCCGCGCGCAGCGCAAACGCCGCGAAGCGGCGGAACCCCACCCCATCCCGGTTCTAGGGATAAAATAGAAATATACATAAAGATCTGAATAGTTACGTAATTACTACAAATAAAAAGACCAGCCCGAAAGCTGGTCCTTTTATTTTTGGGAGGGAGGGAGAATTGTTAAATACTATAGGACCATCATGTCCTGTATGATTTTCTTATCGTCGTTGATGGCGTTCTGACGTAGAGTTCCAAGAGTGCTTTGAAGTCCGTCAAATTCACCAATCATATATTTGATCTGAGTGTCTCTTTGGCGAGCCATGAATAGGTTCTCATTAATAGTCATCTGCTCTTCGCCATAGTATTTATTAGACAATGCATTACCAACAAATCCACCAATAGATCTACCTACACCAAATCCGATAACACTACCAAGTGGACCACCCATAGCTCCAGCAGCGATACCGAGCATACCACCGATACCCTGAGCACGAAACTTAATCTTACCCATCTTAGTTTCAACTTCAGAAATTCTCTTCGTCATATTGAAAATATCCTGAAAGTTACTTGCAGAGAGCTGTTTTAATGCACGATCGTTGAAGTCTGCTTGTAATTCCCAGTCCAGGTAATTAGTTTCTGGCGGTGCGTTGTTGTAAGTTATCATATCTATCCTTTATGTACTCTTAATAAGTTCGTTTGCTTTCTTGTAAGCTTCTTTGTCAGCCTTAGCGACTTCCATCCAAAATTGTTGATTGATTCTTGCATTACCCAAGAGCTCTCTTACTACTGCGAGTAACTGTCTTGCTGCTTGCGCATCACCAACTCCTAATATTGCTTGTTGTTGTAATTGCTCAGCAAATGCGTTATCTGCTTGTGTCTGGGAGACGAGAGCCTCTGCGTCAGCCATTCTTTCAGCAGGGTTTATATACGGAACATGTTGATATATTGCCATGATGCAGTATATATAAACTATGAAGTTTATGCTTTGGTTAACGGAAAAGAAATAAAACTTATATTCTTAAACGATGGCAGCACCTTCTGATTTAAGCCAATCTTCAAACGCTATAATATCAGGAATATATAAATCACCATTATCATCATTATTGAGGAAACCCTTGGTTCTCAATCTATCAAAACCTTTAGATACTTGTTTAGCGTTAACTTCTGCCAATCTAGAGATCTTATGAGTATTTAGAGGGGGTATTCTAGTACCATCTTTGGTTACTTTACCTTCTTTCATTACATCGAGATATAAAGCAAAAGCAATCCTAGCCTCATCACTTAATTCAGTAATTTCTTCTTTTGGCTGGTCTTCGCTCATTGCCTGATTAATATCTTTTAATTCATCTTGATTTGACATAGGGCTTAATAATAACATGTATTATATATTGAAAGATTAAGGGAAAGCTAAAAAAAATCGCGGAACCCAAACCCGATCCAAGTTTTATGGGTTTGATCAGAAAATTATTTAATAGAAATTCGCTGGACCAAAGTTAAATCTATATAATTTCGTATTATTTGTAAGAGCTTTAACTAAAGGGAAGCCCACATCAAACCTTAAGGCCCCAACTAATGGGACATTCACTCTTATACCAAAGCCAACAGCCCCAGCGCGCGATAATCTATCAGTAATTAAGTTCAATCTACTATCACCACCAACAACTCCTGCGTCTGCAAATAAAGCAAAGTCGACATTCTTGAGCAGCTTGAATTTCTGTAATGGAGGGATCACATTATATATAGGAGTTCTATATTCAGCAGTAGAAATCAATAATTTATCACCCACACCTAATTCTGTAAATTGGCGATAGCCTCTAACACCAGTGCTAGTCCCCAATCTAAATTTAGAGAACTGTGGAATAGTACCGAGCAGACCATAATCACCACGCACATTAAATATAAAAGTCGATCTCCATGGCAATGGTATAAAACGAGTAGCACTTCCATGTAGCTTAGTGAAGCTTGTTACATCACCGCGTCCTAGTGTAGGAGTCATACCCGCTCTAAACTTAAAACCCTCTCGTGGTCTAGAATTATCATCTAAATCTTGATAAGCATAATTAGTAGTGAAGTCTATAAAATTACCTTTAACAATCTGGCTGTCTCTTAAAGCACGTGCTTCTGCAAGAGCAATAGCTCTCTTACCACCAAGAAATTGATCTGGATCTGCATTGAAGAGATCTCTATTAGTAAGATGATCTACCTCTAAAATATTATCAGCCACTTCATTTATATAAGTCTTTCTATCTCTGTCCTTCACATTAATTAAGTTTAAAGAGCTTCCATAACTAATACTTTGATTATCATCAATAGCTCTAGATACAGAGGCACCAGCTGAAAGCAAGCTCTGCTCAGAAAGATCCACTGTAAAATTAGGTCCTTTAGAGTAATTAATAAACTCCTTAAGCATATAATCGCTATCTTTAAAGAACGGAGAAGTATAGGATGCACTAATAGAGGTATATCTACCAGTACGAACTAGATTACTATTAGTGTTAAACGTAGAACCAGCTCCATAACCACTTCCTAGAATGGCATTAATATTTAAAGTTTCTCCCTTGCCTTTAATATTACCCTTAGAGAAATTAGCATTACCAAACAAACCTGCAGAGGAGTTAACACCACCTCCTAATCCTAGGCTAGTAAATTTCTCCTTCTCTTTTACCTGGATCTCAAGTATGTAACCTTCCCCATCAGCATTAGGTTTCACGACTCGGGTGACGTTTTCAAAATAGCCCGAGCCTTGGAGCTTCTTATAATCCTTAGCAAACTTAGCTTCATTATATGGTTCATTAGCTTGGGTATTAGAGACTATATGTTTCAAGTAACTTGTTCTAGTCAAATTATTACCAACATATTGGATTTCAGTGATAGTGCCTTCATCAATATAAATTTTTAGAAGACCACTTTCATCTAAATCTATATCTTTTACCCTCGCTACTATATAGCCCTTTGAGTAGTATTCTCTCTCTAGCTTTTGAATTCTTTCAGAGATTAATTTAGCGTTTTCCGGTTTCCCGACCAAACCATTAAAGTAAGAGAAGCTATCGAGTTCTCCTACCAAAGTATTACCATAGACTACTAAATCAGTGATAGGAGGATTCTCTACGACAATATATTCTAGAATTATGCTGCCGTCTGGTTTTTGGTAAGGTCTGGCTTCAACACTTTTAGCAACAAAATAACCCATCTCATTGATCCGCTTAAGATCTTCAATCACTATATCTCTAGAAAACGACCGACCTGGATAAGTCCTTATTTGTTCAATGATTGCAGAATCATCTACTAGTCTGTTACCACTAATTCTTATTTCAGATACTAAACCTTGATAATTTTCCTCCGCTTCTGCAAAAGAAGGCAAAGCCAAACAAAACAAAACCAACACTAAGAAGCAGCTATAAAATGAGCCTTGACTTAATGAAATATGGTTGTGAGTTATGTAATTGTGCTTTTTGTCTGGCACCTTAAGTTATTATATGATGAACTTGAGTTTCAGGGAATACGCTACAATTTTATAGCATCAGTGTTAAATCTAACTACCACTCCCTCAGACAAAGCTAATTTCCTGGAGGTTTTAGGATCAGCGATCTTATACTTACTTAAATCTTTTAGATATATAATCCGTGGTGAAATCCAAAAAGAGCAATTAGTCTCTAAGTTATTATTCATTGGCTATGAATCCATATTAATGGTTATAGCTCTTTGTTCACTAGCAAGTATGATACTAACTTATAATACTGCAATTGAATTAACTAAACATGGCGGTAGAGAACTAGTAGGTGCGCTTATTGCATTAGCTAACCTGCGCGAAATTATTCCTACTTTCATTGCCTTTGCGATAGCAGCCAGATGTGGTACAGCACTTACAGCGGAAATCTCGACTATGAAAGTCACAGAACAAATTGACGTACTTCGAGTACTTAAGATTGATCCTTTATATTTCTTACTAGTTCCTACAGTATTAGCAACTATACTATTAGCTCCTTTTATACTTGCTATAGCAGCCATGGTTAGCATGTTTGCTGGAATGCTAGTCGCTAAGTTAGTAATCAATCTAGAGTTTGCAGAATTTCTCGACTCTGCATGGGCGAATATAGGTCTTAAAGAATATTTTTATCCATTAATCAAGACTGAAGTATTTTGCCTTTATGCATTATTAATAAGCGTTACTATGGGACTTAATTGTAGTGGAGGAGCTAAAGAAGTAGGACTCACGACTACTAAGGCCACAGCTTTAGTCATAGTAGGAATAGTAATCCTAGACGGCTTTTTAACACCATTATTATTTATAGATTAATAAGCAATCCTTCTAATCATCGCCTTATCAATTCTATTTCTAGATTTTATTTATATTGTGGTTCCGCGCCTTCGGCGCGGTTCGCCCTGCGGACTACTAAATAATTTCTTTCATTCAGCCGCGCGCAGCGCAAACGCCGCGAAGCGGCGGAACCCACTTTCCCTTCCTAAATTGGGATTTTAAATAAAAATATAAATAAGCAGTTAGTTCTAATCCTTTACCTCACCATAATCATAATCAGCCCTCCTCTCTATTGTGATTAATCTAAATAGCTCATTAACTGGACTTTAGGACTAGATTAGTAGTTCTATTATTGGATTTTTACTTGAAAATTTCATGCATAAGAGGGACTTACCACATATAGCCTTTATTGGAATAAACCCCTTGGAGACAGTTTAATTTGGCAACACAAGGCATATTAGAAAGCGGAGGATTACTCAAAGAAACATTGATGAGTGAACTTAAGGCGTATAGAAATATTTCTGTGAAGCTTGCAATCCTTGCGTGGTCACTATCTCTAGCAATCCATTATACCTGCTCAATCGCTACTAAAGATGCCATCAGTATTCAAATTCTGGAAGCTCTCTATCAAAGCTTCTTAGTCTCATTGGTGTTCGCTTTAGTTGGTTATTGCCTTGGGAGTGTTTCAGGGGCTCATATGCAAAGAAAAAGACTCGGTGACATAAAACGAAAAAGAGATGAGCGAAAAAGATACATAGAAGAACAGATAGCAATTAGACAAGCAAAGTTACAGGTAATTTAAAAAAAAAGATATAAATGATGAAAAAAACCATAGACAACGATCCAATAATAGCTTCAGCAAGGAAGAGTCCAGTAGACTCTCAGACTCTTGCTCAGATTGCCCCCGCTAATGTGCGCGACAGAGAGGAGTCTATGCGCATCTGGAATCGCTACACCACTCAAAACAAACCTGGCCAAATTAGAGAGCAACTTATTAGACGCTATGCCTATATTGTTAATTGGGTCATTGGTCGTTTTCCATATATCGAAACAGCAGACTTTGATAGAGAAGATTTACTAGGTTACGGTACTATTGGCTTAATAGAAGCTGTAGATAGATTTAATCCTCAGCAAAAATGCTCCTTTGAAACTTTTGCGATTAATAGAGTAAGAGGAGAGATTCTTGACTTCTTAAGATCAAGAGACTTCCTAAGTAGAACAGGTAGAACAAGGGTTAAACGCTTTAATGAAGCAGTAGCCAAGCTTGAAAGACAATTCGGTAGGGCTCCTAATGATACTGAAGTTAAAACAGCTCTTAATATAGACTCCGAAGATTTAAGACAGATCAAGACTGAAGCTAGTGCACTTATTTTCTCATTAGATTCAACAGAAGCTACTAGACCTTTTGAAGAATCTAAAGTTGCCTTAGTAGATAACCTTGCTTCTGAAGATCAAAGCCAAGAAGAATACACTGATCAGAATATATTAAAAGATAAATTAGCTAAAGCAATAGACTCACTCAATCCAAGAGAGAGAATAGTAGTAGCCTTATATCATTATCAAAAGCTTACATTTAGAGAGATTGGTGAAGTACTGGGAGTCTCTGAATCACGAGCTTCACAGTTACATATGAAGGTATTACAAAAACTTAAAATACTAATGAAAGGTTATGAGATATAAATCTATAGATTAGCCTTTAGCAAATTCATTTAATTCTTTTTTACGAGCCTTTTCTTCTTGTACTTCTATATTCCAACCCTGCTCTTCAACTCTCAATTCACCAAGAAGTGCTCTTGCTTGATAAAGCATACTTCTTATAACATCTTGCTCTGGTACGATCTTGTGCATATCAGGCACTTTACCACTAGCATCTTTAACGAACTCCTCAACACCTCTTTTAAAAGCGGCTCCTAAAAAACTACCGCCTACGACACTGTCATAGGTTTTTTGGACATCATCAACTATATCTCCAAGTGATCCCTGTGTAAGACTGTTAGGGGATCCTAAAATAGAGGCTTGCAATGCAGACTCTAAATCAGCGACAATCTGTTGCTGAGTGTCAATCTGACTCCTAATCTTTGCTAACTGTAATGTTGAGTTAATCGCTGCCATTATATTATTTCTCCTGTCCTCTTCCCCCATGATGAAGCTGAGAAGGCCTTACCATGCTTAGACATAGATAAACATAAGTAAGTTAAGGTTCAGTTAAGTATCTAAATAGTTACTCATTTTATTACTCAGCCACCCTGTCACTAAGCCACTTGGACACTTTACTTCGCTTCTTGTCTTAAATATGCCTCTATAAAAGCATCAATATCGCCATTTAGAACAGATTCCACATCACGAGTCTCATATTTAGTACGAACATCTTTCACCCTACCTTCATCTAGAACATAGGATCTTATAGCGTTTCCCCAAGAAGCAGATACCGATTCCCCTTTAAGCTCAATAATTTTGGCTTTTTGCTCAGCTTCTTTAATTGCAAGTAGCTTGGAACGAATAAGGTCTAAAGCACTAGCTTTATTCTGCATCTGACTACGCTGCTGAGTACATTTCACCACTATGCCGCTTGGTATATGTTTAACACGCACTGCCGTTTCTACTTTATTAACGTTTTGTCCACCAGCACCACCAGAACGCATTGTATCTATCTCAAGATCTTTTTCCTCAAGCTCAATGATCTTAGACATATCAGCTACTACTGGCGTAACTTCTAAACCAGCAAAGCTCGTTTGCCTAGAGTCAGCAGAAGATTTAAACGGAGATTTACGTACTAAACGATGCACACCTTTCTCTGCACTTAAATATCCATAAGCATAAGGACCAGTCACCTTTATAGTAGCTGATTTAATCCCAGCTTCCTCTCCATCAGAACGTTCTAACAATTCAACAGTATAACTTCGGTAATTCTCTGCCCAACGAGTATACATCCGAAGCAGCATTTCCGCCCAGTCCTGCGCGTCCGTACCACCGGCACCTGCGTTAATAGAAACTATGGCATCAGACTTATCATAGTCACCTGACATCATTTTTTGAAATTCAAAAACCTTAAATTCTTTACTTAAAGACAAATACTCATCTAAAATCATTGCTTGATATTGCAGCTTCTCTTCATTATCAGAAGAAGAGGATTGAAACTCTTCCATATCCAAGATATCTTGTAGACGCTTGTTCCAACTTTGAAATTGTCCTAATTGATTTTTCTTTTGTGCAAGAGTTTGTGATTTGGCTTGTGCAGCATTGGTATCATCCCAAAACCCCGGCGCAGACATCTCAGCTTCTAAATCTGCTATCTCTTTTTTGACCTCTTCTTGGTCAAAGATACTCCTTTAGTGAAGAGTAACGAAGCTTAAGTTCATTTAAATCATAGGTTTGTTCAGAAAGATCGGACATGTTTTAAGTATAAGCCAAATAGAAGCTAAATTTTAACCCAAACACAATCCAAATCAGGGTATAATAGGTACAGCTTGTATGTTTGAACAGGAACTTAAAACTTTAAAAGAAAATTTACCTTCATTAAAACAGGTAAATCCTCAGGGTGGGTTTGTGGTAATTAAGGATAAAGAAATTTTGGGAGTATGGCTTAATAGGCAGGATGCTCTTAAACAAGGTATTGAGAAGTATGGGAATCAACCATTTCTCGTAAGAGATATCAATGAACAAAATACTGTATTGAATTTTAGTAAGCCACTTGTATTCGGACAAGTCGGCACATAGAATGGGCGTGCTATCATGAGCATCGCGAAACTGTGTCTATAACGAGTCAAAATTCTAATAATTTACAAATAGATGGTCCATACATGAACGTGACTGTCATGCCGCCAATTCCTATTATTCAGATTTTTCAAAAAGAAAATAAGCAAATTCCTCACAAACAAGTACATGGATTGATAGACACAGGATGCACAAATACTTGCGTTGACGTAACAATTGCTGAGGAACTAGGATTAGTCCCTCATGATAAAAAAACCATTTTCACGCCAAGCGGTAGATCAGAACAATTTTTATATGATGTCACCATCTTCTTTCAAGCAACGGGTGATGTTCCCTTCAATCTACAAGTATGTGGAGTTCATTTGGAAGAGCAACCATATGATGCTTTAATTGGTAGAGACTTTCTTGCATTAGGCATACTGATTTATGATGGAATAAATAATCATTGGAGCTTTTGTCATTAGAACATTCTGAACAAACTACAATGCGCATCAACAAATACTTAGCAAACCAAGGACTCGGCTCTCGAAGAGAGATCGATCAAGCCATCACTGATGGTGAGGTTTTAGTTAATGGTGTTAGTGCTAAGCTTGGACAATTGCTGCAAGCTGGGGATCATATTAAATATCGTGACCAAGAGTTAAGTTTTCAAGAACAAACCAATATCGAGAAAATATATATTGCTTTCAATAAACCTCCTGGAGTGGTCTGTACTTGCAGCGAAGAAGATCCCGATAATATTATTGATTACTTATTAGCCAATCCAGATCAATCTCTTAGTAAGGGTTTAATTGAAAAAATCATATCTCATAAGATTTATCCTATCGGTAGATTAGATAAAGACTCTAGAGGATTAATACTACTTACTAACGATGGAGACTTGACGCAGAAATTAACTCATCCTAAACATCAACACGAGAAAGAATATCTAGTAACTTGCAGAGACAACCTGGATAATATATTTTTGGATAAGTTTGCAAGTGGAGTAAAAATCACACTAGAAGATGGTATGGAAGTTGTCACAACTATGCCATGCAATATAAAAAAAATTCAAGCTAAGCAATTTACTACTATATTGAAACAAGGTTATAAAAGACAAATAAGGGAAATGGTCAAGGCCTTAGGCAATGAAGTCATAGACATCTATAGAATAAGGATTAGTAATCTAGCATTGAAAAAGTATCAGGAGTTGAACAATATTATCCAGAATATTATTATTTTAGATAATTTAACTGAGGGTCGCTTTCTTGAGTTAGAATATTCCTGTTTATGTCATTAAATCGAGATCTTGCCATAAAAATCATTATTGCTATTTTTGTGATTTTTATTGGCATACCTTTAAGTTTAAGGGTAGTAGTACCAGTACTAGGAGCAATCATGGGAGCTCCAGATCTTTCAAGTCTGGAGGATTATCAACCCATTGGCAGTATTGAAATTTATGACTATAAAGATAGCTTTGTTGGAGTGCTGCAAGGTAAAGAAGATAGACAAGTAATTAAACTTGCACAGATTTCAGACTATACCAAACAAGCAGTTTTAGCAGCAGAAGATAGTGACTTCTTTCATCACTCTGGATTCAGCCTCACATCAGTGTTACGTGCATTAGCGACTAACATTAAAGCAGGAAGAGTAGTGCAGGGTGGAAGTACCATATCTCAGCAAATGGTAAAGAACCTTTTCATCAAGGAAGATGAAAGATATAAGAGAACTTTAAGTCGTAAAATTCTTGAATTATTAATCGCATTTGAAGTAGAAGCTAAATACTCTAAAGAAAAAATTCTAGAACTTTATTTAAACCAAGTATATTTCGGTAATCTTGCCTACGGTATTGAAAGAGCAGCTCAACGTTACTTCTCCAAACCAGCTTCCCGGCTCAATATAGAAGAATCAGCATATCTTGCAGGATTACTTACGGCACCAAGCTATTTATCCAAGAATTTAGAAGCCGCAATGAATAGGCAACATTATGTCTTAGATAAGATGTATGAACATGGCTATATAAACAAAGCAGATTATGATAAAGCTAAAGCAGCTAAGATCAACTTCAAACGCTCTCAAGGAAATATGTCTGTATTTCCCTACTACTTCAGTTACGTCGAACAAGAATTAACTAAGCGCTTTAATCGTAACGATCTTAAATCTAAAGGACTAAAAGTTTATACAGGATTAGATCCAGTAGCACAAGAATTGGCTCAAAGAGCCTTAGAGACTGGAATTGCAAATGCAGCCGCAGGGATTAACCAAGGAGCGATTGTAACTCTAGATGTACCTACTGCTGAAATCAGAGTTCTAGTAGGGGGAGTAGGTAATTACTGGCAATACCAATACAATAGAGCAACTAATCCTCATACTATTGGTAGTGCAATCAAGCCGTTTGTGTATTTAACAGCATTCATGAATGGGGTAATAGATCCAAGCACTATTATTGAAGATGAGCCACTGAGAATACCTGACGTCTCGCAAGCATCTGGTTACTGGCAACCAAGTAACTTTGATAACGAATTCCACGGACCTATTACTGCAAGAGCAGCATTAATATTCTCAAGAAATATTCCAGCAATTAAAGTTGCAATGAAGGCTGGCATGAACAACATTATAGATACAGCTCATAAGGCTGGTATCAAGACCAAACTTGAACCACATTTATCTCTTGCTCTTGGCGCTCAAGCAGTAACCCCATTAGAACTGGCTACTGCATATGCAACGTTTGCTAGAGGTGGTGTTGAAATAGATCCGATACTTATTCGTAAAATAACAGACAGTCAAGGACGAGTTTTGGAGCTAAATAAGCCTGTTGCCAAGAACAGTCTGCCTGAGATGTATGTAGCCCAATTAGTAAACATTATGGAGGATGTAGTTAAGTTCGGAACAGGAGCTATGGCACAAATTCCAGGCAGAGTTATAGCAGGCAAGACGGGCACCGCTGATGGTAGTAGAGATATTTGGTTTACGGGATTTACCACAGACTATGTAACCACAGTCTGGTGTGGTAACGAGAGAAACAATGAAGTGTATTCTAGATACGCCACAGGTGGAAGTACACCAGCTTGGATCTGGAAAGAATATATGACTCAGCTTTATGAGGCTAAACCTAAACCTTCTCGAGCTTTCACTTTTTCTAGTAACTATAATCTAGTAGCTATTGATCCACTTACAGGATTGCTAGCTAATGAATCTACCCCAAACCCAGTATTTAAAAGATTCGTACCAGGTACCGAACCTACCGAAGTATCACCTATGCCAGACACTGATGCAAGTCAAACACAAGAACATGATAGTGGGTTCTCGACTCTTCGTAAGAAATTATCCAAAGAAGATAAACAACTTAGAAGTATCCGTGAAGAAACTGAAAAACAAAGCGCAAACCAAAACACAAACTACCAAGCTAAACCTCGCATAGCACCAAAACCTAAACATTTTAAAATTGATACTAGTGCTAGCGAAACTGATACTAATACAGCTCCAGCAGAGAATGAAGCAGAACCTGCATCTGCACCTTAATAAGAAAAGTGAATGAAGAAAAAATATTTGGTAAAAATGCTGTCATCGAGTGCTTAGATTCTAATTTATCTATCAATAAAATATGGATAAGCAATCATCCTAATCCACGTTTACAAGAGATCGAAGAGAAAGCTCGTGCAAAAAAAATCCCTATCATTAAACTAGAGAAGAAAGATCTAGATCGTATCGCAAATGGGGCAGAACATAGATCAGTAATTGCAGAGATAGCTCCCATTACAATTCACGAAGAAAGCTTCTTAGAACAAGAACAAATACAAAAAATCCTGATACCAGTAAACATTGAAGACCCACATAATCTGGGAGCCATTATTAGAACAGCTTACGCTTTTAATGTTGATGCGATAGTAATCACTAAGCATAAAGGCTCTCCAGTAAACAATACTGTAATTAGTACTAGTGCTGGTGCCGCTCTTAAATTACCAATAGTAAGAGTTACTAATATTGTTAACTGCATTGAAAAACTTAAGAAGAATGGGTTTTGGATTTATGGCTCAAACGTATCTCAAGATAATTCACAAGATTTATACAAGTTAGATTTTGATAAAAAATCAGTAGTTCTAGTAGGAAATGAAGGAAAAGGACTTAGTGATAATATTCTCAAGCACTGCGATTTTCAAATTCACATTCCTATAGCTTTTGAAAGTCTGAATGTTTCAGTAGCAACGGGCATAATATTAAGCAGAGTCTATTCCACAGCGAAATAGTCTTTAGTACTGCTTTATGGATTTCAAAGATTATTACAAAGTACTCGGTGTAAAAAAAGACTCTGATGATAAAGAGATAAAAGACGCATATAAAAAATTAGCTAAAAAATATCACCCAGATACTGAAGGTGGATCAGAAGAAAAATTTAAAGAAATCAATGAAGCCCATGAGGTACTTCAGGATAAAACAAAAAGAAGTCGCTACGACTATTTATACTCTAATATGAGCAATTCCACTAATGCATTCTCTGGTAATAAATCTCAAAACTTCAAACAGCAAAAAATGTATTCTAACTATAGCTCATTTGCTGATTTCTATAAACAAAAAGAACAAGAACTCAGAGAAAAATCTACCGCAGCCAAAGCCTCTGCTCAAGCCCCTTACAACACTAATAACAAAAAAGATGAAAGTTTTAGTGATTTCTTTGAGATGTTTTTTGGTAAACAAAAAGAAAAAGTTGTTAATCCTGAACAAGAAGCTCCTAAGAAAAAACCTTCACGTGGTGAAGATTTTGAGATGGAGATTGAATTAAGTCTCGAAGATGCTTATCATGGCTGTATTCGTAAAATAGAGATCACAAATACAGGTAAACAAGTAAGAAGATTAGAAGTAAGTATTCCTGCTGGTGTAAGAACTGGTACTAAGATCAAAGTCGCAAGCGAAGGCAAAGCTGGAACCAACGGTGGTATTAATGGTGATTTATATTTAATAGTTAAGCTTAAAGAGCATGATAAGTTTTGGATTGATGGAGATGATGTTCATAGTGAGATAACTATAGAGCCACAAGAAGCTGTATTAGGCTGTACTAAAAAGATTCCTACGCTTGAAGAAGTGGTAGAATTAGTGATCCCTCAAAATACCAACAACGGCAGAATACTAAGGCTCAGAGATAAGGGACTTAAAAACTCTCACGGAGAAGTACTTGGTGACCATTACGTACATATTTCTATAGATATTCCTAAGAAACTTACTGATGAGGAAATTACTACTTATAAATATCTTAGAGAGTTAGCAGATAGGAGATAAACTCACTCCGTCATCCTGAGGGAGGGCAAAGCCCGACCGTAAGGATCCACTTTTATTAATAGACTATTCGTATGAGTGGATCCTGACGTCGCCTGCTTCGCAGGCTCCTCAGGATGACGATAGATAGAGCCCTTCTCCTTATAAATTCAGGTAAAATGCTATAATTTAAAGCCTATGCTCGACCAAGTACTACAAATTTTCACAGGTGACCCAAATAAAAAGATCCTAGACAAGATAAAGCCCATTGTTGAACAGATCAATTCTTTAGAACCACAAATACAAACTCTAAACGACGAAGAACTTAAAGCCAAAACTCGTGAATTTCAATCAAAAATTCAAGTTAGAATCAGCGAAACTCCATTCGAAAAACTTATCAAGGATGATGTCCCTAAAATGCCTGGTCAAGTTAGAACCAGCCATGATAAAGCCCTAAAAGAAATCTTGGAAGAAATATTACCAGAAGCGTTTGCAGTTTGTAGAGAAGCTGCTAGACGTGTACTTAAAATGCGTCATTTTGATGTGCAGTTAATTGGTGGAATACAGTTACATCGTGGTGGCATATCTGAGATGCAAACTGGCGAGGGTAAGACTTTGGTTTGTACTTTACCTGCTTACCTGAATGCCTTAGCAGCACGAGGTGTACATGTAATTACCGTCAATGATTACTTAGCTCAACGGGACTCTGAGTGGATGGGTAGACTATATAAATTTCTTGGTTTAAGTGTTGGTTTAATTATTTCTGGCAAGAACTCTAAAGCTCGTCAGGAAGCTTATGCCAGTGACATCACTTACGGTACTAATAATGAGTTTGGGTTTGATTATCTCCGTGACAATATGGAAACAGAGATCAATGATTGCGTCCAAAAGCCATACTACATGGCAATCATAGACGAGGTAGACAGTATTCTTATAGATGAAGCTCGTACTCCATTAATCATTAGTGGTATGCCAGATGCTCGCAAGGGTGAGGTTTATCAAGCCATGAGCAAAACCGTGAAACAAATGAAACGTGGCACTGGAGAGAAAGATACTTCAGCTGACTCACATTACTATGTCGATGAGAAGGCTCGCAATGTGATTCTTACAGATGCTGGTATTAAACAAGCTGAATCTATATTAAAAGTTACTGATCTATGGGATCCAGAATTAAACCTAGCCCATCATTTGATTCAAGCCTTGCGTGCTAAAGAATTATTTATCGCAGACACTGACTATATCGTGAAGAAAAGCGAAAAAAATGGCAAAAAAGAAATCGTCATAGTTGATGAATTCACTGGACGTTTAATGGAAGGTCGTCGATGGTCAGATGGCTTACATCAAGCTGTAGAAGCGAAAGAAGGCGTGCCAATTCAAGACGAAACCCTTACTATGGCAAGTATCACTTTCCAAAACTTATTTAGGCTATATCCTAAACTTGGCGGTATGACTGGTACAGCAACTACTGAAGCTGAAGAGTTTGAGAAAATTTATAACCTTGGAGTTCTTACTATTCCAACTAATAAACCTTGTATCAGAATAGATCTCAATGATGTAGTTTATAAAACAGAAGCAGCTAAGTTTTTTGCGATAGCGGAAGATATAGTAGAGGCTCATAATCAGGGAACCCCTACCTTAGTAGGTACTACTAGTATCGAGAAATCAGAATATTTAGCTAATATTCTTACTAAACCTAATACTGCATTAAATGTTCTGCAATTTAGAATAGATCGGCTCCAACGTCAACTCAAATCTAATAAGATAGAGTTAGATGCTGCTGCTCTTAAAGTTCTGGATAAACCTGGCAACCTAAGCCCTGAGAACATTAAACCAATCATAGACTTCATTTCAGTAAGCATTGCTAAGCCAAGTGAAGACTTGAAGTTCGCCATAGAGAGCTTCGAGAAAGTGGTAATGGTCTTAGCAGCTATTCGCAAGGGTATCAATGCTAACGTCCTTAACGCTAAGCATCACAAGAAAGAAGCGCAGATTATTAGAGAAGCAGGAAAGCTTGGTGCTGTCACTATCGCTACGAACATGGCAGGTCGTGGTACCGACATCATACTCGGCGGACATCTTTCTAGTGACCCAGAGAGTCCCGATTACAACACTGTTAATCTTGAAGCGCAAAAGAAAATTATCGAAGAAGGTGGTCTCTATGTAATAGGTAGTGAGAGGCACGAAAGTAGAAGAATAGACAATCAGCTTAGAGGTAGATGCGGTCGTCAAGGTGATCCTGGAGCGTCTAAGTTTTATCTATCGCTTGAAGATAGCTTGATGAGAATCTTTGGTGGTGAGAAAGTAGTATCGGTAATGAATATGCTTAAGGCTGATGAAGATCTACCAATAGAAGCAAGTATCATCACTGGTGCTATCAATAACTCTCAGAAGAAAGTTGAAGCTCATAACTTTGATATACGTAAGCATGTCTTACAATACGACGATGTCATTAATACCCAAAGAGAAGTAATTTATAGAGAGCGGAGAGAAATCCTTGAGGGGCAGGATATACATGCTCATATACTTGACATGATAGATGAGCATATAGAGACTTTGGTTTTAGCTCAGATCACTCCTAATACCCCCAAGGAACTTTGGTACGATGATAGCCAAGGTCCAAGCGCTATTACCAAGCTGTTTGAATCACTCAAGGCTGATTTTACCGAAGATATAATGACTGGTATTGATATCGGCGAAACAGCTGACGATGCTAATTTTGAAGCATTAATGCACCAAGTGAAAACTTCAGCGCAACGAATTTATACTAACAAGGAAGCAACGTTAGGAGCTGAGATACTACGCGAAGCAGAAAGACAAATCATGCTTCATGTTATAGATTCTAAGTGGATCAGCCATATTCATTCTATGGACTCACTTAAGGAAGGTATTCACTTACAAGGTTACGGACAAAAAGACCCGCTTATAGAATATAAGCGTGAAAGTTTTGATATGTTTGATAATTTACTAGTGGAAATCAGAAAGAACACTGTATCACTGCTCTACCATGCTCAGATAGTAAGTGAGAAAGCTAAACTTGTAGGAGCTAAAGTAGAAACCAAAGGGGTTAGGTAACGTTCTGACTTCACACGCTCCTGTTACCTTTTCAAAATAATTACTTTGGTGATCGGTTACATACCAAGAAAAAAGTTACCTAATTAAAACCACCTATATAAATCAACCCATATTATTAAAGAAATTTAACTACAATATTACTATTAATATTTTCCTGAAAACCTTATATACAAAGGCTTTCAAACTCGAAAGTCAGTAGAAGAATAAAATGGCTAATGTTACAATGGAGTTACCATGTTGAACTCACTTTTTGAAGAAATAGCTAAACTATGGAATGCTAAGAAAGAAGCTCAAAATGAGGCTTACCAATATTTTAATGACAATATCAGAGCATTACCTAAAACTTCAGATGGTGATTGGGATATTGATAGCGGAGCATTTTCTAATAATGATGTTGATGCTTTTCGTCACGCCTATGTAAGTGGAGTTTATACTCAAAAATATCATGAACTCACTGCTAATCTTTTAGGGCAATTCAATGAACTGATGGGGGATTTAATTCGAAAGCAACCACCAGAACAAAAAAATATGGATCTCTGGAACAACGAAGTTGGACGCTCATATGGCAGCTCTACAAGTTCAAAAAAAGATTTAGCAGATGCCTTGAAAAAAGAAATAGAAAATAATGGTTTAATTACTACAACTAATCAAGATGAAGATTCCAGAGCTTATCAAGGTTATTTAGTTAAACCTGTCAGAGTTATTGAAGAAAGTGAAACAGGTAGAAATATAAGATTTTTAGATTTGAGTACAAATTTTACAATGTACAGGGAAGAGTTTGTTAATAAAATCAACTCAGGTGAATATCCTGGTTATACAGTTGCACTTATTAATGATATTGAAACACCAATGTCTAAATTAGATGGAATAGGGGAGAATAATTTAGGATGATAAAAGTTTTATTCCTTTTAATTTATGGTTTATTGATTTGCTTTGCTCCAGCATTATTCTTCAAAGCAATATTTACAAAACATTTTTCATTTACCTCTTACTGTGTTGCTCTAATAATGATCTGTGCAGAAATAATTTATTTAATTGGAGCATACGAAGTTGGTGAACCACCAAGCTTATTTAGTAAACTTCCAGGTGCCTTGATATATTTAATTCTCACTATTCTCATTACTAAGTTAATTGCTAGTATATTAAAGTTCACCAGTTCTTGGTCCTCTATTTTATTTGGTAGTACATTAGGTACTCTCGGTGTCTTTTTTGTTAGTTGTTTATATGATAAAGATATGAGTCCACTATATCCTATATCAAACACAAACCCTTTATTTGGAGCTATTCCAGGATTTTTAATTGATATAATTCTAAATTTTGCTTTAGGAATTAGCTTATGTATTTTTGCTTTTAGATTAATAAAAAAGATTCCTATGTGCGCTCAGACGTCACAAGCGTCCGCAATATTTTAAAATAATCACCCAATAAGGCTTTCATAGTTTAACGTAAATCCCGCAAATTTTTATTTTTAAGAGAAAGCTCTGTTAAAATCTGGTACCAATGGCAAAATATTAACTTATTTTATAACCTAAATTGTTTTAAATTGAAAAAATATGGTATAACATACTAGTAGTATATCATACCATCTGAAAAGTATGATTACTATTAAAACCACAGCTAAATTCATAAAGGATTCAAGTGATGTACTTAGTCTTGGAGATTTAGAGAATCTATATGACTACCTAATGCAATATCCTGACGCAGGAAAAATTATAAGCGGAACTGGTGGTGTTAGGAAACTTCGATGGCAATCTCAACATAGTCATAGAGGTAAAAGTGGGGGATTAAGGATACTATATCATTACTCAAAAGGACTTTTAATTATAATGATAGGGACATACGAGAAAACTAAAAAAGAAAATATATCTGATGCGGAAAGAAATCAACTCAAGAAACTAATCCCTAAATTAATTAAACAATTTAAAGAATAATTATGTCAACCAAAAAGATAAAACAAGAAAAATCCTTAGGTGAAGAACTAATAGAGTCTATTGAAGAAGCTCTTGCCAACCCAAGCTCTGTAAGAACCGTAAGAAAAGGTATTGATGTAAAAAAAATCCGTAGATCACTTAAGATGACTCAGCAGGCTTTTTCTACAACTTTTGGCTTCTCATTAGAGACACTCAGGAAATGGGAACAGGGAGTGAATTCTCCAGATCACAGTGTTGCTTCATATCTAATTTGTATTCAGAGGGCACCCAAGCTTATTAGTAAACTTCTTCATACCAAGAAAAAAGTTGCCTAATGAATAATTCTCTAAACTCTTAATCAACAAGCTATAATAAAGCCACCATGTCCTTTGGCATAGACTTAGAAAAATTTAAAGCATTAGCTAGCAAACAGAGCCTAGTCACTAATTGGATTGAAGTACTTGCTGACTTAGACACTCCTGTATCCATATACTCTAAATTAGAAGCTAGTGGTTCAGGTACATTTTTATTTGAATCGGTTATTGGTGGAGAGAAGATTGGACGCTATAGCTTTGTAGGATATAAAGCTTTAGAAATCATAGAAGCTTATGAGGGTAATCCTTATAAACTACTTGAAACTAAGCTTGAAACCTTAAATTTAGCAAGCACACAATTACCTTTCTTTCACCAAGGTTATGTAGGTTATTTCTCCTTTGAATCTATACAAAACATAGAACCAAGTTTAAAAATGAAAACATCTATCTATCCGCAGATGTATATGGCTCTAGCTGGTTCATTGATTGTCTTTGACAATGTGAGTAATAAGTTCTATATAGTAGTTAATTCTCTTATAGATAAATCTAAAATTAACGATAATCTATACCTAGAGAATACTTATAATGATTCTATTAAAGCAATCAATCAAATTAAAGAATTAATTGATCAGAAAACTAATCTAAAGCGACTCGCTATTAATGAAAACATTCAAGTTGATGTTAATGAGTTTCAGTCTAATACTGGATCTAATGAGTTTCAGCAGATGGTAATCCAAGCCAAGCAACACATTAAGGAAGGAGATATATTCCAAGTAGTACTCTCACATAAATTATCAAGAAAGGTTAAAGTTGATCCACTGAAAGTCTATAGAATTCTAAGAACTGTTAATCCTTCACCATATCAATTCATTTATAATATCAAGCTGAAAAACAATCAGAGATTGAGTTTAGTAGGCTCATCGCCAGAAATGTTAGTTAAAGCAACTCATAAACAGGACTCATTAGGTCAAGAGTTTTTAGAAGCAGAGATACGTCCTATAGCAGGTACTTATAAACGTGGTGCTAATGAACTAGAGGATAATGCCCTAACTGATAAATTATTAAACGATCCCAAGGAGATAGCCGAGCATGTTATGCTCATGGATTTAGCTAGAAACGACCTAGGAAGAGTTTGCGAGAACGGCTCAATTCAAGTCGCCCAGAGCATGATAGTAGAGAAGTATTCTCACGTACTGCATATAGTTAGCTCTGTATTAGGCAAGATCAAAAAATCCCTAGGACTTAAAGCAGGACTAAAATTACTACAAGCTTGCTTCCCAGCTGGTACTCTTAGTGGCGCTCCTAAAATAGAAGCAATAAAAATTATCACTTCTCTAGAGAAAGAAGCTAGAGGTCCTTATGGTGGCACAATTGGATATTTTGGACTAGACGGAATGGTGGATAGTGCCATTATGATTCGTACTTTATTAATCACTCCAGATTCTGTGGAAGTGCAAGCTGGAGCTGGTATAGTCGCTGATTCTGAGCCAATAAAAGAACTCCAAGAAACCTATAATAAAGCTGGGGCCTTGATAAAAGTAATTCAGCTAGCTTCAACCCTTATTATCTAGATCATTTATAGTACCTAGCGATATCAATATTTCAGCAGGGTATAAAATTTGCATGCTTGAGATGTTCGTTACCGGCGTCGCACTAGACGTTAGAACCAATATACCTCTGGTCATCCTCAACGATGCCCAGCGTAAACACACACTACCGATTTGGATTGGACAAGCTGAGGCACAAGCTATCGCACGTGGTCTTACTGGAGCAGAAACAGAACGCCCTATGACACACGATTTAATGGTAGACATGATCGATTCACTTGAAGCAGAAGTAGACTGTATCGAAATTAATTCATATGAAGAATCTACTTTCTTTGCATCAATAATTTTAAATGACAAAGACGGTGCCTCAATGGCAATCGATGCAAGACCTAGCGATGCTATCTCCATTGCTCTTAGACTAGAAGCTTCTATATTCGTATCTGAGAAAATTATCGAAGATGTTTGTGGTCAGATGGAAGTCTTGCAAGACAGCGAAGATCAAATAGACCCTATCTCTAATCCCGAAGCACGTAAAGAATTTAAAGAATTCCTCAAAACTGTCAAAGCCTCTGACTTTACTCTTGATAAGTCATCTGGTTCTGAATTAGGTGAGTAGTAGTTAGCTTCTTTCAAAAACTCAATTATTATAAAACCTTGATTTAGTAGGTATTTCCACTCCTAGGCAACTATTAAAATCATGGTATTATTTTGCCCATGTCTACTATTCCTGGCAATCAAATACCGAGATGGCAAGAGGTTTTAATTAATGCAAATTTTTCTGAGCCTGAATTAAAAGCTGCTGTTCAGGAAATTCAAATAAAAGATATTCCTAGTTCTGGATTAAGTTATGACTATGCATCCTGGTTCTTTTCTGAAATTAGCAAAATTATTAATCAATCTGTTGCTAACTTTATAGAGAGCTTAGCTGGAATTTTTAATTTAGCTACCGATTCTGTTCAAAATGAAAATGAACGAGTTAAAAGTATTTATGACAAATTTAAAATTAATTTTGTCACTGCCTTGAGAGATACAAATCGTTTACTAAGGACTATTGCTGATCCAATTTTAATTAACGCAAAAAATATCAATTTAGGAGCTAATGAAGACCAGCCTTTCACAGTGGGGAGAGAAAGTTTAGCTGGTAAGCGTAGAATGTTTAGTGATAATTCTGATGCGACTTATTGTGTAGGTTTAGATCAGAGAAATCCTGCTAATGTTAATAAAGCTCCAGTATTATTAGCAGCTGTTGCAGATGGCATTAGTGGAGCTGGCTTAGATAGAGAATTATCTACTGGCAAAATCGCAGCAGATGCGGTAATTGATCATGTTAAAAATCATGAATTAGAGTTTGCTGATTTTGAAAAGCTTGGTTCTAAATTTGTAAAAAAAACTAAACCAGGCTTGAATATTTCCACTGTTGAAGAATTATTTTCTAATTTATTTGATGCTAATAGTTATCAAACATTATTAGCTAGTAATTTACGACAGTTCTTAAAACCAGGTATTGACGCTAAGAAAAAATTACAGGATTTATATTTAGAGCATCTTGGGTTGAACTTAGCAAAAGATGAATTCAGTGATTGTTCGATGAAATTAGTTATTAAAAATAGGGACATTCATAATCAGAGAAGGAATGAGTTTGACTATAGTCAATTGGGTGAAGGAACTACATTAACAAGAGCTGGTTATACACCTATTGATTTGAAAAAACTAGAGAATGAATCTTTGAAATTCTATCAGAATAAGAGTTTAGATGAGCTTGCGAAAACGTTTTTGATTGATGATTATAAGCCGATTCTAAATGCGATGAAAGTTTTAAATGATTCAGTTGATCAAATTAAATCTAGATGCGAAGAAATAATCCCAGAGACAGTTATTAAATCACCTACAACGATTAAAGCTGAGCCACTTGAAAGAAACACTAGAATTGAAACAGTTGGAATAACTCAAACAAAATCACAAAATAAAGAAGAAGAATTTATAGAAGCAAATACTACAGTTTCCCTGGCTATTGATCTTGGTGAAAGATTGATGTTAATTTCAGCTGGAGATACTATTGCTTCTGCTTTTAATGCTAATGGGATTATTGAAAATTCTTTGAATTCGGCAGATCGTATACCAGGAGAAGGTACAGTAAAATCATATTTAGGGGTAGTGAATCGAGGTCAAGGTTGGCATAAACAAAATCCCGCAAAATTTACTGTTTGTTTTATTGATAAAAAGAATATTGAAGGTTTGGTTCTTGCTTCAGATGGTATATTAAAAAGTAAATCAGGCGATAAGCTAAAACGTGAAGAAGTTATACCCCCTCGATTTGATCAACTAAATTCAGTTATCACACCAGTATTAAGCGCTGGTACTAATCCTCAAAAAATTATTCAAGCATATTTACAATACTCTCGAGAGTTTAATGACGACAAAAGCCTGATAGTACTTAGTAAAGGTAGCCACTTAGCACCTTAATTACGGCCCAACAATCACCACATTAAGCTTATCAGGATGAATATACTTTAAATATTTTTTGATAATTTTGTAATTAAATCGATCACAGTCTCATCTAGTAACTTTCTTTGTTTCATTATTAACTGAGATTGTTTTATGGTTGAATAAATATCAAACAAAAGTAAACCTAATGGTAAGACTGAGAAAATTCTTAGGCTTGGAATTGCAAAATACAATAGAAAAAAAAACAAGGAAGTATAAATAGCTGAATAGCTAGCTTACTAATTGTTGAATGTTTAGGAATAACTATCAAATAATTATCATATAAAATATCAAAAGCATCCCTAATAAACCAAAATTTTTCCTTATATAATTCAAGAACTAAATTTCGATCACTGTTCTCCTTAATTCTAATTTCATATAAAAAAGCTTTTGCATCTTGTTGAAAATAAACATTTTCATTTGGATATTTTTGTGTGAGATAAAGACTTATATTGTTATCCTCTATTTTTCCCGCTAAAGGATATTTAGTAATATCACTGTTAGTAAAATAGCTTTCAAAATCAAACTCTCTATTTGGATTATCTAAAAAGATCAGATGAAATGATCCTTTCATACTTAAATCTCTAAGATATTTTTCAATATCAATTTCAGTACTACTCTTGGACTTATAAAATAAATTCTTGATTAGTAGAAATAACTTCAATGGCAAAATTGGCAAAATAAATAATGTAGAAAAAATGTCATAGAGAGTAAATTTAGTTGCATTAATCTTTTCAAAATTTATATTAGTTTCAAACAATTTATTTTTCAAAGAAGTTATAAACTGATCTCTGGTCATCGATAACTCTATAGTTTTAACCTTCTTTTTCTTTATAAATAATTGAACTAATAGAACAAGAATTCTTGGTAAGAATATAATCAAAATCAATACTTGAGTAAAGAGAAGTATTTGAACTATGCCTGGTTGCGCAAAAATAAAATTAAAAATTTCTTGTATTAATGACATCATTCAAAGACTCACTTACGGCCCAACAATCACCACATTAAGCTTATCAGGATGAATATACTTTCTTGCAACACGATTCACATCTTCTAAAGTGATCGCGTTAATCCTATCTTCATAAGTTTTAATATAATCATTGCCAAGCTTATAAAGTTGTAATTGAGATAAAGTGTCAACAATAGCTTCATTACTAGCAAGTGTTCTTGGACCAAAAGAACCAATTAAATAGGACTTCGTTATTTCAAGCTCAGTAGCATTGATACCCGCTTTCAAGAAGTCTCCAATAACTTTCTTCGTTAACTCTATAGCTTTGGTAGTGTTCTTAGGATTACAACCTAGAACTACTTCAAACTCACCAGCACCAAGCGTTGCAGAGAAAGAAGTTCTTACGTTATAAACAAGACCGTTCTCATCTCTAACCACAGTTCCCAACCTAGAAGATAAAGAACTGCCACCTAAGGCTTGATTAGCAATCAAGAGAGGGAAGAAATCTGGATTCATTCTATCTATATGGCAAGCATGCCCCATCACAATCTCTGTCTGTGTTTTATCGGCTTTAGCAATAATCTCTTCGATAGGTCCTTTAAGCTCAACATTAGGGATTACTGGCGGCTGGTTACCCTGACCACCAGCATTCCAATCCTTAAAGGTACTTAGAGTTAGTTCTTGTGTTTTAGCTGTATCGATGTCCCCAACTACAGACACAAGAATATTATTAGTATTATAGTTAGCCTTATAGAATTGCTTTAGATCATCAATAGTAATTTTTTGGATAGCAGAAACTCTTTCACTAATACTATATGAATAATATGGATGTCTTTTAGGGTATACAGCACGTTTCATTTCACGCTTAGCTATCTTACGCGGGAAATCATCTTCCTGTTTGATTTGCGCTATGGTCTGTACTTTGAGCCTATCTAACTCAGTAGTATCAAAGCGAGGCTCGCTAATCATCTCTTTAAGAATCCCAAATACTTCAGGTACATATTTAGTAAGAGTAGAAACGTGGATTCTACCAGTCTCCACCCCTGATTCAAAGCTAATATCAGCACCATAGAGATCTAATAACCTTGCTATCTCATATTTATCCTTAGCTTTGGTACCACGAGACAACATTTTACTAGTGAAATAAGCTAGACCAAGATCATCTCCATTATTGACAGAACCCCCATAAACATAGGCATTCATATAAATTATAGGAATACTATGATCTTGACGATGTAAGATTTTCACACCAGGCATAGCAGAATCCAATTCCTTAAAATTAAGATCAAGCTTAGAATATTTAATTCCCTTAGAATACTTAGGTTGACTAATCTTCATAAGCTGTTTCAACTTATCTGGGTTAATAGGATCCACTGTTGCTGAGCCATAATGAGCTTCTGTATCTGGAGTAGTATTAGTTAACTCAATATCCAAGAGTTTTTCAGGTTTTAGTAAACTATTATTAGCTTCTTCTGGTAATAAATACACCACAGTTTTATTAGTCTCAGTGAAATATTTCTTAGCGACTCTCATCACATCTTCATTAGTTACAGCATTAATCTCATTCACCCAAGTTGCATATTTAGTCCAATCATTACAAATCGATTCAAAGTATCCTATCTGCAGACCTTCATCATAAACACCATCCTGTTGATAGATAAACGACGCTTCCTCTCTAGCTTTGGCAAGTTTCAAGTCTTCCTCAGTAATACCCTTCTTCACTGCTTCTATTTCTTGATAAATTATCTGCTCAACTTTTTCTATATCAGCTTCATCATTGATATTTGCAATGATTCTAAACAATCCAGGATCACGACTAGGCTCAGCGAGACCAGATATTCCAGAAACCAATCCAGTATCTACTAACTTAGGATACAGATGACTAGTCATTCCACTAAACACCACATCTCCAATAATACTTAAAGCAGGTATATCTGCATGAGCGAACTCAGGAATATGGAAGGCAATCCCCAAGAGCTTTACAGCGCCACCATTCTTAATTACAACTTTCTTAGTACCTATCTGTTCAGGTTCTTTAGGGGCATGCGCTCTGATATTTTTCTTAGGTTTATATTTACCAAAGTATTTTTGGATTAGATTTAATGCAACACTCGAATCAAAATTACCTACAAGAATTGCAGTTGCATTATCAGGATAGTAATAATTCTCATAAAACTCACGCATGTTCTCGGCATTAATATTCTCAAGATCATCACGCCAACCAATAACTGGATTACGATAAGTATGCACTTGATAAGCAGTCGCTCTCAGCGTTTCATATAGAATATTATTCGGATCATTTCTATTACCTTCAAGCTCAGAGACAATCACGCTACGTTCTAAATTAATTTCTTCAGCGTTGAGCCTAGAATTCTGCATACGATCAGATTCAATCTTAATAGCCAGCTCTAATTGATCAGGAGCAAAGTTTTCGAAATAAGCAGTATAGTCATCACTAGTGAAAGCATTAAATACTCCACCTTTAAGCTGTATAACCTGAGCAATCTCACCTTTCGCGAAAGTTTGTGTACCTTTAAACATTATATGCTCTAAATAGTGAGCAATTCCCGTTAAATTCAAAGGTTCATTACGGCTACCAACCTTATACCAAACCTGCCAGGATAATAAAGGAACATCAGTATTAGGTTTAAGTAAAATCTTCAGACCATTATCTAATTGATATTCACTAATTCCGGCAAAAGACTTAATAAATTTTACCCCTTTAATATTTATATTATTGCTTTCTTTAGCGCTTAAAACCGCTGTATTCATCATCATAATGCTCCAAATTATTATTAGTAATTTTAGTTTCTTGTACACAAAGTATAGGATAGCAGAAAATTTCTAATCTCATTTTTATCGTGGTTCCGCGCCTTCGGCGCGCATGATATAATAATCCATATGTCTAAATTACTTGACTTTGAGCTTATTACTCCAGAAGGGATCTTATTAAAAAATGAGATTAAAGAATTGGTGGCAACTACAGAAACTGGAGAGGTTGGGATTTTATATAATCACGCTAATTTCAAAGCAAAACTTGACACAGCTCCAGTGCAATACACTTTAGAAAATGGAAACAAAGATCAAATTTCAGTGCGTGGTGGAATACTAGAAGTTTCTAATAATCATGTAACTATTTTAACTGACTTTGCAGAAAGAATGAATGTGTTACAATCCTAAGTGCTGTAGCTGGTGGTAAAAGCCAGCGAACCAGGTCAGATGGGAAACCAAGCAGCCTTAAGCTTTAGTGCTTTTAGGTGCCGCTACAGCATCTTTTAGATAGAAACAAAAAAAACTGGGAATATAATAGAAATTATGACTGGCGAACAACAAGAGAAGAAGAAATATAGACTTGGAGAAATTTTAATCCAATTAGGCGCACTAACAGAAGAAAATCTACAAAAAGCTTTAGACATCCAAGCAAAACAAGCAGCAGATGAAAAATATCCTATCGGAAGAATTTTATTAGAAGAAGGTTGCATAGAACCTAATGATCTTATAGAAGCAATCAAAATTCAATCAATGCAAAGTTAAGTTGATTTATACCAAATCCCAGCTTTTATCACAGCTTAACGACACTAAGAGTCCTTTTATTACTTCAATTCAAGCTCAATATTCTGATCCACATATAGTCACTCATAAGATTTCCAGAATCAAGCAAATTCTTGAACATCCACAATTAGATCCCAATAGAAACACCATTATCACCAGATGCCCCGGACGCATCAGTCTCAGTAAGCATGCCGATTACATCAATAATGATCTACTTTATACTCTAGGCGATAGAGATATTTATTTAGCCGCGCAAACAATTAATGAGAATAAATTGATACTTGTTAATCTAAGTGAAAACTTTGAAAACTTTGAACTCTCATTAGATGAACTCCATCAAATTAATAAATCTTCATGGGCATTTTATCCAGCTACACTCTACCAAAAACTAACCAAAACTAATCAAGGAATGGTTCTTGTATACACTAGTGATTTACCAGCAGCAGGCGGTTTAAGTTCATCACACGCTTTAATGCTTAGTACAGCAATAGCCTTACTTGAAATTAATCAACAGTCGCAGTCAACAGAACTTATCCCCCTCTGCCAAGAAGTGGAAAACGCTCGTGGATTCAGTTCCGGGCTCGGAGATCAAAGCGCACAATTACTCTGCAAGAAAGATCAGTTTAGTTTTATTAAACTCTTTCCACAAGTAAAAGTTGAATACAGAGCAATGCCAGATGACTTAGCAATCATCAGTGCTCCTAGTTTTATTAACGCTGACAAGAGCCTGCCTGAGTTTCAAGCTGCTAATGACAATATCAAAGCCTATAAAAAGATCAATGAACTTTCTCATAAATATGATTGTGAATTCCTTGGAGATCTTTTATATAAGTTTACTGAAGCTGAATTATTTAAAATACTTGAAGATATAGAAGATAAATCATTACGGGGACTTGCATTATATGGACTTGCGGAAGGTGCCCGCGTTAAAGAATTAAAGCAGCATTTAGATATTCAAGCTATAGGTAAACATCTCAATCTATCTCACCAAGCTGAAGCTAATTATTGTTACAACAACAAGACTCAAAGCTGGCAAGCTATTGATAAAGCCAAGCAACTAAATTATAAATTCAACCCTCAAGAACCTATTTCATCTCATTCTGGAATCTACTTAGCAAGCACTATTGCTAATGATCAATTACAATATGCTGCTAATAATCTAGCTGGGGTTTATGGTTCATCTATTAGTGGTGCTGGGCTTGGCGGCAATAATACTATAATTTGTGATAAAAACAAGGTTTGTGCTATTAAGGAACAGCTTTTAGAAGGCTTTTATAGAGAGCGAGATCTAGAGCAAGAAGCATTAGAAAAGGTACATATTTCTTCTAGTTCAGCAGCGGCTTCTAGAGTAATCTAAGCCTATAATCCACCCTTAATCCTATATGGGTATAAAGAGGGTATGGGTAAGTTCCCGTATATCTTTATTTTAATATGGCTATTAAGCAGTCCACAAGCGGTTTTAGCGACAGAAGAAGGTTCTACACCCTTAGAGATTATTAGCATTCCCTCCGAGGAAACTATAGAGACCAAATTAATTTTAAATCAAACAGAGCGAGTTTTAACTAAAGAAAGCTTTACTGCTAACTACAGCCCTAATAAAAAAACTCGCAGGAAACTAGCTTCCTTAAATAGAAAGTTTGGACCACTGAATTTAGGTTTAAAAGTTAATCCCTTTAATTTCAATAATTCCGGATTAATTGTTGGACTAGATCTATTACGTTCTTATGAGATCTTAAGTACTAAACCATCTTTTGAAGAACTGAGAGAAGCGTTTAAAGCAGATCCTAACCAATATATAATTGATCCAGAACTAAGATCTATATTGGGGAAGATGCTGCTGTCAATCAATGACAGACTTAATCCTTTCACTAGTTCAGACCTAAAAGTTCAGTAGCCAAGTTTAAATATTCTTCAGAGCCTTTAGTAAAATTAATTTTAATATCAAGCTCTAGTTTAGTTTGATCTTTAACATAGTTAATCATTCCATCATTAAAGATAGAACTTGAAAATTGCTCTAGCACTATATCTGCTGGATCAATAAAATTATAATTAGAAGTTGCTGTTGAGTTTAAGAAAGAAAAATGCGTACAACCAATAATAATGTCCTTGACATCTTCTGGTAGTTCTTTTAGATATTTTTGCCATTCGACTTTAGCAGCTTCTAACTTAGTATCTTCTAATAATGGAACTATAGTCGGACATTTAACAGGATAAATATTTACGGGCCAATTCTTATAACGCCCAGAATCGATAGTTGCATTGGTTGCCATTAATGCTACTTGCTTATTCTTATATTTATGAGCATTATCAGCAAAATACTTATCCATTACATTTCTCAAACTAATAATTTGAAAACTAAAATCACTTAAATCAATCTCATCAAGATACATAGAGCTAGTGTTGCAAGCGGATATTAATATATCTACATCATCAGCTTGCATATATTCAGCAATCTCAAAAACATAACTTTTTAATTGTTCTGGACTTTTGTCACCATAAGGTGCACGTGCAGAATCTCCAAAATAACTATATGAATATTTAGTACCAAACTTAGCAACAAACTCTTTTAATACAGACAAACCACCCAAGCCTGAATCATAGAAACCGAGCCTCATTTTAGCCTGAGCAAATTACTTTGCTCCCTCCAAGTAGTTAATAATTCCTCTCGCTACTGCTTTAGCTAAATCATTCTGATAACTATCCCTGGTTAATTTTTTACGCTCTTCAACATTGGTCATAAAACCCAGTTCAAGTAAAACAGAAGGAGCTTCAGCATGTTTAATAACCCAGAAGCCTGCCTTACGTACTCTTTGGTCTGGCATACCAACATCCTTCAATAATTGTTTATGAATAACGTTTCCTAATTCTAATCCCGAGGGAGAGTAATAATAAGTCTGCAAACCTTCCATATTAGGATTAGTTGCTAAAGCATTTACGTGAATAGAGACAAACAACTTTGGGTCGATGGAATTAGAGACCTCCACTCTTTCTGCTAAAGAAACGAATCTATCATCATTTCTAACTAGATAGGATTTAATCCCAGCAGCTTCTAAATAACCTGCGACCTTCTGAGATAAACTCAGAGTAACATCCTTCTCATTATGCCCTCCATAGATTGCACCATGGTCATAGCCTCCATGTCCAGCATCTATTACGACAGAACTTCCTAGGCTTTTCTGAGCAGCTTCTATATCGCTTAGAGCCTCGACTTTATCGGTTCCAGCACCTAACATTCTTATCAAAAGTGTTTTACCACCTTCACCTTCTTTAAACTCTTCTAATAGATTCTTACTCTTAAGATCAAAAACTATTCTAGTAACAGGGCTACCTAAAGTCGCAAGTCCTAATCTTACATTCTCTACTTGAGCGGTCGGTGGTAACTGAATAGAAGCCAAAGATTCATCAAAATTAACTCCAATAAGATCTACTAATAATCGTTCTGGATTATGTAGTTTCAAGAATTTATAATCAAGCTTTCTAACTGATTCTACGGCATAGATAGATTCATCTTTAGTAGCTTTAATAATTTTTAGACCTAATACTTTATTAGGTATTTTATTAGGATTAGTTTCTGCTTTAACTTCACTTCTTTCGCTACCTAATACTATTAATTGCCTTTCATTGTTACTAATACGCACTTCACGCTTATGAGTTTTAGTACCAGTAAAAACAATCCTTACAATAGAATCATCAAACTTAGCAACTCTAATAACCTCGGTCCCATTTGTAAACTTCTGTGCCTGAGCCTCACTCTTGAGCTTAGCTCCGATCAAATCCAATACTAATCGTTCTGGATTATCCAATAGTATTGTACGCGGTACTATAGGTCCGTTAGCAGTGATTCTTATATCACCATCAAGAAAACTTAAATCTTGAATCTCGACATCATTTACATGGAATTTAAAAAATAAATTCTGCCCAATGTTTTCTATACTAATCTTCTCAAGAGCTGTAACCGTTCTAGCCTCACTTACTACACGTACTGTATTATCATCAAACTGAGCAACTCTTACTTTGGTTACATCATTACCCCTAGGTAAATCAAAAACAAAACTTCTCTGACCCATATGAGCATTAATCAAATCAAAAACTAAACGTGGTGGGTTCTCATAAATCCTACGCTTAAACTGAACATCACCGAAAGAGTCATGGCTGATAGTTAAAGTTGTATCTCTAAAAATAACGTCTTTGACTTTGATATCTTTTTCGCTAGCCAAACTAGGCAAGCTAAATACCAAAAGGCACAAGAGAATCGAACTTATCTTTTTTAATGTTTTATGCACGTCAATACAAGCCTAAGGCTTCCTCCTTATATTAAATCATACATAATGTAAGATGTTAACTAATGTCTCAAAAATTTAAAGTTGGTATATTGGGCAGCACGGGCTACACTGGTGCTACTTTAGCTGCAATACTTGTTAAACATCCCAATATCGAGATCATTTTCCTGGGATCTCAACAATACGCTGGAAAGAAATTTTCCACAATCTATCCCCAATATAACAAACTTATAGATTTAGAATGTATAGATGCTAATGATCAATACCTAGGGTCATTAAACTCAAAACAAATTGATTTAATATTTTTTGCCACACCTAATGGTATTTGCCATAAATATGCTCCCTCATTAATTGAGCGAGGTATTAGCCTCATAGATCTTAGTGCTGATTATAGATTTAGGGATCTTACTATATATGAACAGTGGTATGGCTTTAAGCGCAGTGATCATGAATTAAATACACATGCTGTTTATGGTTTAGTAGAATTTAGACGCTCCGAAATCAAAAAACTAAAAAGACCAGCAGTTATTGGTAACCCAGGCTGTTACACTAGTTCAGCGATATTAGCTCTAGCACCTTTGCTTGAAAAATATTCAAGCATAATTAATTTAGATTCTATAATCATTGATGGCAAATCTGGTGTCAGCGGTGCAGGGCGTCAAGCCTCTACAGAATTACTGTTTTCAGAACTAAATGAATCATGTTCACCATATAAATTAGCTAATAGTCATAGACATGGACCTGAACTAGAAGTGTTTTTCTCAGAACTAGCATCTACTAAAATACAGCTAAGCTTCTCTCCGCACCTCATTCCTATGACGGTAGGTTTACTTACTACTTCATATATAAGCTTTACGGAAGATCTAAGCGAAACGAAACTCAGAGAGATCTATGAGAACCGTTATGCTAATGAGCAATTTGTTACAGTACTAGCTCCAGATATCTATCCACGAACCAAATGGGCAGTAGAAACCAATCAAGCTTTCTTGCAAGTGAAGTACGATCCTCGCCTCAAGCGTGCAACTATTGTTTGTGCCATAGACAACCTTATGAAAGGCGCTGCCTCACAGGCAGTACAGAATATGAATTTATTGTTTGGTCTAGCTGAAGAAACTGGTTTACGCTAATTGTTTTAATAACGGTGCTAAGACGGCCTTCTTTCTCACAAAGTTACGGATATCAGCGATGGCAGTCTCCAATTCTAAGATCAACTTTGCAGAGTTTAAATCATTATTATTAGCATATTCATTCTGTAACAAACTAAGCATTTCTACTAAATATGAATCATCAGCTTCAGCTAATTTTTCCGCTTTAATAATTTGTTCTAACTGGGATTTAGAAGATCCAGTCGCCAACCATTGTTTCAGGTCATCATAAATCTCATATGTTAATTCTTGATACTCTTTAGTTGTCTCAGTATTATTAAAACCCACTACCTGAGAACGACTCACTATAGTAGAGAGAACAGCATCCTTAGACTCCGAGAGAAGCATAAACATTGTATTAGGTTTAGCTTCTTCTATAGTTTTTAATAGAACAGTTGCTGAATCAGGCTTGAGAGTCTTCAAACTAGCATCTTCAATGATAACAATACGAAAATATTCAGAACTCTGCGACAATTCAGCTAAAAGCTCTAAAGCTTGTTCCATTTTTATAATCTGTTTGCGCCTTGGTCTATCCTCTTCGTCAGATTTTTCTTCCAGTGGCTTTAATAATAATGGTGTACGTGGATGAGTATCAGCGTTAATCCATCTACAGTTCTGACACTGCATGCAAGGGGGGCTTGGAGCTTGACAATTCAACACTAGATTAACTTGCTTAATCAGCTCTAACTTGTCTTTTAAAGCTCTACCAGTTAAGAGATAAGCTCTTGCCAAATGATTCTTGTTTAAGCTTCGGTTAAAGAATTCACTTGCAAGTCTTTGGGTTTCAAGGTTAACAAGATTAATTAGTTCTTTCATGGCCTCCTAATGATAGCAAAATGAGAACATATTTATCTGACTTAACCAAGACTTAACTTGGATTTGCATAGATATCTCTAGTTCAGATTTAGTACCCATAAACCGATACTAAATAGAGCTCGAGAGATTTGCTTATAGCGTTTACCCAAATGCTTAGCAGTAGTTAAAGCCAAGAGTAGGCTCATTAAAAAGCAACTTAAGGCCAATTAACAAAAATAAAGGAGAATACCATGGGATCAGGAATAGATGGGCGCAACCCCACAATCAGACTATCGATCATTAGATCACAGATTGATAGACAACAACAAATAATCGCACTCTTAGAGAATAGATTACAAGAATCTATACTAGGTGGTACAGATACAGGTAATATATACAGTGACCAACATTTAGATGGCTTATTAGGTGAAGTAGCTTCAGTTTATGGAGATACACCGGTAATGGATTCACGCTTTGGCTGGAAGGAGACTAGTCCAGGTGTAGTCGCACCTCTAGATGGTAATGGTGCACCAATACAAGGTCTATTCAATACCGATGGCTCTATCAATAAAGTTGCATATGAAGGTTACTTAAATCATCCACAAACAAATCCAGCTACTGCAGTTAGAATAACACCTGCATACTCTGGCTTAACTGGTGCAATGCAGAAAGGTATAACAGATTTTCAACAATTTGATGCCGATGGTGCTCCTTTACCGATTGAGCAAGACGGTCTCAGACAACTCTTGTATCAAGCAAGAGCATTGATGGGTGAGTTAAGAGTTGAAGAACAACATTGGAACTCAGAAGTTGGTGAAGAGAAATCAAGACGTAAAGAATTGAACGAGTTCACTAAAGGCTAAACTTAAACCATACCTTGATCACCAATATTACGCTCGTAGCATTTCGAGGGGACTGAGATCGTGTCTGCGAGCTTATAGGCTAGTATTTGTGCATCTAGAAGATTCTCGGCGACTGCGGTTGCTCCGAATACTTCTGACTCCATACCTTGAGAATCTTTGTCTCGCTTACCAGTGAGTCCATAGAACACTAAAGGAACACCATTGAGAGAACCATATTTCTCTTCTAATCGTTCATTGATTTTTTCTAGTATTTCTAGATTGTAGATATGTCCTGGGATACCAGCATAGCTATCTCCGGCAATTATATTCACAGCAAGTGCTGATCCTAAAAATTTATGAAAACCATCTTTATAAAAACTTAAATCTGCATTCGCTGATGATGAGAGAACTTCATATAAATCTTCATCAAATAGTGGCAATATAACTTGTGCATCTGAATCAGCCATAGTAGTACGATACTGTAGTAGCTTTGGTTTGAGGGCATCATTGACATCCAACACTAAATCAAAAGCTAAAATTCCTGTAAAAGCACTATCGTGTAATTCTGTACTACTCGCTTTCATAGCTTCAATAGTAGGGTTAATAATCTCATGACGAATACGTTTCATCAGAGTATCTGTTAATATCGGAGTCGGAGCATAAGCTCCCAGATCATAATAACCATCAGCAATTTCATTATAGTTTCTATAAGCTTGAACAGGAGGAAGCATTAAAGCTCTCTGACCATCACAGATAGTATTAATAGTAAACTCATGTCCCTCAATACACTCTTCAATAACAACACTAGTTAAATCACGTGAAAGGAATTTTTGTTTAAACATGTCCTTAAGAATTCTTCGTGCCTCCTTAAAATCAGTAGCAATAACCATAGAATCCTCTGTAGTAAACTGTTTATCTAAGCGGATCTTGAGAGGGAACTTAACTGAATTCAAGAAGGCCAGCGCTAAGTTTAAATTATCAAAACAAACAAAACGTGGACAGGAAATATTATGGCGATACATCAAATCTTTAGCAAAATAATTAGAAGATTCAAGCTGAGCTGCAGCTTGAGTTGGACCAACGATCAACTTACCTGCTTCTCTAAATCTATCAACGATACCCTTAGCGTATAATCTACTTTCACCCACAATGGTCAGGTTAATGTTTCTAGCAATAGCAATCTCTAAAAGTTTATCAACATCATTAATATCAGTATCAAGACATTCTGCAATCCTGCTTAAAGCAAGATTACCAGGTGCAACAATAATCTCTAAATCGCGATATTTCTCAGATGCTAAAAGCTTCCATATAATGGCATGTTCTTTTGAGCCTGATCCTATAAGCAATATCTTCACAAGATAAATTCTCTCATGGAGTTGGAGAAGTGTCCAGTTAAGCTTTACTATGTGTCTCAATCTCGTCATCCTGAGGAGCAACCGTAGGTTGCAAGCCTGTCCTGAGCGTAGCGTCAGGATAAGGATCCACTACATACGAATAGTCTATCAATAAGAGTGGATCCTTACGGTCGGGCTTCGCCCTCCCTCAGGATGACGGGGACACTCAGATCAAATTCCGATGTTATATTGTTAAAGAACGACTATGCGTCTCATTGCCCCATTTACATTTATAGCTTTTTTCCTTAGTGGTATCAGTGCACTTGTCTATGAATTGACTTGGGTACGCTTATTAAAACATGTATTTGGTTCAGATAGTCTTGCTCTGAGTACCATGCTAACGGTATTTATTGGTGGGATTGCGTTAGGGACTTTTATAGCTGGTAAACTGATTGAACATTATTTCCGCTTTGATAGAGAACTGGATAGTAAATCTCAGCATGCCTTGAACTTAGGGCAAGGCTATTCACTAATGTTTAGTTATTGCTTAGTAGAACTTGCACTAGGTTTATATTCACTACTCATACCAATATTATTAGGACCAAACGTTCTTGGCAATATTTGGTCTATTTTTGCAGGATATGCTTTAACAAACATAGTAATAGGATCATTACTGAAATTTACTATTTCCTCTTTATTATTAATTATCCCTACAATGCTTATGGGCATTAGCTTTCCGATATTAACAGAATTACTAGCAATTCATAACAGTAAAAATTTCACAGAACACCATACTGATCAATTTGCAGCTGCTAATCTTTATGCGACTAATACCTTGGGGGCTATTATTGGAGCTGTGATTGGAGGCTTTTATTTACTGCCTGAACTTGGCTTAAATAACAGTACATACTTAGCAGCCTTACTTAATATATTTATTGCGATATTTTGTTCTGTATGGTTCATATTTAACAGAGATAATTTCGTAGGAGCCAATCCTATACAGGTTTTTGAGTTTATAAACAATGCAGCCAGTAAATTAAATTCAGCAATAATCAAAACCAAACTTGCTCATCTGAAGCTTAATGAGAATGAGAAAAAATATTATAAAACAATTTCAATCTTATTAATAATATCTTTCACTATCGGTTTTATAAATCTCAGCCTAGAAGTAATATGGACCAAGATCTTGACTCTAGTTATTGGATCATCTACTTATTCACTTAGTATAATTCTCATTGCAGTACTTATGGGAATCAGTGCTGGAGCCTATTTGCTTAATTGGACGATTAAGATAGCTGATTTCCTAAAAATAACTTATGTCAAATTTCTCAAGATTTCATTATTTAGTTTTGCTATATTAATTTTTATCTCATCATGTTTTTTCAATCAATTACCATGGTTATTTTTAAAATTTAGCCAAACATTTACGACAGATTTAGAGTCTTCAAACTGGTTAATAATCAATATTCTAAAATTCTGCATAGTTGCTATCATCACTATTCCTGTAACTTTAGTAGAAGGAGTAATTTTTGCTTTCATACTTTACTTAATCTCTAGCGACACAAACTTAATTGAAATTAAGCTACTAGAACCAGTGGGCACGAGGGTTGCACGAGCTTCATATATCAACACTACGGGTGCGATTATAGGTTCCTTTGTAACTGGGTTTGTTTTCATACCATTACTTAGTAAATTTGGTAGTGGCATTTATTATAGTCTTGAAATCTTCATCATCATCGCGTTTTTACTAGCACTATTACCTTATGGGCTTGATTTCCCTCCTAAAGATCAGAGTGGCTTCAAATTCACTTTGGGAATGCCTTCTATACTTATAGTTATGTGTCTAGCAATATTTCTCTTGCCACAGCTTAATACTCAAGAGATCTCTAGCGGTGTCTCTATATATAATGGTTGGAAATTAAAATCTATAAGCAAGAATCAATACAAGAATGCTATTTCAGAAAAAATCCTCTTTCACCGAGAAGGATTAAATAGCATAGTCACAGTAGTAGAAGATGAAGCTGCTAATGCCATCTTCTTAAAGAATAATGGCAAGATAGAAGCAGGTAAACCGATACGACCAGAAGATCCATCTAAAGCAGATATGCTTACTCAAGTCCTCTTAGGACAGTTACCTATTATGGTTAAGCCTGAAAGTAAAACTGCCTTACTAATCGGTATGGGATCAGGAATTACCCTCAAATCCCTTGCCAAAGCAGGTTCTAAAGCTAAATTAACAAGAATAGATATCTGTGAAATAGAAGAACAGGTTTTCAAAGCAGCAGAGAAGTTTTTCAATGCACCCAATGGACCTACTTATAAAGGAGTAGAATTAAAACGACATGTAATTGATGCTCGCAATTTTCTGGCGGCACTTAATTCATCTTCAGAAGCTATTGCCAATTACGATCTAATAATTTCACAGCCATCAGATCCATGGATATCTAGTGCATTATTTACGCAAGAATTTTGGCAACTAGCAGCTAACAATTTAAATGATCAAGGAGTTTTTGCACAATGGATACAACTATATTCTATTGATACCGAGTATTTAAAGATCGCACTAACTACTTTTCAATCAGTCTTTCCAGAAGTATTGATTTTTAGACCAGGAGACGCAGCTGAATTAATTATCATTGGATCCAAGTCAGAGATTGATCTTGATAGTATTCAAATCAAAAATCTTATTGCTCAAAAAGATATCAGAAAAGAGCTTACACAAATCGGCATTAATAATGAAGCAGAGTTATTAACTAATTTGATTCTTGTACCAGAATCAGTGAAAACTTTAGTCAATTCAACAAGCTTAAACAATAACAATATAAAAGTACTTAAATATATTAGTAAAATTGATAAAGATAGTACAGAATACCAACCTAAACTAACTTCACTGGAACCTAATACTTCTATATCTCGAACAAATGATTTCCTAACATTCAACTCATTAAACACTGATGACAATATGAAACTTGAATTTCATACCTCACAAAAAATTAGTGAATTTTATGAAACTCTCAAACAAAACGAAAAATTCTTAGTAGAACAGGTGGATCCTAAAGCAATGATAAGGTTTCTTGCTGAGCAAAAAGATCCTAATCTATTAATGAAAATAACCCTGGCTCAAAGTCAAATCAATAGTAAATTTCACCAGAAAATGGCTCTAGGACTAGCTCAGGAATTATATACTATAAATCAAAACCCAGCCAGTGCATTAACCTTATATGAAATTTACAAGAATAGTATGGAAGATCAGAAAGCTGAATCTATTCTTTATGAGGCACAATCTAAATTTTCTGATATTATCGCTGCTGACCGCAAAGGAAATCTAACAATTTTTGAAGGTTTAATTGAAGGACCCTCATTAGATTATTTTCAATTAGCAAGTCTCGCTGAAATTTATAGTCATAATAAAGAATGGTCTAAAGCAGAAGCATTAATAGACAAAGCTCTTGAACTCAATCCTTATGATGCTAATTTGTTTATTGACAAAGCAGATATCGAATTAAAACATGTTAAATCACAACTAACTCAAGCCGATCTATCTAATAAAGCTCAGGCAAAATTACAAGATGAATTAGCAGATATAGAACAAAATTACAAAAATGCCATTGATAAAGATAGCTTCAATGCTAAGGCTTATTTTCAGTTAGCCCAATTTTATTTATATCAGGCTAATCAGCTTATGGCGATTGATAATTTAAACAAGGCTCTTAAAATTAATCCTCGTAATTCTGAAGTACAATTAACACTTGCCAAGATCTACCTTGATAAGCTTCCTAATTCTCAAATCGCCCTAGCTAAAATTCCAGAGGCTGATATTGACAAAGCTTTAAAATATTTACGCAACAGTATATTACTCAATCCTTATTCGCTTGAAGCTAATTATCAAATGGCAGACCTACAATATAAGATAGGTAATATTGACCTAGCTTACAAACATTTGAAACGCCTAATGAAATTCTGTGAAACTGGTTCACATTGTGTTGATGAGCTAAGTCCTGAAAAACTAGAAAATGCTCATAAACTTTCTGAGAAGTTAGAGAAATTAGTTAAGGGGCAAGTAGTTCAGAAGACTAATTGATAAACAGTCTGGGGTCCACGACCTTGCTTCCTCAAAAAGCCCTTAGCCCTTAGCTTAACTATAGATTTTTGTATACCACGTCTTACCAAACCAGTATCTTGCTCTATATCATTAACTCTCAGTCTTTTTTCAGGACTAGATTTAAAGGACTTCAGTATCAATCTATCCTGCTCAGTTAAGCTCTCTAATTTACTAAATTTTTCCTTATAGATTTCGATATCTTTTAAAGACCGATCAAAAGACCTAACGAAAAAACCAGTAATAGGTTCTAAATTATATTTTTGAGGATCTGACCAAAATCTACCATCAGAACATTGTCTAAGAGCTAAATAGTATGCTGACCTTTCTTTCTCTATATGCCTGTCTATAGCTATATATTTAGTAACTTCGCTGATATATTTATCATTTGATTGCAAAAGAATTAAAAGAAACAAGGCTCTACTAATCCTGCCATTACCATCTTGAAAGGGATGAATCGCAAGAAATCTAAATGTAAACTCAGAAGCAACAAGTAAAGGCCAAGGACATTCATTAATAGCTAAGTTATACCAATCAACAAGCTCTCTCATTGCAGCTTCAGTGATTGGTCCTGGACTTGCAGGTTCTAGAACAGTTCTCCTCTCACCAGTCTCATGGTTAATCATTACTACTCTATTCGTATTGGGTTTATATCTTCCACAATAATGATCAGCCTTATGATAATGTCTCAGGAGATGACCATGTAATCCTCTGAGATCAGCTTCTCGAAGTGGCTTAAGCTCAGCATATTGTGAATAAACAATTTCAAGCACCTCTCTGCAACCCACAACTTCTTCAATGCTCCTCTCCTTATCCTTAGATAATTTATCAAGAATCATATCCTTATATTTTTCAAAAGCAGTGGGTCTTGCATCTTCACTGAGAGCTGTATCTATCCATTCAACCTCTTGATCCGTTAAAAGTGCATTTTCAATTCTAGTAGAAGCACCAATATTGCTAATAAAAGCCTGTCTATGAATAAATGCCTTTTCTTCTTCGCTTAATTCTTGAATTTCGTCATAAATTCGACCCAGTTTGGTCTGAATAATTTTCAATTGCTCTATTAGCCATGCATCTGGTTCTAAGACTAAGTTCATAAGGCTATTATACCCTACTGCGCCCTACTGCGCCCAATATTTATTCGCAGTAGGGCGCAGTAGTTCATAGTAAGCCCAAATATGGCGTAATACCAGCATATTTAACCATTTAGCGACATATTACCACCGAAAAATTGTCGCAATATGTCGCTAAATGACGTTATTTGGTTAAAAGGTTGAATTACGCTGTTTTATTACCAGCTGGCTCTTTAGCGCCACCCGAAGCAGCACCAGTACTAGATAGTGTTAAAACTTTCTTTCTAGTCTTGATAGTAGATTTCTTAAGAGCATCTTGCTCTTCTAAACTATACTGTCCAGTAATTCTAAACAGAACTTTCGCCTTAACCAATGCTTGTCTTGCATCAGTTTCTTTCTGTTCGTCATTCACAGGATCTGTAATTGTAGAGTAGTCTTTCTCTTTAGGAAATTCTTTATCAAACTCTAAGTAAGCTTCTACCTTATCTCCAGGCTTAAGTCTCTCATGAATTAATTCATCGGAGATAGTATCCTCAAGTAAGCGTTGGATAGCACGTTTCATTGGACGTGCCCCAAAAACTTTCTGATAACCTTCAGTAGCAACCTTATCCTTCACTTCATTAGTAAGAGCAATAGTCATACCATGCTCTTTCAGACGCATTTCTAGATCTTTGATCATGATATCAACGATACGACGCATATCATCTCTATTAAGATGTCTAAATACAACCACATCATCAAGCCTGTTAATAAACTCTGGTTTGAAACCACGCTTCACTTCTTCCATGACCGCGTCTTTCATACGTTTGTATTCATCATCTTCAGCCTTATCCTTACTAGCTGAGAAGAATCCAATACCACCAGTATTAGACATACGATTAGCACCCACATTCGAAGTCATAATAATGATAGTGTTCTTGAAACTCACTCTACGACCACGACTGTCAGTTAAATGTCCATCATCTAACATCTGTAACATTACATTAAATACATCTGGATGCGCTTTCTCAACTTCATCGAATAACACAACGCTATAAGGCTTACGTCTAACAGCTTCTGTTAATTGACCACCATCTCCGTAACCCACATATCCTGGAGGAGAACCTATAAGCTTACTTACAGTATGTTTCTCCATATACTCTGACATATCTACTCTAATGAGGTTTTCAGAACTACCAAAGAAATAATCTGCAAGAACTTTTGCTAGCTCAGTCTTACCGACACCAGTAGGACCACAGAATAAGAATGAACCGATTGGACGCTCTGGATTTTTGAGACCAGAACGAGCACGGCGAATAGCTTTAGATACTGCAGTTACAGCTTTATCCTGACCGATAACTCTAGTATGTAGAATATCTTCCATATCCTTGAGTTTCTCAGTCTCGCCTTGTTTCAAGTCACCCACTGGAATTCCAGTCCAACTAGAAACAATATGAGCTATCTCCTCTTCAGTAACTTGAGGTTTGTTTTTCTCTTGTTCTTTCTTCCAATCTTCTTGGATCTCTCTAATTTGATCTCTAAGCTCATTCTCTTCATCACGTAATTGTGAAGCTTTCTCGAATTCTTGATTTCTGATAGCTTCTTCTTTTTGGCGAGAGATCTTAATTAAACTAGTCTCCAATTCTTTACCTTCTGGCGGTAATGAACTAGCACGCAAACGCACTCTTGATGAAGCTTCATCAATTAAATCTATAGCCTTATCTGGTAAGAATCTATCAAAAATATATCTATCAGATAAAGTCGCTGCTGCTTCAATCGATTTATCAGTAATGATTAGACGATGATGATCTTCATACTTCTGTCTTAAACCTCTAATAATATCGATAGTCTCATCCACTGTAGGTGAATTAATAATCACTGGCTGAAATCTACGCTCTAACGCTGCATCACGCTCGATATGCTTACGATACTCATCTAGAGTAGTAGTACCGATACATTGCAACTCACCACGAGCAAGTGCTGGTTTAAGAATATTAGCTGCATCTATAGCACCTTCTGCAGCACCTGCACCGATCAAAGTATGCAATTCATCTATCACCAGCATTATATTTCCTGCTGAGCGAATCTCATCCATGATCTTCTTAAGTCTCTCTTCAAATTCACCACGGTATTTAGTACCAGCAACAAGTAAACCGAGGTCAAGCATTACTAACTTCTTACCTTCAAGCAAGTCAGGCACATCACTAGAAATAATTCTAAGTGCAAGTCCCTCAGCAACTGCTGTCTTACCAACACCAGGCTCACCGATTAAAACTGGATTGTTTTTAGTTCTTCTACCAAGTATTTGAATAACGCGTTCTATCTCTTCGAATCTACCAATCACAGGATCTAATCTTCCTTCCTGTGCAGCTAATGTTAAATCTGTTCCAAATTCATCTAAAGTTGGGGTCCTAGTTCTACCACCAGCTTGATTAGCAGCAGCACCTTTAGCACTACTACCAGAACCTACTCCTAGTAAGGATCCACCAGCAGCTCCGCCTGGAGCGCCACTGCCTGAAGACTCACCTAATAATCTAATGATATGTTGTCTGACCTTCGCCAAATCCACTCCTAGATTATCAAGCACGCGTGCAGCGACGCCTTCACCTTCTCTAATTAAACCTAGAAGCAAATGCTCCGTTCCAATATAATTATGTCCAAACTGACGAGCTTCATCCCAACTCAGCTCTAGGACTCGCTTCGCACGCGGTGTGAAAGGTATCTCAACTGCCACAAACCCAGAACCACGTCCAATAATTTTCTCTACTTCAACTCTAGCGTCTTTAAGATTAACGCCCATAGATTTAAGTGTCTTCGCTGCTACACCAGTACCCTCGCCAATTAGCCCCAATAAAATTTGTTCAGTACCAACAAAATTATGTCCCAAGCGTCTAGCTTCCTCTTGGGCTAACATGATTACTTTTATGGCTTTCTCTGTGAATCTTTCAAACATAATGATTACCTATATATTATTCACCCTTTTGCTTCAAAATATCTTAGGATTAATAGATATTTATAATTAAAACGCCCTCTGAAACCGAGTATTTATAAGTAATACAGGATAAATTCCTTCTCATTTAGATTTTCAAGCGGCGTTAGCATTTAACAACTCATGATAATATGAATCCTATGAGTAAGGTAAGTATCCCTTGACAGCACGTACTTATTAATGTAAGATGTTGTTTATGA
>CAZELI010000001.1:0-228193 GCA_964512985.1 uncultured Gammaproteobacteria bacterium | reverse complement strand
TTTTAGCTACTTATCTTTGTAAGCAGGGTGTTGCATTTGGCGGTTGAAGGGGCCTTAAAAAGGGAAAGAAACAGGTTGCCATAATGGCTCATGTAATAACTTATGAAACTTCCACCTATATCAAACTCTTCAACTCTACTGCAAGAGTCATCGCCGCCCTTAGCAGAAGTGATTAACGGAAAAATTCCTCCAGTAAGTAGTGATAATGATACGACTTCCCAGCTAAGAGACTTAGCTAAACCACCCGACACTAGTTCTAATATCAAAGGATCTGAGCAAAAGCCCTTCCCTGGCTACATGGCACTTACACCATTTTATAATTTCTATTTATTCACAGTCTTACCCGTACTACTTTTTTTCCGAAAATACAATACTCCTATAAATGCCATTAAGCCTAATGCTATTTATAGAACTAATCTAGGTCCATTCTTTATTTTTCCTGAAATGCCAGGTTTAACCAAGGATAGTTATACTACTTTTTATTTACAACAAGCTATCCAAAATATAGGCAAAGCTGAGAAATTAAAAATAGGTCCAGCTTTTACTTCTTATAATCCTAATGATGAAAGAATTCTTGAGCTAAAATATTTACATTCACTAATTCAGAGACTTAGTAGGTATGATGAGAGTTACTTTGCTTATAGCCCAACTCATGGTGGCATGCATACCCGTAATTCGCCTGAAGCAAATATTCTCTCCAAGAAAAAAGGTTTTTGGACAAATAAAGCCGAAGAGCTTTTTGAGACTTTAGAACTATTACTCAAAGCACCAGCACGACCTGGATATGAATATGAACCTGATAATTGGTTGCTTTTAGAGAATGGAATTGAGACCAAGGTACCCCAAGCTGATTTAAGAACCACATCCACGCAAGATTTAATTTGCAGAGTGGGATATAAAGGTAAGTGGCATCTTCCTCATGACCCCCAAGTTAGTGAACGTTTGAAACTTGCTCAAGAGTTATTGGAATTGCATATGAATCGCTTATGTGAATTAATTAAACAAATTATTCCATCTTGCAAATCAGGAAATGATTTAACTGAAGAATTTGAAGAACAAATACCAGAATTATTGAATTTTTTCAGAACTACGACTTGTAACCTCTTTGCTTCGAATTCACTAGTTTTTTGAGCTACGAAATAGTGCGAGATTAAGAAGAAGTAGGTATGATAAAGTTCTAATCTATGGCAATCATCACAACCCTGTTAGTATATTGGCTTTTATTAGTTTTAATAAGTAAGGTTTATAGTTTACTACAGCTAAAATTTTTGCAGAAATTTCCCGAAAAGTTACCAAAACTTTTTAAATATCTATTGCCTGCAATGCTAATTTTGACGTTCTTTTTATTAAATCAAGTATTTGAAAATAGTCAAAAGAAAAATACTCAGATCTTTGGTGAAACTAAAACCTTGAAACAAAAAGGAATTCCGATTTTATGGTCTGAAGACCACGAGATATTTATATTTAAAGATAGATCGATCTTTAAATATGACTTTAAAGATAATGAAGTCGGTGATTTAGTTTTTAAAATTGAAGACAAGAGTAGTTCACTAGTTTGGGAAACTTCCTGCTTTAATCAGGATAGATTATTTCTTTCAATGAAGAGGGAAGATCATAAAAATTCTGGCATTTTTTCTTCTGATTCTAAAATTGTCGATCTGAAACAAAACTATAAAGTTAAGATTTTAGATTCAAAATATTTTATATATCCTGATTTCAACTGTGATCAATCAGAGAAGAAAGTTTATTTACGTGATGGACTTCAAACTAATGATGAAAGTATATTGAGACTCAATTCCCTTTCTCTAGAAACAAAATATTATTCAAGTACTCACGAGATGCAGAAGGTTGCAAATTTGGTTAAAAATCTATCATTTGGAAAACAGAAATTTGGTACATTATCTTCCAATTACGACAAATCTAGATCCATATACTTTTGGTATTTAAGTGATGTAGATTTTGATAAATCTCGTTCTTCTTACAATTGGCCATCAAAAGGTTGGTGGGTTGATATAGAAAAAAAGGGAATATCAGAGATAGAAATACCTGCTGGTCCTTGGGTAACAGATTATTCTTTATATGATGATTTGCCATATCTTTTATATGGTGGTAAATCTTCTAGCTATATGAAAATTTATGTATCCAACGGTGAAATTTATGCGCATATTTATGGGAAAGCAGTTAAAAACGGAGCAGAAGGAATATATCATTTAATATTTGGTGAAAATGGCAAACCTAATCAGTGGCAAAAAATTGCTTCAGGCACTCTCGATTACAAACCACTTTTAAGTAAAGATGGTTGCAAGGTAGTGTATTCCGTAGATGAAGAAATAAAAATTACTAGTACATGTAAAGGTCCTAATTAAGTCAATGTATCAGAATTTTAATTCCACCAAAGAACCGTATGATTTCTATGATAGGAATTATCACTATAATGAAGGTATAAAAAATCAATAATTTAACCTGTTCTCCTTTACCGACTTTAATTTTAAAGAGTTTTTCCAATAAGATTATTCTTAGAAATAAGCCTATTATTAAATCAACACCAAGATCAAAAAGTGTAATCAACGAATTTTGTGACATTCTCACTATACCTAATTTTGATAACGATGTTCTTAAAAAGAAATCTAGCCATACTTCTACGGGATTATATAAATATGAAATTAAAGCCAAAGCTACAACAAATGTGAGAACTATTTTTGAAGCTCTAAGAAATTTAATTTGAAATACTTTGTGAATAAAAAATATCTCTATTAATAACCAAAATAACTTCTCAATTACCAATCTGATTAATAAAATCATGAACCCTAGCATATCAGATTTAAGAGGAAATACAATTCCCCCTGCTAAATTATTGGATTAGCATTCACTTAAGTTTGCTATATTAACTAAGCAGCAGATTGAGTAACTACTTCTGGAATCTCTTCTAACTTATAAAAAACTCTTTGCCCACGTTGTTTAGCCTGATTCACCATTTCATCGGCACCACTAGAAGCACCTCCTATTCTTAATACTCCATCTAACTTTTCACCTAATCTAATAGCAATCGGATGGAAGATCTCATTAAAAATTTCATCACCGATTTCTTTAGAGCCTGCTTCCTTAATCAATGGGAGAGCAAACCATTCACCTAGAACTGGCATATGTCCTCTATGGAAAACTTGTAATGCTGCTCTGTTCATAGCTTCTACATTTTTTTCAATTAACTCTGGATCATCATTAGTACCTGATCTATAAGGTCCTGCAACTAGTATCCATAGTGGTTTATCATTTTTCATAATATTTCTCCTTAAATTATCTACTGAACCTAATTCTACACGGCATCTCAATAGAATCAATAATATCCTCGTCTCCAAGGTATAATTAGTCTAAATGAACCTCAAACACTTATTATTAGCTTATTTACTCCTCTACACTACTAGTGTCAATGCAGACTCCATTAGTCTTACAAGCAGTAGTAGTAGTTTTGGTTCAGGAATTTTTGGTACTAATCGTTCACGAATCACTTCTCTTGAAGATACTATGACCTATTATGATCAAGAGCTAGGTAGGTTTATCATTGTTACTAATCTTCGTAATAATGCGGATCTTAGAATTATCATCACTGATCTAACTCATACTCCCCTTAAGGTTTTTAAAGTATCTGATTCATCTCTAATTATTCCTTATACTATAAATTTCTTGGATTTCTATTCTAGTCATAATGGTAGTGGAGGGATGAAGCCAGGAGTTCTAATCATTGGCACCTCACGCGGTGACATGATCATAGATACTTTTAATTTAAAATCTAAATTTGTAATTTTTAATCGTGATTATTTTAGTGGTAGTAGTTATGAGACTATTCCTATCCAAGAAACTAAGCAAATTAAGGGGCTATAGGATATGGCCTTATTATTTGGGTAAATAATAAAAGTGCAAACTAGTTCAATAGGAATTCAATTTGGACCTTTTCAAATACGACAAATTGGTAATTCCAGGGCCGTAGAAACAGTTAGAGCAACCACTGCCACTGAAGTTGGTGTTGCATCTGCCGTTGATAGATCAGCTGAAGCTAGAAGCAAAACCGCAAGTTGGAATTTAACACTCACAAAACTATTAACTGATAATTTTAGACAAGAGGGCAATCAATATGCCTACATAATGGATAATGGCTCTTCAAGTAGCGCTCTTAAACTTAGTCAAGAAGAATATCAACATATAGAAGCTAGCTTGAAATTATTTCAAAATATGCCAACTGCATTTATAGCAAATTCTGGTATGAATGCTACTGATTCTAGAACTGATCCTCAGATATTAGCCTTAGGAAAAGCCTTTTATGATCTCAAAGGTCCTGTAATAAATACAGAAACTTATAATGAAAGAAGAAAGTGGTATGTTCATGCAATAGCTAGAATTGCTGCAAGATTAAGATTGGCAGAATACAAAACTTCACTACCTCAGTCTGATAAAAGTTTTAAGGAGCGCAAAGATCAGCTCATGACTAACTTACATGCAACAAAAAATAAACTTCAATCGGAAAGTTTAGACTGTCATTTAATGGAGTGTTATACGGGACAAGAACATGCAGATTACAAAGGTCCAAGTATCATTTTATTTCCTGATATGCATTATGGAGGAGGCATACAGAACATCTTAGATGACTTGCATTATGGTCAATCATGCACCATGTATGCTCTTGCAAAGGCAGATTTAATCACTCAAATTTTTAGTGAAGGAACTACTTGTCCACTACAAGCAGTAAGCGCTAGTGGTCCAGAAGTCATACTTCAAACAGAAAGAGCTGCCCATACTCCTACTATACATACAATGACTAGGCTACTTTCTCAATTATCTAATGGTCAAAGGGCTTCATTAAGTCCTGCAGAGAAAGATCCAGAACTAACCCTTGAGCACATGGCAGCCTTAATAGTAAAATTTGCTATTCAAGAGCAATATGATAATAAAGAGCCATTAAGTTATACCAAAGAAATTATAGAACAAATAAAAAACGTTTTTGAGACATCACCTGAATTAAGAACTCTGTTAAAAGATAAACTTGACGCAGCTTTGAGAATAGCTGGAATTGCAAATAAAGTAAAATTCCAAGAATATAAAGACATTAATGTGCCAATAATGATAGATGATGTAGATAAAAAAACATTAGAGCAAGCCTATCACAGAATATTCATGTTTGAAAAAACTACTAGAATATATAGAAATAGAGACATGCTTGAAACAATTAGTGCTTCTCCTGGAGACAATGCTATACTTATGGGCACTAATCACTGTTTGGGTTTCATTATTGATGCAGTCGAACAAAAAATACCTATACCAATAACAATAGTAATCAATAATCAAAAAGTTCCATCCATGCAAAAAATTCTCAAACTTAAAGATGATGATGGATATATGAATGCTGTTCAATCTCACAACTGGGACATAGGAGATTTAGTTTTAAAACATGCTGAATATTATTGGCTAGGCAAGGATTTAGGTATGATCCAGTAAAGCACAGTAAAAATTACCAAAGCCAAATGAGAAGCTAAACAAACTAAAGAATGGATATTCAAAAAGAAATCACGAAAAACTAGAAAAGCAATATTAATTAATGAACCAAGGATAACTAGGATTACAAAGATTTTTCTATATTGTTCCTGTCCGCGTTCTAAGAAAAAATAAAGAGCTGTAATTACTAGAGTGTAAACTAAACTGAATAAAGGTATAGGGAAAGGGAAGCTTAGAAGTATAGAGAAGATGGTAGACGTAACTAAATCAGGTTCATCATTAGTTGCGTCAATTCCAAAATAAAAACAAACATATTTGTAACTTAAGTAGAAATTACAAATTATCATTATTAACAACAAATTGTAAAAGATTGAAAACTTAAAATTTTTGAGCATAGGTATTAGTGATCGAATGGTATGACCTCATTTACGCTGCCAAGTCGTGAATAAATTTAACAGGGTCAGCCCTACGCTCCGTAGGTAAATCATCTCTAATTACTTCTGCTATAGATGCTAATGCTTGTCTAGCAGCTGGCGTGTCACCAAATAATGGTTGAAGTAGAATAGCAGCTTTTGTTTTTAGAACATTAAAAATATTTATGGATGCATCTGCTACAGTTTGAGCTTGATTATTTACTGAAGATACTCTTGTCATTAGTTTAATCAGATCAAATGCATTATTGAAACGTTCAGCATTTTCACCTTTAAAACTGCCACGAGTTAATACTGGAACAGGTTGTTCAGCAGCATTCTTTAAACTAAAATCAAGATCATCTGCAGCCTTATGAAAATCATCAACTGAGCCTCTATTAAAGAATCGTCCTAATGAATCATCACTCTTGGGAGTGGCGTCTATCATAGATTCTATTGGCTTAAGTTCTGCCACAAGTTGATTTAGAGTTTGATCACCTACCACGTAATCCGGCAATCTAGGCCCGAAGGGCATGCTAGGAGCATTCAATGCTGCATTAATCAAATACGTTCCATCAGTTGAAGCCATAATTACCAATTATATCAAACCATTTATCTTATTATTAAAAATGTAGAAATTACTTTCTGTTAAAATTATTACTAGTGAAATTATACTAAAATGCTAAAACTTCATTGGACATCCAGAATATTTTTTATCCTTGCTATCATCCTTATTTTATTAATCACTGCACGAGTTTATTTATCCGTATGGGTGAAAGACTATGTAAATGAGAAGATGGCGGACTTAAAATACCTTTCTTCTCTGCCAAGACCATGGATATCTCTATCGAGTGGCGAGCGCTGTTTCGTGGTGCCATAGTTGCAGAAGTCACTTTTGATGAACCTAAGATTAATTTCGCTAAAACACAGACTGGAGAAGATGCTGGCTGGGGAGAGTTTATTGATTCGCTTACTCCTTTTGATATAGACCGACTAAATGTGAAGAACGGTAAGCTATCCTACATAGATTATTCTGCTGATCCTGATGTGAATTTATTTATCAATAATATTGATGCAAAGGTAACGAATTTGAATAATATTGAACATGAGCACACTGCTCTTCCTTCAGATCTAAGAGTGACTGGTAAGTCTATTGGTAATGGAAACCTCACTGTTAATGGAAGTATGAATATCATGACTAATATACCTAGTTTTGATATTGACTTGAAACTTACTAAGGCTCAATTAACTGCTTTCAATGATTTTGCACGAGAGGCTGCTGCTATAAGCTTTGAGCGTGGAACTATTGGAATTTTTTGTGAACTTGCTTCTACGAAGGGACATCTTAAAGGTTATGTCAAACCTATTCTTCGTGATGTGCATATTGTAGATATAGGAAATGATAAGAACCCTCTAAGTCTAATCTGGGAATCGCTCGTAGCAATAATAATGGAAGCACTTGAAAATCAATCCAAAGATCAATTTGCTATGCGCATCCCTATAGAAGGCGATCTAAACCAACCTGAACAAGACACTTGGAAAGGCTTCTTAAGTATTTTTAGCAATGCTTTTTACCATGCCTTTAAAAGAAATGTAGATGGAACTGTCAATTATAAGGATCTGCTGGCAGAGGCAAAGTAAAGCCTAGCTATGACTCCAATATTTTTACAGCTTAATTTTTCTATTTAACTTAAATTCTACTGAGTCACCATCATCTGCGGGTTCACTCGTACTTTCTCTAACTGTTTCTTTAATGACAGTCGGTGCTGGAGCTACATTCTTTTTATCCATGATTAGATAAATACCAACCATAACCAAAACTGTTAAGAGAGCGATAATAATTCCGTTGCTATTCATAAGAAATTCCTTTTTTAATGTAATTAACCTTGTTAAGATCCCTAATTATACTACTTATTATTCATTTCTGCTGAAATAATTTGTATCCTACATACAAAATAAGGGGTTATTTAGACTCATATTGACGCCATAATTTTAATTTGACCATAAATCATTCGTATTCAAATCATTTGTGGTATAATTTTATTATGCAATCAATCATATCCCAGCCCAGAGTTTATTCATTAAATAAAACTACTATTCTAGAATCATTTATTCAAACAAGAAATAAAACCTTAGATTTAATCCAAGGACTAAATGAAGAAGATGCCTGTATTCAATCCATGCCAGAAGCCAGTCCAACTAAATGGCACTTGGCGCATACGACATGGTTCTTTGAAACTTTCTTACTTAAGAAATTTAAAGCTAACTATCAAGAGTTTAATTCAGAGTTTAGCTTCCTATTTAATTCTTACTATAACTCTATAGACGCTAAGCGTATTCCACGTTCCGAGCGAGGTCTCATCTCCAGACCAAGTTACCAAGAAGTAATTAATTATAGGAACTATGTTGATAGCAATATAGAAGAATTATTAGAAAAAGATCTTAGCCAATTCAAAGCCAATATTAATGATGAAATATTTAGAATACTAGTCCTAGGAATTAATCATGAACAGCAACATCAAGAATTAATCATTACTGATATCAAGCATGCTCTATTTACTAATCCACTTAAACCAACTTTCTCAGAGTATACACGCCAAGCTATTTTACAAGCACAAACTGTAATAGCTCACGGTTCAGAGTTTATATACCAAGCTGGCAGTATGGTTCAGATTGGTTATCATCAGAATGGTTTATGGAATGATTTTTGTTTTGATAATGAAACACCAAGACATCAGGTCTATCTTGAGCCATATTTAATCAGCGCCCAGTTAACTACTAACAGTGAGTTTCAAGAGTTTATTGAAGATAATGGTTATAATCGTCCAGAGTTATGGCTATCAGACGGTTTTGATTATATACAAACCAATAAAATACATTGTCCCCTCTATTGGTTCAAGCAAGATCCTGATAACGACTGGCAAGTATTTACACTCGGAGGTGTCGTAGATCTTAATCCTCATGAGCCTGTATCGCATGTAAGCTTCTATGAAGCTGAAGCTTATGCTAGATGGCGCCAAGCAAGATTAGTTCGTGAAGGAGAGTGGGAGTATTTTGCAGAGCAAGAATTCAACGAGCAGAATTTATTAGAAAGTAATTTCCAAGAAACGAACGTCTTTCATCCATTAGCTTCTAGAGCCGAACAACTCTATGGCAATCTCTGGCAATGGACTGCGAGTGCATATAATGCCTATCCTGGCTATAAAGAATTAGCAGGTGCATTAGGAGAATATAATGGCAAGTTTATGATCAATCAAATGGTGCTTAAAGGTGGCTCCTGTGCTACTCCTAAGTCTCACATTAGACCGAGTTATCGTAATTTTTTCTATCCTTCCCAGAGATGGCAATTTATGGGAATTAGATTAGCTCAAGATGTTTCATAAAAGGAGAATACTATGAAAAACATACTAACCGACACACGCATCAATACTACAACTAATACTGCTATTAGTAATGAAATTTACGCAGGTTTAAACCGGCTAAATAAATCCATTTCTAGTAAGTATTTTTATGATGAATATGGTTCGCAACTTTTTGAGAGAATTTGTGAGCTTGATGAATACTATGTAACTAGAGTGGAAATGGAAATCATGAATTATCAACTATCTAAGTTATCTAGTCTGAAGAAGAAAAAACTACTAGTTATAGAATTAGGCAGTGGTAGTACTAACAAAGTACGTTGTCTATTAAATAACTTCCATAATATCCAAAGCTATCTGCCCATCGATATCTCAGGCGGTTACCTTAAAACGCAAACAGAAAAATTAAAGAGCAATTATAGAAACTTAGAGGTTCAAATGTTAGCTACAGATTATACTCAGTCTTTTGTTTTACCTAGATTGGAAAACAATTTCGAAGAGATTTTGATTTATTATCCAGGTTCTTCTATCGGCAATTTTGAACCAATGCAAGCGAAGGTAATTCTACAAAGAATAATTAATAGTATTAAAGAAAAATACCCTTCTAAATCACTGAAGATGCTGATTGGAGCAGATCTAGTGAAAGATCCTAGAGTTCTCTATGAAGCTTATAATGATTCACAGGGAATCACTGCTGAGTTTAATCTGAATATCCTAAATAACTTAAACAATATAGCTGGAACAGATTTTAGTTTAAACAAATGGTCACATATGGCTTTTTATAATACTTATCATAGACGTATTGAAATGCACTTAATTAGCAGTCGCGAGCAAAAAATTACTATTGGTGATAGAGAGATCATGATTCTACATGGCGAAAACATTCGTACTGAATATTCATATAAATATACAGTGGAAGATTTTTCCCAATTATTTGAACCAGTATTTAAACTAGAGAAATGTTTAAGCGATGATAATAATTACTTTGGTTTGTTTTTATTCAATTCGCTATAATTAAATCCTCATGTTTAATAAATATAATTTTAGCGAAAACGAAAAACTTCTGATTCCTGTTTGTATAACAGTGATAATCTGTGCCTTCTTGATTGCAAGTGCATTAGGTAACATCAAGAAACAAGATCGTTATGTATCAGTCCGAGGACTCTCAGAGCGCGAGGTAATTGCAGACCAGGCTCTATGGCCAGTTAAGTCTAGTGCCGCTGCTAATTCACTTGCTGAAATTTATACACAGATCGATAGCTCGCAAAAAGCCATAGTAGGATTCTTACAAGCTAAGGGTTTCTCTAATGGAGAGATCATGATCAGTCAGCCACAGGTCAGTGACAGACAAGCTCAGCTTTATTACGACAATAATAGTGGTAATAATCAACGCTATATCGCCGAGATCAGCGTGTTACTCAAGACTAATAAAATAGAACAAGTAAAGAAAGCATCCCAAGAAATCAGTGAGCTCGTAGGCAAGGGTGTAACTCTCACTCCTACTAATGTAGAGTATGTCTACACCAAGCTTAACGAGATCAAGCCAGCTATGATAGAAGAAGCTACCCAAGAGGCTCGTAAAGCCGCAGATAAATTTGCGAAGAACTCAGGTAGCTGGATAGGTGGCATCAAGCATGCTTACCAAGGGCTTTTTACTATAGACCCAGTCCACCAGTACACCCAAGAACGCAAGAATGTCAGGGTTGTTACTGATGTAGAGTACTATTTGAGGTAGTCGGTATTTTTAATTAACTAAAATGTAATATATTTGGTATTGATAAAATAGCAAGGAATATTTTAAGATTACAAAATGAGTATTGGCTTACTGACTTCCCTGACACTCCTACTTTAATACCGTACCAACATCCACATCTGGGTAGGCTAACGAACAACACTTATTTCAACTTATAATATGTCGCCCTAGCCTTTCCAAACTTCTCTATTAATCCTATATCAATAAGTTTACGAAAGTCTAGACTACGAGTAGCTTTGGCGCGATCGGTTATTTCCGAATAAAGTTTATCGTTTATATATCCATGTTCTTCGATATATTTAAGTAGTTTTTTATGATAGGTCTCAAGCTGAGTATCTGGATTAATAGATAATTTATTTAATTCACCGCCAACACGAAGTAATTCATCAATGATTCCATCTGTGAAATATTCTAACCATTCAGTAAAATCTAAAGTATTTTTTATATCATAGTAGTTTCCAACCTCACCGACCTTCTGAAAATACTTAGTTACATTTCTATTGTAATAATTTTCAAAGCTAAAAAGATTGAAAGTATTCAAACCCAAATTAGCTAGTAAATGTTTGGTCATTAATCTGGTAGTACGTCCATTACCATCAATAAAGGGATGAATAATCACAAATTGCTTATGAAAGATGCCACTTAAGATCAAGAAATCAGTCTTGGATTTGTTTTCATTGATATAGTCAATCAATTCTTTCATGAGACATGTGACATCATCATGATCAGGAGGCCAATAAATAGTTTGACCAGTTTTAGGATTATTAACAAAGACTGGTTCTTTACGAATTTTACCTAAACAATTTTTGGTAAGAAGTTTATTCATCACTATCTTCTGGATTTCCAGAACTAGATTCAAATTCAATAATTCGTTTTTGGACTTAGGTAATTTTTTTAAATGTTCTAAAGCATTATTATAATTAAGAACTTCCTGCTCGGTATCTCTTATACTTGATGGATTATTCTTCAAGATTCTCTTCACTTCAGTTAGAGGTAAAGGGTTACCTTCTATAGAAGTAGAGGAATGTGAAGAGCTAGCGTTAGCATTCTTCTCTAACTCTAATAAAACTGGCTTCGGAAAACTCTTGTGGTTCAGTTCTGAACGAAGAACGGCTATATGTTTAATATTCTCTAGAAGCTTTGGGCTAATAGTATATTTTGGCTTAAACATAGCCTTATTATACCCTAAATAGACGATTTATAGACGATAAATAGACGATTTAAAAGACCAGTGCTTTAATTATTGTGCATGAATAGCGCTTGTTTAGTTTGTTCATCTGAGGACCATAAGAATATTGGTAACACTGGTTCTTTCTCGATAGTTCAATGCAATGATTGTGGATTACGTTTCTTAGATCCAGTTCCGACAGAAGAGTGCTTAAGTGAATTCTATGCTAGTCAAGAGAACTTTAGTTACTACGCAAGTGTAATAGAGCGCAAATTAAAAAGCGGCAGAAGAAAAATACAACGATTACAAAAATACTGTTCAAGAGGGAAGTTCTTAGACATAGGATGTAGTACTGGTGCCAATGTAGAAGCTGCTCGTAGATTAGGATATGACTCTAGTGGTATAGATCTATGTGAAGCTGCAATAAATTTTGCCAGAAATAATTTTCCGAATAATCAATTCTCAGTGAATAATATTGCGCAAGTTCAAAAAGAATCTAAGCATTACGACTTAGTCTTCTGCACCGAGGTTATAGAACATATTCCCACTCCTCATGAGTTCGTTGAATCATTAAGAAACATCATGAATATCAATGGCATACTTTATATGACCACACCAGATGCTGGTCATTTCAGAGTACCTCGGAAATTTTCTTCTTGGAAACATGTACATGCACCAGATCATCTCGTTTACTTTAATCATGAAGTTCTCAAGCAATTATTAACTGAGCATCACATCCAAGTACTCAGGTTTGAATGGACAACTAAAACAACAATTCAACTTATAGCAAGAAGAGTAGCTTAGATGATAACTTTACGGTGCAATTACATATTCAGCATAAAGTACTAATTTGCCAGCAGTAAGAGCTTCACCAGCAAGTACCATTTGAATATTACGAGCAGCAGTAGTCTTCTCTGAGATATTAGTTACCAAACCATTCTGGATAGTGCTATGCACACCAAGCGCCCAAGGAGTAGAAACATCGGAGATCGCTATCGGAGCTAAGATACCATTAGCATCATTAGTAGGAATACTGAACGCTATAGTCGAAGCGCCAGACGCAGATGTTAATGCTGTGAGTACCTCATACCAAGCGCGAGTTACACGTGCATTAGCTGGCAGTGTTGCATTACGTAAATTAATACTACCGACAGTACCACCATCAGTCGCAAAGCTATATTCACCACGTAAAGTTCCAGCAATAAATCCTGATGTTGGGAGAGTAACACTTACAGCTCCATTACCACTGTTCAGTAGAATACTCTTAGTACCAGCTACAGAGAGGGTTGTATTGCCATTACTGATATTAGCAGCTTGTACTTTACCTGCACCTGTAGCAATAACATGACTATTCCAAGACAATGATCCATTAGCCCCAGTAGTAAGTAAAATACCATTCATTGTGAGTTTCTTAGAAAGTAGAGCGCCAGTATTGTCTATGACTTTTTTATTATTCCAAAGCAAAGTACCATTAGTGTCTCCAGTTAAAACTGTATTCTGGAAAATAACGCTACCAGTTGTAATATTAGTTACATTAAGCTCATCATCAGGTGGATTTGGATCAGGTGAAGTTAAATCTGGCAGGTTAAAAATTACTAGCGGGAAATCATCAGGCTCATCATCTTCGCCTACATCTCCCCCAGTGACTCTCAGAATCAGTGTCTTGGTAGAACTAACATCAGGCGCAGTGAATTTAAATTTAGCTGGAGCTATGGTTAATTCCAAATCCTCTCCAAACTGCTCAGCATTACCATCGATTAAGATTGCTTTGACTGGATTAACAGCAGAATTAAATTTCACCCCAGTGACCACGACTGTACTACCTTCAAAAACAAAACTTGAAGAAGTCTTATTAACCTTGGCATGTGCCACTCCTAAATTAGTTATAAGTAGTAAGAATAGAAATATACGAGGCATCTTTACAATATACCATGACATATATGATTCGAATATATAGCTAGTTCCACAATTTCTGTATTGCCTTACTAGCCTGATCGAGAGCTTGATTAACAGCCTGGTTCGCTACTTGCCCCATAGCACCAACTAGATCTGGTCTAATATGTGGCTTCTCAGTACGCCCAGTAATTTTCAGAGGAATGGTACCACCAGGTAATACTTGACCAACTTTAGTAGGTAATATTTTATCTATTCCATGGACAAAGATACTTAGATCCATAACATTATTAAAACCAATAGAACCTTGTCCTGTAGCTGAAAACAATCTATTAATAAGTGATAAATTAGATAGATAAACTTTCTGATCACGAATTGAGAAATTACTACTTACTTTATCAAAATTATCACCCTGACTCGTTTTCGTGGCATCAGGAGATGACTTCAAGTACTCAATTACGGGTTCAATTAAATTAATATATTTGAACTCTCCTTGATATAAATTAAAACTGCCCTGACCAGTAATATTAGTCACAGGGTCTACTTTCTCACCAGCACTAAAATTAAATTCAAAGCCAGGCACTTCAGCCTCAGCTACAATCTGGTCAGTACCAGCGTTTAAGCAAGCTAATGTTTTATTCAAAGCACCTCTCGATAAAGCTCCGCGTAATTGCACAGTAGAAACCTCAGTCTTCATATCAGTATCTACGATGCCATTAGCCCTCAAGTTACTATTACCTAATTTCAATAAAGCATTGCTAATGAGGATATGAGGATTCTTCTGTTTATCAGGCATATATGGCACACAAATGAAATCCAATCCTCCACTACAGCCAGCAATAGCTCTATGACCCATATAAATCTTCTCAGCAACAGCATGACCATCTAAACAATAATTCGGTTGATGAGTGTTTTTAGCGATTCTGGTGATTTCAATATTTTCAAGATTAATCGTGGCTTCACCTTCACCTACAGCTAAAAGCTTCAAGCTTATTTTTTGCTGATCTTTACTCAATAGCTTTGCTAGATTAAAATTCATACCTTTGACTTTGATAGGCATCTTAAAATCTTTCGATAATTGATAGGAAAGAATTTGATCTTTCACAAAGAAAAAACCCACTATAGTTAGTATGACAACAATCACTATAACGATTAAGGCTAGGGTCTTCTTACTCATAAGTTACTATTATAGCTCAGCTACTCACTCGATTCTTATTTTACAAAATCCCTCGAACTGGGATGAGGAGGGTTCCACGCAATTAATTTCTACTGAAACTATTTTGTGCTATAATAGTAATTAAACGTCTAATGTAGTAAGCATCAAAAATTATTCAAGGAGAATTAATATGACAACAACAATCAAGAAATCTAAAACCGTTACTGAATTAAAAAATTGCTTAGCTGATACTTATACACTTTTACTTAAAACACATAACTATCATTGGAATGTTACTGGTCCTAATTTTTTCAGTCTTCATACTTTATTTGAAGGACAATATAATGAGCTGTTTCTAGCTGTAGATGAGATCGCTGAGAGAATCAGGGCATTAGGAGAGAAAGCACCTGGATCCTTCTCAGAGTTCTCTAATTTAAGTCATATAGTTGAAGCTGATAACAGCCTAGATGCAAGTAGCATGATTAAAGATCTTTATAATAGTAACGAACAAGTAATAGAAACTCTGATTAAGCTAAGAGATACTGCTGAAGAAGAGAATGATGCGGAAACTGAAGATTTAGCCATCGCCAGAATCAAAGCACATCAGAAGAGCGCTTGGATGCTGAAATCTAGTAAGTAAAGTTTCTTTGTAAGACAACGATATTTTTATGGTTGGTGTATATCACCTTCATAGAGAACAACTCGGTAAGCTTCTGAAAAGTTTGCATTGAGTAAAAAGCTATGTGAGTCTCGTCATCTTTATAACGCCAAGCCTTAAAGTCTTCGTATGAGCAAGCAAAACTAGTCATAATCGCAAGGTAAGCTTGCGGTCTGAGAAGACTATTAATAAATCTCAGTTCTTTCAGTGGATCAGAGAAATGCTCGAATGTTTCAGTAGAGACAATTAAATCATATGAAGCTTCTAGGATTGCATTGCAAGGCGCATAATAAGGATCATAAATATCCACTTCATATCCAAGACCTTTTAACAAATTAGCTAAATTAGGATTCGGTCCAGATCCATAATCCAGTATCTTCTGTACGGGGTAAGGCTTCACAGCAAGCTCAATAAAGTTACGCAAAAAATTTAAATATCCAGAATTATCAAGAGAGTTTTCATGTAAATCGTAGCGAGCCCTTTCTTCATCAGGACTCAGTAAAAGGCGTGAATCAAGGCTAATAAACCCACACTCATCACAATGATAATAAACTCTAGAGTTTTTTAAGACAGTTCGCTTTTCAATTACGACTCTACAAATTTTACAATTAGGACTTCTCATGACCTTTATCTCATCACATAATATCACCTAGTTCCTCCTAACTTTTTATTCATAAAAAATTCCTCATTTAAAAGTATAGAATATTAGACCATGGACAATGTACAAGCGAGCATAATTAATAACTTTTTACATCCTCCTGTTTTATTCTTTGTTTTAGGTTTAATTGCAGTTGCAGTCAAGTCAGACTTAGAAATACCACCAGTGATTGGCAAGTTTTTATCTTTGTACTTACTCTTCGATATAGGTCTTAAAGGTGGCGAAGAGCTCTTCCATAGTGGCTTTAGTCCATTAGTAATCAAAGTTATGAGTGTTTGTATTTTGCTTTCATTTTTCATACCTTTTATTTGCTATCAAATTTTAAAGCTAAAACTAGATTCTTATAACGCAGGGGCTATTGCAGCTACATACGGTTCTATTAGTGCTGTTACCTTCATTACAGCTTCTTCCTTTCTTGAAACTCATGGCATACCTTTTGGTGGTTTTATGGTGGCAGGTATGGCACTAATGGAATCTCCAGCAATCATATCTGGACTTCTTATAATCAAATCGAAAGTTAAAGACGAAAATGGTAAACAACAAAAGCGTATCAGAAACGTGATCCATGAAGCTTTAACCAATGGATCTGTTTTACTATTAATCGGCAGCCTGGTAATTGGTTATATCTGTGGCACTGCAGGAGAAGTTGAGCTAAAACCCTTTATCGGTGATATTTTCAAAGGAATGCTTTCTTTATATATGCTCGATATGGGACTCCTTGCTGGCAGTAAAATCTCAAGCCTCAAACAATCTGGTTTATTTTTAAGCATATTTGCTTTACTCTATCCTATCTGTGCATCTGTTTTAGGAATTATACTTGCCAAACTATTAGGACTCGAAGCTGGTAACGCTTTATTACTTACAGTACTTACAGCGAGTGCATCCTATATAGCAGTACCAGCAGCAGTAAGACTTGCTGTACCAGAAGCAAATCTAAGTTTATTATTGCCAATGAGCTTAGGTATAACTTTTAGTTTTAATATTATTTTTGGAATACCATTATATTATTCAATTATTGAACGCTTTTGGTAGTAAATTTAACTTTCATTTTTATTGTGGTTCCGCGCCTGCGGCGCGGTTCGTCCTGCGGACGGCTGAAATATTTTAATTAAGCCGCGCGCAGCGGCAGAACCATCTTCCAACTGAATAACCATTTACACATTCAAGACTACAATAGGGCATTTCGCGTGTTGAATCATATATTCAATTCTGGATCCCAGAAACAGTCTCTCAGAGCCTGATTTAACATTAGTACCAAGAATTATTAAATCTGCTTTCTCTATTTCTGCAACTTTTAATATAGTTGATTCTACATCATCACCTACTTCAATTATGTCATTAATAGAGACGTTATAAATTAAGGCTAACTGCTTAATAGTATTAATAGCCTGCACTGCGACATCTGTTTGACGATCAAAGGCGTATTGATTAACATTCTGCGACCAAGCAGAATTAGTTCCAGTCAAGACGCTGAGTAATGTTACCGTACTAGAAGCTTCAGCAATAAGTAAACCAAGCTCAGCTGCGTATTTAGTTGCAGTAGAATTACTTACAGCTACCAAAATATTGCGTGGTTGCCAATCTTGAGCTAAGGAATTAGCATAAGTCAAGATTGTCGGGCAAGGTGACATACGAACCACTTCGCTGATAATTGAAGAGAAGAAATCAATAGACTGTCCTTGATGTGTTGATCCTAAAACCATCAAATCATAACCCTTCTCAGCTTCATCTAATATAGCAGCTGGTATTTCAGTACTCTTTGCCTTGGCAACTTTAAACCCAGGATCTAGTCCCTCATTGCTTTCTTTAATTAAATTCAAAGTCTTTTTATGATCAGATTTTTCACTGATAATAGGATTCACGTGTAGGATGGTAAGAGATAGCTCTCTTTTTTTAGTAATTTTCTCTAAAATTTTAAATCTCAAGATTTGCCATTCTGTTAACTGTTCGTCTTTAGGTTCTCGCATTGGAAACAGAACCTTGTGTATCTTAGCAATAGGACTCTCATCCAGTAGCTTTTCTTCTTCTAGACGCTTCAATTCTTCATCTACAGGCTCCATATGTTTAAGAATCATTTGCAAGAATGCTGGTGCCATCAACGATGTAGTCAATGCCATAATAACAATGATAGAGAACATTTCCTGAGATAAAATTCCAGCAGCAAGCCCTATCGTAGCGACAATAATTTCCATTGCTCCTCTAGCATTCAATGCTGCACCAAAACCAAGAGCAGTCCAGTGATCTTTATGACCAATAAATCTTGCTCCAACATAAGCGCCAACAATTTTACCAAAGCAAGCAACTGCAATAACAATTAAAGTAATTATCAAATAATCAACAGTCATGAGATTATAAATATTGACCTTTAAACCCGCAATAGCAAAGAACACAGGTGAAAAAATTGCCATAGCAATACTTTGTAACTTAGGTTTAACCTCATAATGGAAACGAGGGATTTCTCCAATAATAATTCCAACTATAAACACACCCAGTAGCGGCTCAAATGACAATGATTTACTGAGAGAGCCCCAAAGAAAAGCCAAGCCCACTATCAAAGTTAAAAACTTATCCTGCGACTTAATTTCATCCTGCACAAAATTAAAGACCACTTCTATACACCACTTACCAATAGTAAAACTAAAAATAATGAATCCAGAGATAATCATAAGTGGGGTCATTATCGACATTAAGTCAATCTTCTGCCCGCTTGCCATCCCCGTTACCAAAGACAGTAAGACCCAACCAACAGTATCATCTATCATGCCAGCTGCAATAATACTCTGCCCTAAATCACGACGCATTAATTTCATATCAATCAAGACTCGCGAAATCACAGGAATAGCAGAGATAGACATTGCAGTAGCAAGAAACAAAGTAAAAACCAATCTACGATTAGGGTCTGCAAGTAAATAATCTGGGATAAAATATTGACCCAATATAAACCCAGAAATGAACGGTAGAATTATTCCACCAAGCGCAGTACCCAAAGTAAATCTAGCCAATCTTTTAATCAAAGGAAGATCAGTCTCTAGACCTGTAATTAAGAGTAGAAACATCGCACCAAATAAACCCACAACCTCCAATAAATGTCCCTGTATTTTAGTAGCAGGTAAAGCAAAGCCAATTAATTGTGGAAAAATTCTACCAAGAAAAGACGGACCCCAAAAAACACCAGCTAAGATCTCACCAACTACTGCTGGCTGCCCAAATCTCTGGAAAATTTCACCAAAGATTCTTGCTGTAAACAACAATACACTGATCTGAGTAATCAATCCTAAGATATCTTGATAAGGTGCAGCTGTAAAAACTGGCATTAGAATAACCTCTTCCAGAAAGAAGAAAATTTCTTCTTAGTTCTATATCTTAAATGCTTAGTATTAATACAAGTGCTTGGTCTTAAAATACTAATATTCTGATACTTAGCTAATCTATTTCGTAATTGATCTAGGTCTGCACAGTTAATAGTTCTATTTAAGCGTAAGTCAATTAACGCTGTTAAATTTAGATTTGGATTAGCACCAACTTTCTTAAGCATAGCGGCTTGAGATACAGAACCATTATTAGTAATTGGCGCAAACAATGTATTAACTCCAGTCTTAATCAAATTATTGTCCAATAAAAGTTTTTTAGGTAAAAGATTTGAAAGTGGTGTTAAATCTTCTATTTTATTTTTGCTCAGATTTATTTCTTCAAGTCTATTTAGATTGGACAATGGAACCAAGTCTGTGATTCTATTATAAGAAAGATCAAGCTTCTTTAATGCTTTACAAAATCGTAAATTATCGATATTCTTAATATGATTATCACTTAAATTAAGCGCCTCTAGCTTAAAGAGGTTTTGAAAAGAATCTACAGATTTAATAGCGTTAGATTGAAGATCTAGATCTGTAATGTTTACTAAACGTTCAAGAAAGGATATATTAGAAATATTATTATTTCCAAGATTTAAGTATGTAAGATTAGTGAGATGAGATATAACCGATGCGTTAATAATATTATTAGCACTTAGATCTAAATAACGTAAATCAGTAAGAGAGATCAAATCATTTATTGCAACAATATTAGATTTTCTTATAGTTAAATATTGTAAGTTCTTCAAATATCCTAATTCATCTAGTGAAGCTATGTCTCCGCTAGCCAAATTTAAATATTTGAGATTTTTAAATTGACTAATACCTGTTAAATCCTTGATATACAAAGGCTCTCCTTGACTAACAGCAATGGTCTGGCACTCTAATGTATCTAACTCATGAGCGAATTCAATGTGATTCGTTTTAGCATATTGAACAATACAAGCCTTAAACTGGGGATCTTCAATATTATTCAAGACCTCAGTTATTTTTAATTGCTTATGAGATTTAGCAAGAAATACAACTACAATGAATACACAAAACACCACACTAGAAGCTAGCAATAACCGCAAAAACTTATTAGTCTGTGATTTATCCATAAGCCTCTAATATATTTTATAAATAGATTCGTATTCTTCTAGAGTCTTTTGGTTCAACTCTAAATCGTTTATATAACCAGTCCGCAAGTCATAAGCCCATGCATGTACTTCTGGAGTACCATAAAGTGATCTATTCTTCTGAATGAAAGGGATTTTCAGAAGATTATAAGCTTGTTCTTGAGCATTAAGTTCTACTAGCTTGCGATACTTCTGTTCCTCATCAGCAATAGAATCCAACTCTACTTTATGTAGTCGATAAACATCTTTAATATTCATTAGCCATTTATCAATTAATCCTAGGTCCTTGTCATCCATCGCAGCCTTGACTCCACCACAACCATAATGACCACAAAGAATTATATGCTTTACATTCAATACTTCTACTGAATATTGTAATACTGACATAATATTCATATCAGCATTAACTACCATATTAGCAACATTACGATGCACAAACATCTCACCAGGACTGCATTTGGTGATATCCTCAGCTGGAACCCTACTATCGGAACAGCCAATAAATAAATATTCTGGAGACTGACCTTTAGATAAATTTTCAAAGTAATCTGGATCAAGACTAAGTTTTTCTTGAACCCATTCTTTATTATTTTTTATGAGCCTATCGTAAGCTGCTTGATTAGCTTTCATTCCACTCCTCCTGTTTTGTTTTGTAGCTATAATACCACCATAAATTACTTCGATGTTTTTTTGTATGGCTGTTTGTTTAAAATCTCTAATTACTTCTTCAATATCATGATCAATAAATAAAGTCTTCCTTGCATCTATCTCCAAGATTGTATTCTCAGGAATACTATTAAGTAAACTTACTATTTTATATTTATGCAAGAAATTTAGACTCTCTCCAAGTGTGATGCGCTTCTTAATACCATGATCAGATATTGCAAACGCTGGAGTTCTATAATTCTTAATCACAATAAACAAAATTGAAAAAGCAAGACCGATAGCAACTCCTACAAGCAAGTCAGTGAGAAGGATACTAATAATAGTAATAATACTTGGTATAAATTGATCCCAACCTTGTCTGTAAAGGTTAATTAACTTATTGGGAGAAACTAATTTATAACCAGTAAAAATTAAAACTGCTGCAAGTCCTGTCAGTGGCACATAATTAAGATACGAAGCAAGGAAAAAGATACCAATCAAAAGTAATACTCCATGCAATATTGTAGAAAGTTTGGTTTTAGCACCAGCAGATAAGTTTACCGAACTTCTAACTATCACTGATGTGATGGGAAGACCACCAAGTAAACCTGAAATGGTATTCCCAATACCCTGAGCTACAAGCTCTCTACTAGTAGGTGTAACATATTTATTGGGATCTAGTTTATCTATAGCCTCAATAGATAAAAGAGTTTCTAGTGATGCAATAATAGCTATGGTTAAAGCTAACCTATAAATCTCAAGGTCATTAATAAAAGACCAATCAGGTCTAGAAGTCTGCTCTAAAAACGAATTTAATCCATTAATTTCTGGAATATTCACAAAGTGATTTGAACTGAGAGCATCTGGATATACATAATTATATATTGATGCAGCTATTGTACTTAAAAGAACCACAACAACAGATCCAGGAATCGTCTTCAGTCTGGGACTTAAATAACGTTCCCACACAAATAAACTTAGTAAAGAAATAATACCAATAACACTAATAACAGGTGTTATACGACTTACTGAATGTAATATCGTAGTAAAGGTATTCTGCTCTGGAGTAAGCGAACTGTCCATCATGTCTTGATTAGTTAGGTGAAACTCTTCCACACCCATTGCTTCAATGTCATAACCAAGCAAATGAGGAACCTGCTTGAAAATTAGAATCAGTCCTATTGCCGCTAACATTCCATAAATTACGCAATGAGGAAAATATTTAGAAATTACACCTAGACGCAATAGTCCAAATAATAACTGGAAACCTCCCGCTAATACTACGGCTAATAGGAAAGCTTCATAACTACCAATGTCTTGAACGCTAGTAATCGCAAGAGCCATCAAGCTATTAGCTGGACCAGAAACACTTAAATGGGATTTACTTAATATCCCTACTATTAATCCACCGACAGCACCAGAAATAAGACCAGATAATAAGGGGGCACCTGAAGCATGTGCGATACCTAAGCAAAGAGGCACAGCCACAAAAAAAACCACGATACTCGCTGGAAGATCATAGCGAAGATTTTTAATTAATGAGGTGTTCACATCATATATTATATACGATTGAATTTGCTAGGACATATAAGCATTTATATCTAATTATCTAAGTAATTAATTTCATACCATTTAGTACCATCGTGTATTAATTCTAGAACATCAAACTTATCAGTCGTAATATCTGCTGTACCTTTTAAATTTATAGTATTAGCTGTGGCAGTGTTGTCATCGGTAAATTTAACTTGAGTAGTAGCCCCACCTTCTACAGTCATAATAATTAATCTCTGACCTGCAACACCACCAGTAATAGTAAGAATGTTTTCTGCTGCACCAGCAGTATTCACCTCTGTCACTCTAACTAAATTAAGTCCACTAGCACTAAAGGTAGTTATACCGTCAGTATTGATTGCTGTTAAATCTATAGCGCTAGGCGTTAAACCAGTAGTAGTAGCTAAAGTACCAGTAGTAGGAAGAGTCACACTAGTAACTGCAGTGGTATTGAGAGTAATTGATCTGCCACCACTCAAAGCTAAACCATTAGCACCATTAAGCAAACTTTTAGCAGTAGTCGCGGCTGTAGCTAGAGTTGCCAGAGTTGCTAAATCTGCAACGTTTGCAGTAGTTGCATTATTAGTGTTCGTCGCAAGAGTCGCTAGAGTAGCGAGATCTGCAACATTCGCTGTTGTTGCATTATCAGTGTTAGTTGCGAAAGTTGCAAGTGTCGCTAAATCAGCAACGTTAGCAGTAGTTGCATTATTCGTATTCGTTGCAAAGGTCGCAAGTGTTGCTAGCGTAGCTAGATCCGCAATATTAGCAGTAGTTGCGTTATCAGTGTTAGTCGCGAAGTTAGCACTAGTAGCATTACCGCTAAGATTGCCACTAAAATTAGTTGCAGTTATATTTAAAGCATTAATAATACTATTAGAGTTCATGTCTAAATCTTGAATAGCAATATGGTCTCCAAGATTATCACCGTTACTTGCTAATGATTGTATATCTGTCCAAGTCGCATTACCAGCAGCATCTGAACTTAAAACATAACCTAAAGCTGCACCATCAGGAATCAAAATATTGCCATTAAATCTTGTATTAGAAAGTAAACCATTCTCTATGCTTAAATTAACAAAACTGCCATTATTAACAGTTGCAATATCACCCTTAGGACCTTGCAAACCTTGAGGACCAGGCGCACCTTGAGGACCTATAGGCCCTTGGGCACCACGGGGTCCTGCTATTCCTTGTGGTCCAGCAGGACCTTGCGGCCCTACGGGTCCTTGCGGTCCTTGTGGACCCTGAGGACCGACAGAACCACTACCATTATCCAAGGTTGAAATAACTTTTTTCTTAGTAAGAGTTCCACTTGCAAACGGAATTAAAATCTTATACTTGCCATTATCTTTGACAACCTTAGTCGCAGCTTGCTTTTGTGGAGTAGCCTCAAAAGAAACCTTACGGAAGAAATAATCTAACTGGCAATCACTAAACGCATCATCCACGCAATCAGCTTTATTAGGAATAGTTTGCGGAGCATCTACTTCTGATGGGTCTATCTGCTTGTCTGGCTTATTAAAAGCTGTCAATGCTAAACCATAAGTATTAATATGACTAGCTTCTGTATCAAAAACATCAAACTGCAAATTATTAATGCCATTGCTCAAGGCCTGAGAATCAACAGACAAGATCAAATTTTTATCGTTGTTGTTAGTTTGTTTTTTAAGAGTAGTATTTTGGCTACTAATGAACTCTCTACTTCCATCAGCTTTAACTAGAAATAAATCTACTTTAAAACTACGCTCTCCATCCTTAGATACCAGAAGATCAGTTGCATCTATTTTTAAACTCAATTGAGGATTAGAACTTAAATCTAATAGTTTATTGTCGTGAACTATTGCCAGTGTCACATTGAGGTTTTTGCCAACAACTACATCTAACGGATCATAAATTACATTGTTTTTTGCTAATGCTGGTAAATCACTTAGCATTACTAAAACCAATAAAATCTTAAATAATTTTCTCATCAAGCAGTCCCTTCCCAATGTTCTCAGTACATCAAAACCACTTTAAGGTAGGGTTAAGAAAAAGCAGTGGGGATATAAAATAAATACCCTTGATAGACTATTGAGGAGTCCTACTGCTAGCCTATTAGTAGGAGAATTCTAGTACTAAAGGCTGACAAAGTAATAATTTCTAAGCGTTGCTATAATCAAATTATTATGGCAGTAGAGATAAATGGCAAATATTTAGGTCAGTTAAGGGTCAGCAGCATACACGGACCCTCAGGAACACAGATAGAGACTGATGCACCTGTCGATAATCAAGGTAAGGGTGAAAGGTTCTCCCCAACTGACCTTGTCGTTACCTCGCTAGCTTCCTGCATGCTTACTATTATGGGTATAGTTGCTGAGCGGGATGGTATAGATTTAAGTACTAGCACTTATCACGCTGAAAAACATATGGCAACAGATAGCCCAAGAAGAATCGCCAAGATAGTTATAGAGTTTAAACTACCTAAGAACCTAAGCGCAGATCAACGCAAAAAACTAGAAAACGCAGCAAGAACTTGTCCTGTGCATCATAGCTTGAATAGAGACATAGAACAGGCAATTAGTTTTGATTAAACTTATTACTTCATCAACTTAAGACAATTCGTCATCCTGAGGAGCAACCGTAGGTTGCAAGCCTGTCCTGAGCGTAGCGTCAGGATAAGGATCCACTACTAGAATAGTCTATTAATAAAAGTGGATCCTTACGGTCGGGCTTCGCCCTCCCTCAGGATGACGACCATGGTTTACTATATATTCTATGGAAAACTTTTACAGACCCCTAATAACCATTGGATTCCTGATCATTTCTAATATATTTATGACCTTCGCTTGGTATGGTCATTTAAAGTATAAGGAAGTAGGTTTATTTCAAGTGATAATTATTAGTTGGTTAATAGCATTTTTAGAATATTGTTTTCAGGTACCTGCTAATAGAATTGGTCATGGATATTTCAGCGCTGTTCAACTCAAAACCATACAGGAAGTGATAACTTTAGTAGTATTTAGTGGATTCTCAGTGTGGTATTTAGGAGAGTCTATTGCTTGGAATCATATTCTAGGATTTGTTTTGATAGTAGCTGCAGTTTACTTAATTTTTCTCAAGTAAAAAAATTAATAGATCATATTAAATAACTAGTATTTTTGATCTATATTATCCAATTATTATCCAGGCATAAGGATAATATGGTTTTCGTTAGCCAATACTCTAACCTACGAAATAAAAATTACTGGACAAGTTTTGCTCCAGAGTTTCATATTGAGAATAATAAATCATTAGAATTATTAGATCCTGGCATAGAAATTAAAACGCAAGCTGATAACTGGATGCGTAATGAAGGTTACTTCCAATTCAAGCAAATTTTTAACAGTGATGAAATTAAGGCTATGGCTAAGCTGGTAAAAAAGCTAGTAGCAACTAACCATCATCCGGTATTTAGTTTTGTCTATGATGAGTTCTGGCAAATTCAAGCTAAGCTCAAACCCGTTATAGAAAACTTCATAGGTGAAGGCTATACATTAAGACCATGTTTCTGGACTTGGCACTTAGATCCGCAGAAACAAGAAGCCGGCTGGAAGCCGCATCGTGACGGCAATGCAGAGACAGTGAATTCTGATGGCACAACGAAAGTTTTATCACTTTGGATACCGCTAACAGACCCTAATCCTCTTAATGGTTGTATGTATATAGTGCCCATGAATAACGAGAAGAAAGATCTTAGCAAGCTTACTCCAGGAATGGACTTTGAGTTAAGTGATTTACGTGCCTTACCTGGACAAGCTGGTGATGCATTCTTCTGGAATCATTGGGTAGTGCATTGGGGTGGCAAAGCCTCGAAACGCGCCCCAGAAGCACGAATTAGCATTGCTTATGAACTTGAAGAAGCTAACAGCAATATTCTTGACGCCCCTCTCCTTAATCCACTAGAACTTCCGAGCTTTGAAAATAGACTACGCATGATCGCTTATCAAATAAAACAATACACCCATATGTATAAATTCTCAGAAGAATTGCTTAGGTTCTCTGAAGAAATTTTAGGGAAAGTATCGCGTGTTTAGTGATATTCGTCATCCTGAGGAGGAGCCGAAGGCGACGACGTAAGGATCCACTATTAACTACGGTAGGTTTAGTGGATCCTTACGGTCGGGCTTCGCCCTCCCTCAGGATGACGACTCTACAACGCTTATACTAGCTATAAGAATTACTCAGGCTCTACCAGCTTCAAAAACAATTCATCTAACTGTTCTTGATCTACAGGCGATGGTGCAGTAGATAAAGGACATACAGCAGCTTGGTTTTTAGGAAAGGCGATTACGTCTCTAATGCTTTCAGTACCAGAAAGTAACATCACAAATCTATCCAAACCCAATGCTATACCACCGTGTGGAGGTGCGCCAAGTTCTAGAGCTTCAAGCAAGAATCCAAACCTATCTTTTGCAGTAGTATCATCTATACCAAGTGCAGTAAAAATACGTTTCTGGATTTCGGTGTTATGCACTCTGAGTGAGCCTCCGCCCAGTTCAATACCATTAAACACTATGTCATAAGCATAAGTCTTAACATTAGCTGGGTCACATTCTAGTTTATATAAATCTTCACGACGTGGCATGGTGAACGGATGATGATTAGCTTTATAACGTTTGGACTTCTCATCATATTCAAACATCGGGAAATCTACAACCCATACAAGCTTGATATCTAGTGGATCTAGAAGATCTTCTTGCTTCGCTAGATACAATCTTAATTTACCTAATACATGATGCACGAGAGCCGTTTTATCTGCAACGAAAAGTAGTACGTCTCCCACTTCTGCTCCAGTGCGCTTAGTAATTTCTGAAAGCTCAGCATCTTTAAAGAATTTTACAATCGGTGACTGAAGATCATAAGGTTTATCTTCTGACTCAGAAGTCTTGTAGCTAATCCAAGCTAAACCCTTAGCTCCGTATTCTGGACTCATAGCCAAATCTCTTATATCTTCTATTTCTTTACGACTAAGCTTAGCTCCACCCTTATAATTAATCGCTTTAACCTTGCCACCAGTCTGAGCAATAGTAGCAAATGCTTGAAACTCAGAAGCTGCCATAATATCAGTTAAATCTACAAGCTTCATATCAAAGCGCATATCAGGTCTATCACAACCATAAAAGTTCATTGCATCATCATGAGTCATTTGTAAGAATGGTGTCTTCACTTTAATATCTATTGCTTCAAACGCTGTCTGTATCAAGCCTTCAGTAGCAGTGATAATCTCTGCTTGAGTAACAAAGCCCATCTCCAAGTCTATCTGAGTAAACTCAGGCTGCCTATCTGCTCTTAAGTCTTCATCACGGAAACAACGAGCTACTTGGTAATACTTCTCAAAGCCACTCATCATAAGGAGTTGCTTATATAATTGTGGCGATTGCGGTAAAGCATAGAAATTATTAGGATGTACACGGCTTGGTACTAAGTAATCGCGCGCACCTTCTGGAGTAGATTTGGAAAGAATCGGTGTCTCTATCTCCATGAAACCTTCATCGTTTAAATAATTTCTGATCGCATGCACAATCTTATGACGATTAATTAAATGAACTCGTTTACTTTCATTACGTAATTCAAGATAGCGATATCTCAGTCGCAGATCCTCATTCACCGTATCTGCCATATCTACTTGAAATGGAAGAGCCTTACAAGTATTCAATATTTCTATATCAGTTGGATAAATTTCTATAGCCCCAGATTTAATAGAAGTATTCTCAGAACCTTCAGGTCTAATGGTTACAGGTCCTTTACAAGCGATAACATATTCTGATTTAAGTTTCTCAAATACCTTATGTGCCTCCGCGTTCTTAGAAGGATCAGATACAATCTGGACTGTACCTCTATGATCGCGCAGATCGATAAATATTAATCCACCTAAATCTCTTGCCGTCTCCACCCATCCTGAGACAATTACTTCTTGCCCTACACACGCTCCAGTAATAGAGGTGGACATATGAGTTCTCTTGAGTCTCATTGAGGATATTTCTTTTACTTTAGTTGTTGAGTTCACGATTAATCATTATAACGTAAGTTTCACAAACGTGTAATACTCAAACAATTAGGCGCTTTTCCCTCTTTATCAAATATTCATCTTTACTTTACTTAGACTAAGACTCTAATCACACTCTCTACGGTCTTAATAGAGTCTAGCGCAGCGATCTCTTTGACTATCTCAGACATCTCTTTCTCAGGAAGCGGGTCGATAATAAAGTCCGCATGAGCTTCGCTATCCTGCACATCGTATTGATCTATGAATTTTACATTGGCACGATGCTTAGCAAGTATTTCACCGAGATCTTTTAGTACACCGATCTTGTCATGCATTGAAACTCTGACATAGAATGCATTAGAAGCTTCACTGATATCTTTCATCTCTGCATAAGCACTATGCACGCAAACATACTGCGGATGAGGACTATTAGTATTCTGCTGCTGTGCTAATAATATTAATATATCTCCGACTACCGAACTTGCTGTAGGCAGCGAACCAGCACCCTTACCAATGAGAGTCAGCATCCCAACTGCATCACCCTTAATCAGAATCGCATTATTTTCTAAAGCAACACTAGCAAGCGGATTGTCCTTCTTCACAAATACTGGATGCACTCTAGCATCTAGCTTAGTATCAGTATTATTAATGACACCAAGTAGCTTAATCTCATAGCCACGCTTCTCTGCTGACTTGATATCAGTCTGAGTAATCTTTCTGATACCCTCACGATAAACTTTCTTCACATCGACTCGCTTACCAGAAATAATAGAAGCAAGTATCGCTGTCTTATAAGCAGCATCATGTCCATCCACATCATTAGTCGGATCAGACTCCGCAAAGCCCAATTCCTGAGCGCGCTTCAAGACTTCATCAAAAGGCTTAACCTCTTTCTTCATGATGTCGAGAATATAATTCGTCGTACCATTGATAATGCCATATAGACTAAGTATTTTATTAGCTCTAAGACTTTGTTTCAAAGTTGAGATGATGGGTATACCACCAGCCACCGCAGCTTCATACATAATAGTGTGCTGATGTTTCTTAGCAGCCTCGAAGAGTTCCGCTCCTTCTAGCGCTAACAGATCTTTATTAGCAGTAACGATATCCTTACCATTAGCAAGTGCCTTCAGTAGAATAGCTTTAGTTTGCTCTACTCCACCCATTAGTTCTACTACTATATTGATCTCAGGATTGTTCACCACATCATCCACATTCCAAGTGAACAGCTTTAAATCCAAACCTAAATCAGAACTAATCTCCTTAGCGCGTTTCTCATTGCGCACATAAATCTTAGTGAGTTCTATATCAGCCTGATCAAGCCTACGTAGGATTTTCACTACACCTGAACCAACAGTGCCACAACCAAGTAAGCCAATTGAGAGTTTTGAGGACATGGCAGAATTATAGCTAGAAATCCATGAATCTCACAAAATACTAAGGGTTCTCCTTGAGTTATTCCCCCTAACTTTAGGTGGTTTCATTAAGCAAAACTCATAAATCATCAGGAAATATTAAAAAACATACATATTCTTAACCTCAATCGGGTATAAGCAAAGTAACAAGAGAAGGTAACAAAATAGCAGGCTCCTGAGTGATCAGAAGCACGTTATAAGCTACTAACTCAAAGGAGGTGCTATATGCATTTAATAAAACTAATCTCTTCAATTCTTCTTGTAGTAGGAGGTTTGAATTGGGCTCTCTATGGAATACTGCACATGGATTTAGTTCAAATCGTGTTCGGTGGTTATAGTATGCTTGCAGATTTAGTCTACGTTTTAGTGGGACTATCAGCAGTACACTATATTATGCAAGGTAAACTATTTGCAACTGAATAATTGAACTCTAAAGCAGAATTCAATAAACTAACTAAACTTCAATGATGAAGTCTGGATACAATTCCAAAATGTAAAAGCCTCGCACCTGTGTGAGGCTTTTTTATTAGACTTACTTTCTAGCGTGCGAACCATCGCAGTAAGGTGCATTGCCAGTTTTCTTACAACCACATAAAGCGTATTTTTTAGTTTCTGGAACTTCTATAACCTTAGGAGCCATGCCATGTGCTTTGTGCGAACCATCACAATAAGGATCTTTAGCAGAATAACCACAACTACACCAAGCCAATCTAGCACCTTTCTCTAGGTCAACCATTATAGGTCCATTAGGAGACTTAAGCTCAGGATTAATATTATTCATAGAAATAATTTTAGCGCATTACTAAAGCTTAGCGAACTGTTGCGAGATCGTCGCAATAACCCTATCCAAATCCTCATAGCTATGCGCTATCGACATAAATCCAGCTTCAAACGCTGATGGCGCGAAATACACACCACAATCAAGTAGAGCTAAATAAAACTTACGAAACTTGTTCATATCTACATACTGAGTATCTGCATAATTATGCACAGGTTTATCTGAGAAGAAGAATCCAAACATTCCTCCGCAAGCACTTACTTGTAATGGTATAGAAGCATCTCGGGCAGCTCGTTCTAGACCTTCTATGAGATAGTTGGTTTTTTTCTCTAGTTCTTCATAGAAACCTGGAGCTTGAATCTTACGCAAGCAAGTGAGCCCTGCTGTCATAGCAAGTGGATTGCCAGAGAGGGTTCCAGCTTGGTACATTGGACCAGAGGGAGCGACCAGGGACATGATCTCTTTAGATGCGCCATAAGCGCCCACTGGCAAACCACCACCAATAACCTTACCAAGAGTGGTGATATCAGGCATTACATTGAATCTTGCTTGCGCGCCTCCTAAAGCGACACGAAAGCCTGTCATCACTTCATCGAATATCAATAGAGCATTGTGCTTCAGTGTAATCTCTCTTAAAAATTCTAAAAATCCTGGCTGAGGTAAAATACATCCAGCATTACCAATCACTGGCTCAGTGATAATCGCAGAGATCTCTCCAGGATATGATTTAAAAATCTCTTCTAATTCTTGAGTACTATTATAAGTAGCAAGTATAGTGTCTTGAGTTGCGCTCTGAGTAACTCCTGGACTATCGGGTAAACCAAGCGTCGCCACACCAGAACCAGCTTGTACTAGTAGTGCATCAGCATGACCGTGGTAACAACCACGAAACTTTATGATTTTGGTTTGTTTAGGGTTATTACGAGTAGTGTAGGCGCGCGCCAGGCGTATCGCCGACATCACGGCTTCGGTACCAGAGTTCACCATGCGTACCATCTCTATCGACGGCACTAGCTTAATCACCTCAGCTGCCATCGCATTCTCTAATCGTGTCGGTGCCCCAAAGCTAGTCCCATTACTGATAGCCTGCTTCAACTCACGCTCTATATCAGGATCAGCATGCCCTAATATCATCGGTCCCCAAGACCCTACGAAGTCTATATATTGATTATCATCTTCATCCCAGAGATAAGCACCCTTAGCCTTCTTAAAGAATATAGGCGAGCCATCAATAGACTTAAAGGCTCTTACTGGTGAGTTAACACCACCAGGCATTAGCTTCTGCGCTTCAGTAAAGAGTTGTTGAGATTTAGTTCTCTGTGTCTTAGTCAGCATATGGTTTAAAGATAGCAGATATTGCAGTGTCTAAGCGTTGATAGGTTTATCTAGTCGTCATCCTGAGGGAGGGCGAAGCCCGACCGTAAGGATCCACTCTTACTTAATAGACTATTCGTAGTAGTGGATCCTTACGTCGCAACCTCCGGTTGCTCCTCAGGATGACGAATAAAAAAAGCGCATCACCGAAGCAATGCGCCTTTAATTAAAACTTATGGAATTTGAAATTACGCTTTAGCTTTAGCTTCTACGTATTGTACAGCTGCGCCAACAGTAGTAATCTTCTCTGCTTCTTCATCAGGGATTTCTACGTTGAACTCATCCTCAAGTGCCATTACTAGCTCTACTGTGTCTAGTGAGTCAGCACCTAGGTCAGTAGTGAAGCTTGAAGTCTCTTTGATCTCTTCTTCAGAGATACTGAGCTGAGCTGCCACCACTTTAGTAATTCTTTCTACAATTTCTTCACGGTCCATAATTGTTGTCATATCCTTTTCTCGCTTTTAATCCCCTCGGTATAAACCTTAATACAGTACAACCCCTCAGGCAAAAAAGAATACTACATAAACAAGCCACCATCAACCTGTATTACCTGTCCCGTGATGTAATTTGCTGACCCTGCAAGGAACAAAGTTAGCTCTGCTACGTCGTTTATGCTTCCAAAATCACCTAAGGGAATGTTTTCTTTATATTTATTTTGTATTTCTTGAGGTAGTTTATCAGTCATCTCGGTACTTATAAAGCCTGGTGCAATGGCATTAACTCTGATACCTCGACGGCCATATTCCTTAGCTAATGACTTAGTAAACCCTATTAAACCGGCCTTCGTAGTAGCGTAATTTACCTGTGCAGGGTTTCCATGCAGGCCAACAACACTGGACATATTCACTATGGCACCAGACTTCTGCTTAGACATGGCCTTAATTACAGGTTGGGTGATATGAAAGAGCGCGTTGAGATTAGTGTCTATAACAGAATTCCACTGCTCATCGCTCATACGAATGAAGAGATTATCCTCGGTAATACCTGCGTTATTGATTAGTATATCTATGCGACCATAATCCTTAAGCACTGACTCTATAAGAGTAGTGATTGCTGCTCTATCTGCCATATCGCAACCAATATACTTCACTGCATGATCTGGACTAAGTGCCCCATTGATCTCTGCTGCCGCCGAGTTCTCTGGAGAACGTCCAGTAATAATTACCTTTGCACCTTGCTTCGCGAAGAGTTCAGCGATGCCCCTTCCTATCCCACGTGTACCCCCAGTAATAATCGCTACCTTGTCTTTAAGTTGTTTATTCATATCTACTCTTTGTGCTTCTGCTAATAACATTATACTTCCTTCAAAACCTAAGAATTCTCTTAGGGCGACACGTGCGTTCCGCACGGTCGCTATCTTTTTTCATAGACCTCTAATCGAAACCTGCGGTTTCGAAAGAGGTCTATTGTTATCCTTTTAAAACTTATCTAGGTTAATTCTAACAAAGATCGATAAGGTATTGACAGACCCAGTTACTTTTAATATTAGGTTCTACTATTAGCTTATAATCTTTCGAAACCTTCTAATTAACCGTAAACTTCACTTGTCCAAGAATATTCGTAGACTTAGTAACAGTAGTCTCAGTAGACTCATCGCCTTGAGTCTTGATCTGCGTTAGACTAGTAGCTTTAGCTTTGAGCTGAACCGTAACACTTGAATTAGTAACTTTTACTACCTTTACTGTCCCTGTTAATACCGTATCTGCTCCAACTGTTAATGTTGTAGAACCACCTCTGCTAGCTTTAGTAGCAGCGAAGGTTACTCCTACGGGTTGCTCAGTTGTACCAAATGTACCAATGTCATAAACAGCACCTGCTGTAAGTGGCGCATCTGCGCTGAAAGATATCGTTAATATAGTTGCACTACCATCACCGTCACCTACTGAAGCACCACTAGCACCAAGACTCACAGGTGATTCTAATGAACCTGCTATAGCAACGAGAAGATTAGATTGAATAGTCCCAACTTTAAGAGTTCCCTTAGGCTTAAGCCCAGGTATATTAATCGCCAGTGCAGAACTGCAACTGATGATAACTAAACTAAGTAATGCAAATATTTTTTTCATATGGCTAAAGATTATAACATTCGCCTAGTAGTCTTTCAAAGCCCTCTGGATATCCATATTCTGTTGGCGTTTCCTGAGTGTATCGCGCTTGTCGGCTTTCTTCTTACCTTCACCGAGATGTAATTGAACCTTGGCATAGTTTTTCATAAAGAATATTTTAGTTGCAACTATTGTTAAATTAGATTTCTGTAGTTCTAGCTCAAGTCTATCTATTTCATAGCGCTTAAGTAGCAGTTTCTTGGCACGGTCTACTTGATGTGCAACAAATTTAGAATGTTTATATTCGGTGATATGGCAATTCAATAGCCACATCTCACCGTCGATAATTTTTGCGTAGGCACCTTTCATCTGTACATTTCCAAGACGCACTGATTTAACCTCAGGACCAGTTAGCACCACCCCTGCAACTATCTCCTTACCTAAATGAAAATCAAAACCAGCTTTACGATTACGCGCGACCGTAGCCGAGCCAGATTTGGTCTGAGCTTGCAGTTTCTTTTTCTCGATTTTTTTCTTGGCTTTTCCCATCTGAGCTTTTATCTGACCTTGCATTGTCTTAAATGCGTCATCCTGAGGAGCAACCGTAGGTTGCGACGTAAGGATCCACTACTACCTTTAAGAATAATTGTTAGAGTGGATCCTTACGGTCGGGCTTCGCCCTCCCTCAGGATGACGACAAGATAGCATATTTACATTGAGTCTTCCGTATTCTAATGTTATCATCAGAAGGGAATAGAGAGATTATGGCAGAGAAGACAGAGCATAGAACAGTTGATTTTAAGGTTAAGCGCCAGGCAGATCCAGAATCTAAATCTCATTATGATAATTTTAAAGTACCTTACGAAGCAGGTATGAATGTTATTTCTCTACTTATGGCAACTCGCCAATATCCACAAACCACTGAAGGTAAAGCTACTGAGCCTGTAAGCTTCGAATGTGCTTGCCTAGAAGAAGTGTGCGGTTCTTGTACTATGGTTATTAATGGTAAAGTACGTCAAGCTTGTACTGCGCTTGTAGACCAGCTTCCAAGCCCTATAACTATAGAACCGATGTCTAAATTTCCAGTGCAGAGAGACCTGATCGTAGATAGATCTAGGATGTTTGATGCTCTGAAGAAAGTTAAAGCCTGGATAGAGATAGATGGGATCTATGAACTGGGTGAAGGTCCTAGAGTGCTTCCTGATGTACAAGAAGAGAACTATATACTCAGTCGTTGTATGACCTGCGGTTGTTGTCTTGAAGTTTGTCCACAGTGGACTAATGATGGTGGGTTCATTGGCGCGCAAGCTATCTCTCAAGCAGTATTATTCAATGCACATCCTAATGGAGCTAGCCTTAAGTCAGATCGTACTCATGCACTTATAGAAAATGGGCTCAATAATTGTGGTAACGCTCAAGAATGTGTCAAAGCTTGTCCTAAAGAGATCCCTCTTACTGACAGTATCGCCAGAGCAAATCGTGAAGCTACTGAAGTGATGCTTGTGGATATGCTAAGAAATTAGTGACCGAGTGCCTGGGTGGTGGGTGACTGAGCAAGTTCAATCCAGACACTCACCACTCAGCCACCCGGACACTTTATTAATCATGAACAAGTTTTCACTAACATTTCTCCTCCCTTGGTTTATTGGTCTAATAGTTTTCTTACTAGGACCAATACTTGCTAGCCTCTTACTTTCATTTACTAATTACGATGGCATTAACATGCCTACATTTACAGGACTAAGTAATTATCAAAACATGCTCTCTGACCAGGTTCTATGGACCTCACTTAAAGTTACCTTAGGGTTTGCTTTGGTTAGTTTACCTCTAGGGACTATTGTTGCTATTACGCTTGCAGTCTTGCTGAATCAGAAAATCTCCGGCTTAAGTTTTTATCGTGCTTGTCTCTATCTTCCAAGCATCATTCCTATTGTAGCTTCTAGCGTAGTCTGGATCTGGATCTTTAAAGGGGATGAAACTGGTATTCTTAATCAAGCTCTACTAAAACTTTTTGGCTGGCTCGGATTCCAAGCTCCACTCTGGCTTGCTGACTCGCATTGGGCACTACCAGCTCTCATCATTATGAGCTTCTGGTCATTAGGTAACCCGATGATAATTTATTTAGCAGGTCTGCAAAATATCCCCGAATCCCTCTATGAATCAGCTGAGATTGATGGCGCAAGCGAATGGCAGAAGTTTTGGCATATAACTATTCCTATACTTTCACCAACTATATTCTTTAACGTCGTTATCGGTATCATTCAAGTGTTTCAATACTTCGTCCCTGCTTACGTGATGACTTCTGGCGGACCCCAGAACGCAACGATGTTTTATTCGCTTTATACTTACCAAACAGCATTCGATGATTTCCAGATGGGCTATGCTTCTGCCCTAGCTTGGCTGCTGTTTGCGATAGTCTTAATAGCGACTTCTATGGCGTTTTATAGCTCGAAGAAGCTAGTGCATTATAGTTAAAACTGTCCACCTAGGGCCGGGGGCAAAAAGGACACTTTTCATCTAGATTCATAATGTTTCCTTTATAATCCATGAGATTTTCTTATTATTTGCCGTTAATTGAATTAAAATGAGGGATAATTTAAAAAAACTGTCCAGTTTACCCCCGGCCCTTTAGGTACAAAAAAAAACAGCAACTTACTTAAATGGGGGTTCAAGAAGCTGCTGTTTACGGGGGTATGTACTGACGTAATACTATATTCAATCCCAGGTCTAAGATAATTTACGTCAGCTTTTAAGAGTAATTTTGGCTAAATCTTCTAGTCTCAAATAACGAGAGCTAGCCTTTAAATAGCTTAAATTAGGGACTATACCTAGCCTATCTAGTGGAATGACCCTCTACGCATACAGTGCGAAAGCGCTTAACTTTCATATATAGGCTACCCTGTTCAGAGGGGGAGCTGTTTTCATAACGATACTTCTTGCAGGTCCTACCGATGGCGGATCTCGGGGCCTCTTCCCATTCAACACAAACACGTTTCTTCGGAAAGATTTCTGTGAAAGGTAATTTAGCACCAGGTCTCAAGATCAATCTTTCAAACTCTTGCCTTTCATATTTATCACATACAAACTCTGAAGGTGTGAAGGCTTTCTTGAGATTGTGTTGTAGACTCTGCCAGAAGCTTTGTTTAGCGTGAACTGGACTTGATGACAAAAATAATATTAATAATACAATTCTAAACATTAATTTCATTATATAGCTATTCATATAGTAGTGGATCCTGACGTCGCAACCTTCGGTTGCTCCTCAGGATGACGATAGGATAGTTCTTAAACGCTTACAAGCTATAATTCTTTTATGACCACTTTAACTCAAGAATTCACTACTTTAGACGATGCTATTAAATTATACGAGCCAGAGTTTAGTAAGTTTCTACAGAGCCTGACGCCTAAATTCCAAGAATTACAGACAAGGCTCCTCCAAGCCAATGCAGGCGGAGATAAACAGTTAGAGTATTACAAATGGCTTGATTTTGATTACCTAACTAAAATAAATCAAGAGACCAAGCTTATCGCAAGCCAAATTAAAAAACAAAACTACAAGCACGCTTTAGTGATGGGTATGGGTGGATCGGGAATCAATTCGCTAGTTCTCAAAAACGCACTGCAAGAATTTGTAATTAATAAACCAAGCGATTCAATTCAAGACTGGGTGGTTCAGAATAATTTAGATCCGACTTCCATGCTCGGCAGAATCTCCAAGATAGATCTCAATAAAACTTTATTTATCATCATCTCTAAATCTGGTAGCACCGATGAGGTGAAAAGAAACATCACAACTCTACTAGACTTCTGGTCTAAACAAAGTAAAACAGATATCGCTAAGAAATTCGCCGAGCAAAGTGTATATATCACTGAACCTCCACGCGAAGGCAAGAAGAACTTCCTTCATACTATGAGAGCTGAACTTAAATCTAAGACTGGATTTGAGCCACCTTATTTAGAAAACGATCCTAATATCGGTGGTAGATTTTCCTTATTCTCGCCTGTAGGTATGTTCTCCGCTGAGCTTATGGGCTTAGATAGCGAAGCTCTTATCAATGGTGCTAAACAAGTATTTGCGAAATTTGAGCAAGTTAAATCTATTCAAGAATCAGTGATTGCTAAATTAGCAGCACTCGATATCTTCCTTGCGCGCAAAGACTTCCAAAGCCGTTACAGCATGGTCTACTCTGACTCCCTTGAAGCCCTTAATAAATTCAGAGCGCAGCTTAAAGGTGAATCTCTTAACAAAAATGGCATAGATTCAACAGTACATGTACCTGGCATAGGCACTGTTAATCATCACTCCGACTTAGAGTTATTGCTCAAGACTAATAACAAGCTTATTCTTGAACAAATATTCTTCAACAAACCCGCTGAAGATCACAGTAACCAAAAATCTCTCGATTGTCTAAGCGACCTAGTAGGTCAATCGAATCATAAATCTTTAATCGATAATCACATCAATCCACTCTACAACTATCTTCTAGAAAATAAAGCACCAGTGATTCAAACCAGAATCCCTGAACAAAACGAAACTAATATCGCTGCGTTCTGTATGCAAGATATGTTAGTAACCATCGTGCAAGCAGGTCTGCAAGATAGTCTTGGTTCTATAGAGAAGCTAGACTTAGCTGTAAGACAGTGGGAAGTAGAGAAATACAAGAGTTCGCTGAAAAAATAAACCTTCTAATCTATCGCACGCATCAACCGACACCCGTTGCCGTCATCGCGAGGAGTCCGTCGAACGCAGTGAAGACGGACGACGTGGCGATCCACTCATGCGGAACCCGATTACAAAATCCACTACATTTCCCTTATGCGCTGGAATGGATTGCTACGCCGCTTCGCGGCTCGCAATGACGGCGACGGGTACTGGTTCTCTTAAGTGTTTACTCTTCAATATTAATATACTCGTAGTTCAGTCCAAACTCATCCTTGGTAACTTTCACTAGCATAAGTTTACTAATAATAATGTTTTCATCAGTTAAAGGCATCTTGATGAGTTCTAATTCTTTTAAGCGGGGATCATCTTTAGCAGTCTTTGGTATGTGAGCTAATCTTATATTAGGATCGAATTTGATACTTTGGAACGAAGAACAAGCATCCTTTAAAATGGACTCCATATCTTTATTAATTAACATCCTCATTTCATGAAGATCAAGCCTAGTATCTTTAATGCTGGACACGGCTAAATTCCACTCTAAAGATTTGGGCATAGAGGAATTCCACTTAAAGCTTACATTGCGCGGCTTAAGAATCATCGGAAAATACTTATGCAAGATTTCAGTTTGAATAGCACTCATCATTTTCTTCAAATCATAATTAGGCTTCATCTTAAAAAAATCTTGATGAGCAATAAAAAAATTTCTTGGCTGTACCCATTGAATATCAGCAATATCTGGTTTCTCAATAGCCTTTAACTGTTCAAGCATCGCAGCTTCAATGGGCGAGCCCAAGCACAACATACTTAATTCTTGACTTGTCGGTGTATTCATCACTGCAAGAAGCTACCTAAATCTCTACTTTTAATTTCTTCCCGAATTTTCTCAGTAAATTCACTTAATAACATTAATTTTTGTTGATCTCCACGTCTAAACCTAACGTTAACATTGCCAGATTCTGCCTCCTTATCACCAATGATGAGCATATAAGGGATTTGTTTCTCCTGAGCATCACGAATTTTATAGTTCATACGTTCTGCCCTGAGATCCACTTTAGCTCTGATATCACTGTCAAGTAATGCTTCAGCGATCTTCTTAGCATATTCATTATGCTTATCAGTTACAGGTATAACCATAACTTGATCAGCACATAACCAGGTCGGGAAAGCTCCAGCGAAATGCTCTATAAGAATCATAGAGATTCTTTCCATAGAACCAAATATCGCTCTATGAATCATCACTGGCCTTTCAGTATCGCTTTGAGCATTGGTATACTCCAGATCAAAACGCTCTGGTAGATTAAAGTCTAGCTGTATAGTAGCTCCCTGCCAGATTCTGCCAAGAGCATCTTTCAGCTTGAAGTCTATCTTAGGTCCATAAAACGCACCATCACCAGGATTGATCTCATAATTAATCTTCATTTCATTGAGCGCCTGCTTCAGACCAGCTTCAGCAAAGCTCCATAATTCATCTCCACCTATAGCCTTCTCAGGCTTAGTAGATAACTCCACTTCAAAGCTTAGACCAAGCGTGCCATAAATCTTCTGAATCAATCTAAATACACCTTGTATCTCCTCGACGTATTGCTCGCGCGTACAAAATATATGCGCGTCATCTTGAGTAAATCCTCTAACACGAGCGAGTCCATGAACAGCTCCACTAGCCTCCTTGCGGTAAACAGTGCCCATCTCTGCCATACGCACTGGTAGCTCTCTATAACTATGCTTAGAGTCTTTAAATATCAGCACATGAAACGGACAGTTCATCGGCTTAAGTACATAATCATCTTCGTCTACTTTCAGCGTGTACATATTCTCACGATAGAAAGAATTATGACCAGAGAGATCCCAAAGCTCTGACTTAGCAATATGCGGAGTCACTACAAACTCATAACCATTCTTACGATGCTCTTTCTTCCAGAAGTCTTCTAGCTCCTGACGTAAGGTTGCAAGCTTACTATGCCAGAATATTAATCCAGCACCAGCAACTTCATGCATAGAGAATAGATCCATAGTGCGTGCTAGCTTACGGTGATCACGCTTCTCTGCTTCTTCTTTACGTGTGAGATAAAGTTCCAATTCTGCATCATCCCACCATACCGTACCATAGACACGTTGCATTACATCGTTCTCTTCCTTACCGCGCCAATAAGCACCCGAGACATTAGTTAGCTTAAGTGATTTAATGAACTTAGTATTCGGTAAATGCGGTCCAGCACAGAAGTCTGACCATAATTTAGTGCCATTAGAATCTACGAAGTAATACTCAGTAGGATTATGATCACGATGTTCGTTAAGTAATTCAGCCTTGTATATTTCACCAGAATTTTTAAACTCAGTAAGTTTAGCATCAACATTAGTGATCTCTTCTCTAATTACTTGATGCGCCCCCGCTGCAAACTTCTTCATCTCTTTCTCTATCTCTAACAGATCTTCATCAGTAAGCTTATGATCATCAATACGAAAATCATAAAAGAAACCATTCTCAGTCGCTGGTCCTACACCAACCTTAGCGTTAGGGTATTTCTTCTGCACTACACTAGCAAGCAAGTGCGAAGTCGTATGTCTTAAAACTTCATAGCTCTTCTTATCGCCAACGCAAATAATTTTTACTTCATCCCCATTGCTTAGGGTTGTAGTTAAATCTTTCACTTCATTATTAAGATCTATAGCAATAGCCTTCTTCGCAAGACTAGAAGATATAGCCTTAGCAAGATCTAAACCCGTAGCACCAGATTCTATTTCTCTCGTGGTACCGTCTGGAAGTTTGATAGAGATTTTAGTTGCAGTAGATTCAGTAGTCATATAGAAATAATAGCAAACTCTACTTAGTCTTTAGAATCTCATAAACTTCCTGCATTTTAGAATAATATTCACCAATATGCGAGTAGATTTTGGTAGCAAGCGCATCATCATACGTATGAGAAGTTTCGTTTCTATCTTCTAACATTTGTATCCATAAAGCTTCATCATGAATCCACTCCATTTGGTAAGCTTCCTGGAGAGCCTGCTTAGGAGATTTCACTTCATAACCTTCTTCCGCAAGGAATTTCTTTAAAACCTTCCAGAACAGTTCTATAGAAAACTCAAAGCGTTGAATAGTTCCATCAATCGCTAGTACATTGGTTTCAGGACTCTCTTGCAGAGCTTCTTTCAGACGATCAAGCGCTTTACCTAATGCATTAAATGAATCACTTTGTTGAAGATTAGCCATCTTGTTTATAGAGTACCATTCCCTCATTAAGAATATTAGCTTTTAACTGACTAGTATCTGGTAGAGTATCTAATCTTACACAATCTATCTTAAGTAAAGTATCAGCTTTATCTCCAATAATATCCATTACCGTAGACCAGTCTTGTGCATTTGCTTCTGGACAAACAAGAGCTAAGTCAATATCAGCCCTCTCACTAGCCTTACCAATAGCTCTAGAACCATAAAGAATAATAGACCTAACAAAAAATAGATCCTGTAAGTTTTTGAAGAATTGATAATTTTGTATATCCTTCATTACTTAGATAAATAATAGCATGACTAATTCCCTAAATAAGGATTAGGTGATTGGTAACCATAAGGAGATTGGTAACCATAAGGATTAGAGTCTGGTGCTTGTTGATAGCTACCATAACCTTGAGGAGCTTGGAAGTTACCATAGTCACCACCATACGATTGTGCTGGAGCCTGAGCTTGACCTTGAACCTGAATAGCTTGATCTAATTTAAACGGAACAACTGTTCCACTCATAAGAACAAACTCTTTACCTCTTTGGATAGCACCACCAAGTAAACCTATTCCTGCACCTACACCTGTACCGATTGCAGCACCTTTACCTTTTTGTCCGCCACCAATAGCATTCATCACTAAACCACCAAGGGCACCAGAACCTGCACCAATAGCAGTAGTCTTAATTAAGTGACTAGTACGACCACCATCAGCTTCAAGCTGGAATGTCGTCTGATCCACTGTCGCAGAGAGCGGTATATGTCTACCATCTGGAGTAATAATTGCAACTAGCCTTAAATCCATATAACCCGGTTTACCACCGCGTCCGCCAGGCTCAACTGCTACTACTTGTCCTTGAACTTGAGATCCAGGACCAGCAACCATAGTACCACCTGCATAAATAGGATTAGCAAGGTTTGCTGTAAAAGTTTCTCCCACTCGAGTAAATTCACTACTAAGTGTTTGATTCATTGAGACAGAGACTGGCGTACCAGGCGGTACATAGCTCACTTGTCCTTGATAAACATTCTGTGATTGCGCAGGGAACGTTGTCAAGAACAGAGCTACTACTGTCAATATTCTTGCGATACTTCTTTTGATTTTCATAAGTTCTCCTTTCTTACTCTATATAAAATTGCTTAAGCTTGAGTTAAGGTATTTCTTAAATCATCTGCGATAGCCGTTAACCTAGTAACGTCTACAGATGTATTATACCCAGCGATAATCATCAGATAAAAACTACCCATAAAAGCTATTTGTACTACACCTTTCTCGGTAAGCAGTAACGACGACTTGAGGTCTCCTAAAATACGTTGAGATTGAAGCATGTTTTTGACACTCTGTTGAATTTGCTGTAGAGCAATGCCTTCGGGAATATGTGACTCAAGGATGTCGCATCCCAAATCGAGAATGATATAACCATCCACACCTTTAACTTCAAGTAATTTAGAAAAATCAATCTGCATAGTACTAGCCATTATCAGTTTCTACTTCGATATTCTCCACATCTAGCCATGGCTCACCAAGTGCCACTGCGTAAACCTTAGCCCTAAGTATTACTTTATTACCATGTTCTATATTAATAGAATTATCCTTGAACATTTTTAGCGGAGCTGCTAGCTTAAGCTCTACTAGCGGGATCTCTGTATGATCTGGCCTAGATAAAACTAGTCCAATATAATCCTTAGATGAACGCATTGCTTTCTCATAATCCAAGGGAAGGGTAGAGAAAGAGTTAAATTCACCTTTAATAACTACTCGCTTACCGAGGAATTTTTTGGGCTCTGAGACCAAATCTACTAAAGGTACAGTATCTTCTTTACATTTATTAGATACAGCATTTAATTGCTGCGGCATCATTAAAACTATCAGTAATATTAGATATATAAATCTCACAGCTATAATCATAACCTAGAGCTAAAATTACATACGTGTGATACACTTAAACAAGCTTACCCAATATGAATACCGCTGAAAAATTAAATAAGATCAAAATCGCTAACATGATAATAAACCGTGGCTCAAGAAGGCTTGGAGTTAAGCCTGTATATATCGGTGGTCTTATTAACTCACAGCTTAATAAACAACCTAATGACGAATTGAAAATTGTTGCCCAAAAACTTTCCCAAGAAAAATTTCTTAAAAGAAATTCTAAAAAATCCAAGCTTAAAAACCTTCGAGTAATTTTGTATGCTTTGGTGGCAGTTGGAATAATATATGCTTTAATGTTTGTTTTCAAACCTGCAGCAGTGAACTCTGGAATGACAGCGGAAACTCAATCTAATAGCAGGATTGATGAAACCAGCACAGGTATATTTAAACAGACTCACGGTATCGTTATCACCACTGGTAATTTCTTAACCCTGGCAGAAGCCGAAAAATTCAAGCAAGAACTTTCAGAGAAGCTCGGAGTCCCTCTAGAAATACTGCATGATTCTAAATATTTTACGGTACAGATAGGACCAAGCTACGAAAACCGCGCAGATGCATTGATAGTATTCGATGAACTTTCTAGATATTCTATAGGGAATTTAATGCTGAGATCAGCAGCTTAGGTAACGTTCTGACTTCACACGCTCCCGTTACTTTTTTAACATAAAAGCTAACGTTTCGACGAAGTCGAAATCTTGGGTTACAATGGCAATGATGGATTTGAAAAATTTACAAGATAACTTTTACCTAAGAAGACTTCATTCTTTAAGCGGTATAGTGCCTATTGGTGGCTTCTTAATATTTCACCTTTTTGCTAATAGCACAGCTTTGGTCAGTGCTGAGAACTATAATACTGTTATCAATTTTCTAAGAGAGTTGCCTTTCGTAGAATATATTGAGTGGATTGTATTGTTTATCCCCATTGGTTTTCATGCGTTATATGGCATCTTAATCTCCACCACTGCACGTCCTAATCATATGCAGTATAAAGGACTAGAGAACTTTAGATACGTACTTCAGAGAGTAACGGGTATCATTGCGATGGTTTATATCTACTATCACATCATGCAATTTAAGACAGTACATGAGCTAGATTATAACTATGTCGCTAAGACTCTCGCTGGAACCCAGTCTATACCTGGCTTACCAGAGATACCTTATATCAATCCGTTTAGCGTTTATTGGTTCTATGTTGTTTCTTTAGTCAGTATTAACTATCACTTCGCTAATGGACTCTGGGGTTTTTGCATTACTTGGGGCATCACCATTGGTAAGCGCTCTCAAGAAGTGGTGTCTTGGATTGGGGTAGTAGTGTTTGCAGTTTTAACCTATATTGGCATCGAGACTATTAACCACCTAGCCAAAGTGGGCGCTGGCTTATAAGGCAATCGATTAATACATATTTAGTGGGGTTTTTATTAGATATAAGAGTATGGATAATTTTTCTGCAAAGTAATATCTAATATTGCTATAATCAGGAGTATTATGACTATTCAACTTTCCTTTAATGAACTTGCTGGTGCAATAAGAAATTTTAAAGTTTTATCTGCACCGAAAAACACAGAAATAAGTGATACTGACTTTTTAAACGCTGGGAATGAAATAACTTCAGCATTAGGGGCTCTAAAAAGAGATATTGAAGCATCAGGGCAAAGAGAAGCAGCACTAACAAAAACACTACACTCCGTACGTGATGCTGTAGTAAAAAACGTTAAAGAAGCCACTAAAGATAGAAATTCTGCTGATGAAGATAAAGACAGGCCAAGTTATGGTTTACCAGCTACTTGGGCTTCTGTAGTTAGGAAATTTCAACAATTAGCAGCTATAATCGAACCAGGAATCAGATTTAATGATACTACTGGAGAAGTAGTAGCAGCAGCCTAATATTTATTCATATTTATTCATATTTATTCACAAATATTCATATTTTAAATTTTATGGCTGAAATTGGCTGAAAATATGGCTGAAATGATAAATCAGCTATTTACGGTTACAATCGGATACGATTCGGGTATAATTAGTATCTATAAGGTTAAATTATGGATTTTAAGCTAAACTCTCTAAATTTAAGTCAACTTGGACTCAATGATGAAGTTCTAAATATCATTGCTGAACTAGAAGACTATAAAGGTAATTGGAGAGCAATTAGTACTCTGGCTCCAGATAGATTAAATGATCTGCGTAAATCTGCAACCATAGAGAGTACAGGTTCTTCTACGCGTATTGAAGGTTCAAAGCTTTCAGATCAAGAAGTAGAGAAAATTTTCACAAGGTTAAAACAAAAATCCTTTAAATCGAGAGATGAGCAAGAAGTTGCTGGCTATGCATACTTGGCTCAAGAAATTTTTGAAAATTATGCCAATATGCCTCTAACTGAAAACCTCATTAAACAATTACACGGGATGCTATTGAAGTATTCAGATAAGGATGATAGGCATCGTGGCGAGTATAAAAAATTTCCTAATCACGTAGAAGCTTACGATCATACTGGTAAAAGCTTAGGTGTTGTTTTTGAGACAGTGACTCCGTTTGAGACTCCTTACAAAATGCAAGAGCTTGTTTATTGGACACGTACCAATCTAGATGACAAAGTAATGCATCCATTATTAGTTCTAGCTGTATTTATAGTAGTGTTTCTGGCGATACATCCTTTTCAGGATGGTAATGGTAGATTGTCTCGCTTGTTAACAACGTTTTTGTTACTAAAATCAAACTTTAGTTATGTACCATATAGCTCATTAGAAAATATTATTGAAGCTAGCAAAGACACTTACTATTTAGCTTTGAGGCGTACTCAACAATCATTCACTAAAGATGAGCCTGATTATCAACCTTGGCTATTGTTTTTTTTCAGGTCTTTGAGAAAACAAAAACAAAAATTAGAGAACAAAATTAGCAAAGAAACGATACTTGGACTACACTTACATCCTATCGAAGCTCAAATCATTAGCTTGCTTGAACAGCATGGCAAACTAAATATAAGTAAAATCTCTGAACAATTATCAGAGAGTCAAGGTAGCATCAAAAAATATTTGGCAATGATGGTAAAAGCTAAACAAATCAAACAATACGGCAAAGGTCGCGCAACTCGATATGCCTTGACATAAACTTAACTCCACTCGTCTCTAGGAATAAACACAGCCTCATGCCAAAGCTCTTCAAGGTTATAAAACTCTCTTGCTGACTCGTCGATGATATGCACGACGAAGTCTAAGTAATCTAATAGATACCACTTAGTACCATACTTACCTTCCTTATGAGTAGGTTCCATGCCTTGCTCGGAGAGGGTTTCTTCGATATGACGGGAGATAGCTTTAAGCTGAGCAGGGTTGGAAGCTGAAGCAATGATTATATAATCTGCGATATCCGCAACTTTAGTTATATCCAGCACCTCTGTATCTATAGCTTTCTTGTCTTCTGCCAAGTTTGCAATGCTGAACACTAATTGTCTTAAAGCAACAGCGTCCTTATCAGCATTAGCCTTCTTCTTCGCTTGGGGTCTTTCCAGCATCACTGATTTGAGATTGGGTTTTTGCATGATTTTTTGCCTTGGGGCTTAGTACGAATATTTCTCTTATATTGCCCAAATCCTCATAGAATTTGACCTTGACGACTAAGTCTACCACATTTGGGTCGTGCTTGACCTGGATGACCTTGCCTACTGGGAAGTTCTCAGGATAAGGACAATTATCCACGTCAATGCAAATACCAGATGTAACAATCTCATCCCCAACTGCCACTTCTGAATCTACCGTAATAAACTGCAAGAATGGTAATTCTGGATAGTTACCATTAAGCACCCCATATTGATTGAGCCTCGCTATCTTAACTCCCATGCGCCATTCAGGATTAAAAACCAACTGCACGATTGCACTACCATAACCAACTTTAGTTACTTGTCCAACAATACCCTTCTCAGTAATAACTCCACGTCCTAGTACAATACCATCCTTAGATCCTTTATCAATGATGATTTGCTTATGCCAAGCATCAGGGCTGCGACCTAGAACATGCGCAAAAACTGTTTGATAATTAAAGTTGTTTTTAAAATTTAAAGCGTTTTCGTAATAAGGCAACTTGTCGATTTGTGATTTAAGTTCCGCATTCTCAATGAGCAATAACTTGTTAGCAAATTCAAGCTTATTAGCCTTACGCTGAGCTGAAAGTAAATCAGCAGCTTCTTGCTGAGTATGCTTAATACCTTCGTAACTATTATGAATAAAGGCTCCTGTGATTTTATAACCAAACAAAGCAACCGCACTCAAAGGTCTATTAAAAACCCAAATAAGAATTAGTGAAAGTAAAATCGGAACTATTAGTGATCTAAGCCCTAATGTAGACTTGTATAAAATTTTGTTAGAGTTTGAAAAATCGTCCACGTTTTATACAAAGGTTGGCTCACCAGCTATCTCTAATACTCTTCTAAGTGATTTGTCGATTAACACTCTACCTGCACCAAGTACCACACAAGATAGTGGATCTTCTGCAACATGCACCGGCACTTCAGTCTCATGACTAATCATCTCATCTAGACCTTGTAATAAAGCGCCACCGCCAGCTAGAACAATACCTCTATCATAGACATCAGCAGCTAACTCTGGAGGAACTCTCTCTAAAGTACGTTTCACAGATTCAACGATAGATGCTAAAGGCTCTGACATCGCTTCTCTTACTTCTGGTCTGCTGATAAGAACCGTTCTAGGAAGACCATTGAGTAAGTTAAGTCCTCTCACTTCGAGTTGATCAGCATCAGAAGCATCACTAATCTTAAACGCTGAGCCAAGCTTGATCTTAACGTTCTCTGCAGTAGTCTCACCGATAGATAGGTTGTAAACCTTCTTCATGTAAGTAACTATAGATTCATTAAGTTCATCACCCGCAATTCTAATACTTTCAGAAATCACAATCCCAGAAAGTGATATAACAGCTACTTCAGTAGTACCACCACCGATATCTACTATCATGCTACCTATTGGATCTGCTACTGCAAGTCCTGCTCCTATCGCTGCCGCCATCGGCTCTTCAATTAAAAATACTTGACCAGCACCAGCGTTCTCTGCTGCTTCACGTACTGCTCTTCTCTCTACTTCAGTGATACCACTAGGGATACCAATTGCGATTCTTGGTTTGCTAAGTGGTCTGAAAGCTCCTTTACCAGTAGCTTTCTCGAGAAAATATCTAAGCATCATTTCTGCATGACGAAAGTCTGCAATCACTCCATCTCTTAAAGGTCGAGTTGCAATTATATGATTTGGCGTACGCCCAAGCATCGCTCTTGCTTCTTCGCCAACTGCTAAAACTTCACCACTATCACGGCTCACTGCCACTACACTTGGCTCTCTTAGGATAATCCCCTCCTCCGTACAGACCAATGTATTAGCTGTTCCTAAATCTATTCCAATATTTCTCGAAAATCTACTAAAAAAACCCATAACCTCTATTCTATAGGATAAGACTGCAAAATATCTATAAATAACTATATGAAAAAATTAATAATAATTCGCAAATGCTTATTATCTGTTTATCTCGTCATCCTGAGGGAGGGCGAAGCCCGACCGTAAGGATCCACTCTTAACCTAACTTCTTCAAAGGTATAGTAGTGGATCCTTACGTCGTCGCCTTCGGCTCCTCCTCAGGATGACGAACGAGCAAGTAATTAAAAGGTAGTTACAATGATCATACTACAGTGATACCATAAACACATTGTGTCCTTAAGAGCAGATCTAGAAAACAAGAAGTTTATCATTACCGCGGAAATCAATCCCCCTAAAGGCTCTCACCCAGAACAGGCTATCGCGAATGCTAAGAAAATCAGTAAACTAGTATCAGCAATCAATATCACCGATAATTCTGGTGCTGCCATGAAGATGTGTTCACTTGTCTTAAGTTATTTAATACAGAAAGAAGCTGGCGTAGATGCTATTTGGCAAGTGACTTGTAGAGATAGAAATCGCTTGGCTCTGCAATCTGATCTTCTTGGTGGAGCAGCTCTAGGACTCGCGAACATTTTAATCTTGCGCGGTGATGCTCCGTTAGAGCCGATCAAAGAAGAGAAGTGTTTTGATTTCAATACAGAAGATTTAATTCAAGCTATTAGTACACTTAAAGCAGGCAAAGATCTAGAGGGTAACCCACTTAAAGAAGGTGTACCAGATTACTGCATGGCTGCGGCGGCTCATCCAGGAGTACCCAACCTTGCAGCACAAAAAGACACCATGCTTAAACGCATAGACATGGGAATAGAATTCTTTCAAACACAGATTTGTTTTGAGAAAGAACAGATAGATAAATTTATCGAGTCTATCGGAGACGAACTTGCTTCCAAAACTATACTAGGTATCACTCCACTAAAAGCTCTTGCTCAAGCTAATTTCATGAATAAAAATATCTTCGGAGTAACAGTGCCGGATTCTCATCTAGAACTTATGGAACAAGCCATTGGAGACCAAGATCCTAAATCCGAGTCTGCAAAAAGCTCTCAACAAAAGCAAGGTCTAGAACTCGCTCATGATCTCGTCTCTTATATCAAAACCACGCCACTGAAGGGCATACACATCATGGCAATAGGACAAGAAGATATCTTAGATCATGTAATCAAATCTATAACCTAATGGCTGAAAGTACACCACTAGTCCAAATCAAAAATCTCAGCAAACAATTTGCAATAGAGAAAAATTTCTTTGGTAAAGCAAGCAAGACGCTTAAAGCTGTAAGCAATATAAGCTTAGATATCTATCCTGGAGAGTGTTTGACCATAGTTGGTGAATCTGGCTGCGGCAAGTCTACTACAGCTAGATTAATCCTGAAACTTATAGAGGCTGATCAGGGTGAAGTAATATTTCAAGGCGAGAATGTTCTGAAACTTAAAGGAGAAGCCTTAAGGAATAAGCGTCAGGATATGCAGATGATATTCCAGAATCCCTTCTCCAGTCTGGATCCACGTTATAAGATTTATGACAGTATCGCAGAGCCACTTAGAGTACATAAGCGTGGCACTGAAGAGCAAATCAGAGAGCGAGTTTATGAATTACTAAAGTTAGTAGAATTAGATGAAAGTATAGCTACTAAATTTCCGCATCAATGCTCTGGCGGACAGAATCAGAGAGTGTGCATAGCAAGAGCCCTAGCCCTCAATCCTAAATTTATCATTGCCGATGAAGCAGTCAGTGCTTTAGACGTATCTATTCAATGGAAAGTATTACATCTGCTGAAACGCTTACAGGGAGAGCTTGGCATAAGCTTCTTATTCATCGCCCATAATCTTGGTGTAGTGAAATATATCGCAGATCGTGTAGCGGTAATGTATTTAGGCGAGATAGTAGAGATAGCAACTAAAGAAGAATTGTTCTCTAATCCTCTACATCCTTACACTAAAGCACTCTTAAGCTCTGCTCCAGTACCTGATCCTAGACAAAGAGATAGAGTGAAGATTCTACTAGAAGGTGACGTCCCTAAACCCACTGATATACCTTCAGGCTGTCCCTTCCATACTAGATGTCCAATGGCGATTGCTGAATGTAAAGTAACCAAGCCAGCCTTAGAAGCTAAAGCTAGTGAGCATTACGCAAGTTGCTTGCTTGTATAATTTTATCTATGTCCAACACTGAGAGTCACAATCCTAATACACAAAACCTCGACAAGCTCAGTACAGAGGAGTTTGTAGATTGCTATATAGATGAAGATAAAGCTGTTTGGGCAGCATTGGAGAAAGCATCTAATCAAATCGCTAAAGCTATAGATATAATTTACGATCAATTTAAATCAATTCAAGATGAACTAGAACCTTATGACCCTGCTCATCCCACAACATACAAAGGTCCTAGATTGTTTTACATAGGAGCTGGTACTAGTGGGCGTTTGGGAGTATTAGATGCTTCTGAGTGTCTCCCTACTTTCTCGACGCACCCTAATATGGTGCAAGGAATAATTGCTGGTGGCGATAGAGCTATCAGGCATCCAGTAGAAGGTGCTGAAGACAATGAAGAAGCTGGATATGCAATCATCTCTGAAACTCTTACTAGCCAAGATACGTTAATTGCTATTAGTGCAAGTGGCGGCGCACCATATGTTATAGGTGCCCTGAAAGCTGCTAAGGATAAAGGTTCTAGAACCATTGCCATGGCGAATAATCCTGATGCTCTTAGTTTTAAATATGCAGAACATTATATATTCTTAGACACGGGTGCAGAGATACTTGCTGGCAGCACTCGTCTTAAAGCTGGCACCGCTCAAAAAATTACTCTTAATATGATCTCGACTGGTCTTATGGTTAAACTTGGAAAAGTTATGGGCAATCTAATGGTGGATGTGCAGGCCACTAACGTTAAGCTTAAGAAACGAGCGATAGGATTAGTTAAGCACTTAACTAATTGTTCTGAAGCTGAGGCTGTGGGAGCTTTAGAGAAATGTCAATACAAAGTGAAGAAAGCAATAATAGAAATAGGCAAACCTTAATTAATTTCGTCATCCTGAGGGAGGGCGCAGCCCGACCGTAAGGATCCACTATTCATGAGATTTTTTAGTAGTGGATCCTGACGTCGTCGCCTTCGGCTCCTCCTCAGGATGACGAGATTTTTGGCTTAAGTTGACGCCTATGCTCAGGATGACAGCACATTGCTATACTTAAAAGAGTTATGGCTAACCAAAAAGAAATCAGAGTTAAGATCGGTTCTACGAAGAAGACCATGAAGATCACTTCGGCGATGAAGCTAGTAGCTGCCGCTAAAGTGAATAAAATGCAGAAGAAGCTGCTTGCAACTAGACCATATTCAGCGAAGATCACCGAACTTTTCAATAAACTCATGGCATCAGCAGATGCAAGCGATCTAGAAAATTATCCTATGCTCAAAAATAAGCCTGTAGTTAATACAGTACTCTTACTAGTGATTAGCTCAGACCGTGGTCTATGCGGTGCTTATAATGCAAACATTATCAAGACTACTATTAAAAGAATCCAAGCTCTTAAAGAAGCAGGTAAGACTGTAAAGCTTATTACCGTAGGACGTAAAGCTAGAGCTGCTTTCAGTAAGGCTATTTACAAGAATCAAGGTGTAGAAATTATAGAGGCTTTTGTTAATCTTAATTCTCTTCCTACTAGTGATGAAGCAAGCTCAATAGCAAATAAAGCAATAGAACTTTATTTACAAGGTGCTGTTGATAAAGTAGAAGTTATTACTACTAAGTTTATATCACTAGTTAATAGTGAAGTAGAGAGTTTTAATTTCTTGCCAGTACAAACTAAAGCAGACTTGTCAGGCGAAGCTCAGAGAACCAAGCCAGACTTGTCAGGCGAAGCTCAGAGAGCGAAGCCTGAAGCATATGTCATTTACGATCCAGACGTGGCAACTCTAATAGAAACTCTTACTCCTATGTATATAGAGAATAGGGTTTATCAGAGCTTACAAGAAGCGACTACAAGCGAACTAGCAGCGAGAATGACAGCAATGAGTAACGCAACTAATAACGCCAGAGACGTAATTAAGAAACTCACCCTCGCTTACAACAAAGCCCGCCAAGCAAGCATCACTCAAGAGATCTCTGAGATCGTGGGTGGAGCTGCTGCGCTTAGTGCTTAAGGATTCATGACATTAACTAAGACTAAAACTAAAGCTAAAACTATGACGGTGGAAGAAAGAATAGCCAGTCCAGAAATGATACGCCTCATCAATGCTAAGCGTCATGGACAAGCTCATACGACTGAAGAGATATTTTGGTTTATTAATCATCTCGATAAGATTCCCGACTATCAAGTGTCAGCATGGTTAATGGCAGTCTGCATGAGCGGTCTAAACGATGAAGAGACTACTGAACTTACGCGTGCGATGGCATTTAGTGGTCATGTGCTAACACTTAAACGTGAAACCCCGATGCATAATCATAGTCATGATGATGATCACGAGTGTGCAAGTCTTCATGTGCCTAATAGTAGAGGCTTTGTGGATAAACATAGTACTGGTGGTGTGGGTGATAAGGTAACCTTAGTTCTCGCTCCTATACTAGCTTCTATAGGTTTCAAGATTTCTAAATTCTCGGGTAGATCATTAGGACATACTGGTGGCACCATCGATAAGCTCGAAGCTATACCTGGATTCAAGACTGATATCTCCATGAAACAGTTTGAGAAGCAGATTAAAGAAGTCGGGATTGCGCTTGCTGGTCAGACTATGGAGTTTGCGCCTGCAGACAAGAGACTATATTCACTTAGAGATAGAACTGCTACTGTAGAATCTATTCCACTAATCGCTTCTAGCGTTATGTCTAAGAAGATCGCTGGCGGAGCGGATATCATTCTTCTCGATGTGAAAGTCGGTTCTGGTGCTTTCATGAAAGATCTTAAATACGCTAAGCAACTCGCTAAGCAAATGGTAAAAATAGGCAAGAAGCTCAACCTCAATACTAGAGCGATTATCAGTAATATGGATCAACCATTAGGAGCTGCTGTCGGTAATGGACCAGAGTTAATCGAAGCCTTAGATTTACTTGAAGGTAAAGTGAAAAACGATCTTTATGATTTAGTAATGGAGTTTGCTGGTAGCATTGCTAGCACCATTGAAGTAGAGGACGCAATCCGTTCTGGTAAAGCATATGTGAAAATGCAAGAGTGGATAGAAGCGCAAGGCGGTGATATGGCTAAGATCCGAGAAGCTAACGAGCCTCAGTTCAAGCTTGAATGTAGAGCAGAGAAAGATGCTTACGTGAAAGAACTAAATGCACTCGCTGTAGGTCAGACTATCCATGAACTAGCTTATAAGCCTTTGGCTGGCGGTGCTTACGCTATCGACAATACTGCTGGTGTTTTGTTTAAAGCTAAGATCTCTCAGAAAGTTAAACCTGGTGATTTATTATTCACCGTACAAGGCTCTAATGAAGCTGATCTAGAACAAGCGAAAGAAAAAATTCTCAATGCTTATTTATTCACTGAAAATAAAATGCGCAAGCCTAAGTTGATTCTACGGAAGTATAATTAGTTATTTAATAAATGCACCAACATCATAGGAAGCTGGGCATAGAGGATTTTGCTGAACCTGGTTCTCATCAGGGACAGAGTTAATTGATGCTTGGAAAATTATCGACTGAAGATCAATACAGAGTAAGTTCGACAGATCACGGCCAGCCTTATTGAAGAGCAAGTCGGTACTATCAGCTATATGCAAATTCTGGCAGGACTTTATTATAAATTCACAGAGCAAGTTATTGGCATCTTCAAGTTGAGCATTGCTAATTAAGGTAGCTAATCTAGACAAAGAAAGAATTGGAAATACTGGATCCTTATCCACTACATTCTTATTTGTAAGTTCGTCATAAGTACGATGATTTCTAGAAAAGTATCTTAATGTTAAAAGATCACCATCAATATGAAAAGCAGCAACAGATTCACCATCAGAGAGTACATCTGAAACAGAAAGCTTCTCATATGTCTTGGCTTTATCTTTAAGTTTGTCAAAAATTACCTCAACAGGATTAGACTGTTTTACAGACATTCCGACTCCCATATCCCTATTATCTATTACTGGAACTTCAGGTTCAGACATTGTTACCTGGACCTGGGTCGTGACAAGATCCTTCATAAGTTTTCTTGGGGTATTGCTTGTTCCTAGGGGTGCTGGTCCAGTCATAAAATTCTCCTTTATTTTGTTGTGAGTATTATTATACTAAAAGGCTTTCAGTTTGTCAATACTCTTTATATAACTAGTTAATTATTTATGCGCCTTGTGCTTCTTTATAAATATCACTAAGTATACGTCCAGGAACAGAGTCTTTATTTATAGTCGCTTCTATTTTAGAGCCCAATCTTAGATGCCTCGTAAAAATGAAATTATTATCAGCATCAAAACTTAAGGAGAATTCATTATCACTTCCCTGCCTAAATTGATCAGCAGCAATCATAGTAAATTCAGCCGTATGTTCATCAATAAAACTTAGCTTATTCTTTAACCTAGGAGCCAAAGCTAAAATTTGACAGAACAAATCCCTCTCATAGTCTCTATCAGCATCACGAGAACGAAGTAGTTGAATATGATCAGCATTTTGTTTAATCTCTCGATATCTCCCAAAAACCTCTTCCATTGAACTACTTACTTCATCGCGCAATGATTTAGTCTCTCCATCAGACCCTATTAAACCATCAAGAAACCAAGTTAAAGCTTCATGAGATCCTTCAAGACCCTTAGCAATAGATTCCAGTAATTTCTCTGTATAACTAATCAATGTCGGCTGATCGCCAATTGTAATTCTTTGATCAACTATACTAATTTCTGAAGACAGATTAGCTTCAGTATCATTAAGTCTGTTATAACCTAAACTTATTGCAGCTAAATCAACACCCACATCACGAGGGTGAAGTCGAATATTTTCTTTCTGAGCAACGCTTATTAATTGATTAAAAGCTCTTCCTAAACTCTTAATATCATTTGAATCTAATGTAAGGAAGGATTTATTTCCTATTGCAACTTTGAACTTATCTATCATAGCGAAGATAATTGTAACATTTTAATTCCCTTACCATACGTATAAATCTTATTAGATTTGACCTTTTCATAGACAGCACTTTGACCGTTAACCTGCATATTATTAGTTAAATACTTATCGAATTCTGCAAAGTGCCTTGATTTAGCTACAAAATACTTAATGCCAGATTCAGAGGAATTAGTTAAGTACTTAAGCAATTCTTTGTCGTTCAATTCTGGAGCAGGTCTCTTTGCATAAAAACTAAAAATAGTACCGTGAGTTTTATAACAAGCTAATTTATCTTCTGGTTTAAGTGCAAGCGAAAAAGCCTTAGCACCAGCATCTCTATAAACAGCAAAGGAACGCAAAATATAATGAGTGCTAATTAAATAACAAAACAAAGTAACTCCACTAATAATCGCAAAAGCTGTTCTGGCACGATAAAGCATAGCAGTCATAGCGACCAAAGCAGCAGCAATCAGCATAAAGGAAATTATCGCTATCGCTACAAGTATAATAGAATTAATTTCTAACAACTGCTTCTTGAATACGAATAAAGCTAATATCGCTCCGGCAAATACAGCAAGCACCATCAAGGCTAAACCAATCAAACCATCTAAGTTTTTATAACCATTACTTCTTACTATCTTAAATTTCTCAGACCACCACTTAGCAACAATAATCACTAGAGGTAAATAAATCGGTGTAATATAAGTCGGCAGCTTGGTTTGCGAGATACTGAAGAATAGTAGAATAATAAATGCCCATAACGAACAGAAACTCATTAAATGTGCTGCCTTAGCTGATTCCGCTCTGAGATTAAACTTAGTAGAGAAATCATTAGAGAACATGGCTTGCACTAAGAAGAACGACCATGGAAACAAGCCGATGAAAATTACTGGAAGATAGTACCAGAGCGGTCCAGCGTGATTAGTAAGAACGTTCAAGTATCTGGATAAATTATGTCCCAAGAAAAATTCATAAGTGAACTTACCAGCAGTAGCTAAGTGTACAGCAAGATACCAAGGTACAGTAATTAATAGAAACATTACGATTCCGATACTAAGCTCAACCCAAGTATCTTTCAAGAAATCAAACAGATCCTTCTCTATAACCAAGAAAACAAAAATTACCGCTAAAGGTAGCAAGACGGCTACTGGTCCTTTGCAGAGCATACCAAACGCCATCATAACTAACGACAACCAAAACCAAGCAGAGCTTTGTTTCTCTTTCAAGGCAAATTTCTGTTGAATCTCTTGTCTCTCACGATAACCTAAATAGAAGAAACTAATAGCTGCAGAAATAAAAAACGCAAGAACCATATCAGTGATAGCAAGCTTAGAGAATAAGAATATCTGTAGACTAGTGAGCATCATTCCAGCTGCCACCAAACCAAATCCCTGAATGCTTCCTAGTAAGAATGCTAGCCACACCATTCCAGCTCCAGCCAACACTGATGGCAAGCGAGCTGCAAGTTCATTGAGCCCAAAAAGTTTTAAAGATAGAATCTCCAGCCAATAGAAAAGTATGGGCTTATCAAAACGCGGAAGGTAGTCACAATATGGAACTATATAATCCATGCGCTCCATCATTTCACGGGCAGTCTCTGCATAGCGTGGTTCATCAGGACTAATTAATGGAAAGGACCATATATCCAAACCCAATATTACAGCAGCTACGATAGGAATTAATAATAGAAATAAATTATTCATCAGCAGTAGATTTCACGGAAGGTTTAACTGATAGTGATCGATAAATAAGGAACGCAGCTCTTCCTATAACTCTATTCTTAGGAAGTAGTCCCCAGTAATGACTATCACAACTATAATTTCGATTATCACCAAGAACATAGTAGTAACCTTCAGGGATCTCAATCTCGTCAGTATCATACTCTGGCAAGAAATCCATACTAGCGAAATGATATGGTTCATCTAAATGACGCCCATTGATAAACACACCTTCATTCTTGCGCACTTGAACTTTATCACCAGGGATGGCTACGATTCGCTTGATATAAGCCTCTGGTTGAGGTAAGAAAGGCAGACCTGTCAATCTTGCAAATACACTAAAAGGATCCCACTTAAGTATATCTTCACCAGGGGCTAATTTCTTTCCACCACAGACTCCTATAGCATGAGCAGGAGGATAAAAAATTATAATATCGCCACGATTATATTGTTTACGGAATATTTTAGAGAACTTCTCGACAAATAATTTATCATCAACCTTCATCGTTGGAACCATACTCTCAGAAGGTATGAATCTAAACTCACCAACAGCCTCACGAATCAAAATTAGTAATATCAAAACTACTACAATCTGAGCCGTAACTTCTTGCACCGCCCAAAATCTCCACTCTGCATATTTGTAATATTTCTTCCAACTAGTATCTTCTTGCTCAGCGGGTGCCTCACGCGGTGGCTTAGACCATTGCACCAAATCCATAAAGCCCTCTTTAATTCCTAGGAATATAGCTTTGAGAATATCTAATAGGTCGTTTATGAATTTCATTACTTTAATAGTGTATCACTTCACATTAAAATACTTAGCATCAGGATGATGCACGATTATTGCGGAAGTAGAATGTTCAGGATGTATCTGCCATTCTTCTGAGAGTTCTAGTCCAATACGATCTGGTTTAAGCATTTCAAATACTTGCTTCTGGTCTTCTATACGCGGGCAGGCAGGATAGCCAAAGCTATAACGCAGACCATGATAACTACCACGAATTAATTTATAGTAGTCCTTATCATCCTCAGCAGCGAGTCCTAACTCTTGGCGGACTCTAGCATGCGAATATTCAGCAAGCGCTTCGGTAGTCTCTGTCGCTAGACCGTAATGATAGAGGTACTCTTGGAAGTCACCAGACTCATATAATTTACGCACATAATTAGCAGCTTCTTCACCGATAGTCACTACCTGAAAGGCAACTAAGTTAGACTCACCATTAGTCTTAAAGTAATCACTAAGACAAAGATGCTCACCAGAAGTTTGACGAGGGAAAATGAAGCTAATGTCATTGTTGCTCTTAGTAAGGGATTGCTTCGTCGCTTCGCTCCTCGCAATGACGTCATGGTTATTAGGATTTATAATGATAAGCTTATTAGGATTAGCAGGATCTACCTTGCAAGCATAATATCCATAGCTTATTTTAGGACGAATATATCCTGCTGCTTTAGCTTCGGCTTTCACACGCTCTAGTGTCGGCAGAATAATAGTCTCGCGTTGCTTCTTATAATCAGCTTCGCTCTGTTTACCTTTACCCATGCGCCATTGACCAATGATAAGCGCATCAACATTGAGATATTTCCACACTTCGTCTAGTTCAATATTATTCTCGATTAATTTATCACCAAAGAAAGGAGCCTTAGGTATTTCAGAACTATCAAGAACTCTAGTATTAGAAAGATTCTCAATGTAATTAAATATATCAGCTTGAACTTTCCCATCTTCCACTAGATCATAAGGAGCATCAGTCTCGGGATTAACTTGTTCTGGATCTTTAAGCGGAGCTCTAGTTTTATAGAACTCTTTCTTCACTGCTTCTAGATCTCCACCAGCACAAATCTTCTCCATCAGACTAAGATCGGTAAATGCGTCAAAGCCATAGAATACAGTTCCCTTATAGATTTGCGCGCAGTCTTCTTCTACGTAACGACGAGTAAGCGCAGAACCGCCAAGTATCACAGGGATACTAATACCACGCTCATTCATCGCTTCTAGATTCTGCTTCATAATGAGAGTGGATTTAACAAGTAATCCTGACATACCGATAACATTAGCCTTATGTTCTTCTAATGCTTTAAGTATCTCGTCTATGGGCTGCTTAATACCAAGGTTATAAACCTTATAGCCATTATTAGTAAGAATGATATCTACTAGATTCTTACCAATATCATGCACGTCACCCTTAACAGTAGCTAGTACTATAGAACCCTTATTACCAGCACCTTCTGCCTTAGTCATAAACTGTTCCAAATGAGCTACTGCAGTCTTCATACAAGTAGCAGACTGCAACACAAATGGAAGCTGCATCTCACCAGAACGGAATCTATCACCCACTATCTTCATTCCATTCATCAAGAATATATTAATGATGTCGAGTGGTTTATGTCCCTTAGTCATAGCAGCATCCAGGTCCTTATCTATATTAGTTTTATTACCATCAACGATTCTGCGGGCTAGTATTTCTTCTACCTCTAAACCTTCATAAGGATTAGCATTGGCACTAGTATCATGTTTAATATCAGCAATACAATCTAGTAGTGCATGTAAGGGATCATAATCTTCGCGCCTGCGATCATAGATCAAGTCTAAACAAAAATCCCTAACCTTAGGATCTAGCTGCGCAATAGGATAAAGTTTCTTAGCTGAGGCGATAGCCATATCTAATCCTGCTTCTATACATTCATGTAAAAATACTGAATTCAAAGCTGGTCTCAGCTTAGCATCCAAGCCAAAGCTAATATTACTTAAACCAAGAATAGTTTTCACTTCAGGATATTTTTCTTTAATCATGTGAATAGATTTAATAGTCTCTACTCCAGCATTACGCATCTCTTCATCACCAGAACCTAAAGTAAAAGTCAAAGTATCATAAATCAAATTACGTGGATCTAGTCCATACTTATGCACAAGCATTTCATAGAGACGACTAGCTACAGCGAGCTTCTTCTCTGCGGTCTTAGCCATACCCTCTTCATCAATAGTAAGCACTACTAATGCCGCACCAAACTGGCGTGCTAGTCCAGCGATCTGCGCTACACGTTCTTCGCCATCTTCTAAGTTAACTGAGTTAATAATAGGCTTACCAGAAATATACTTGAGAGCTTCTTTAAGCACTGGATACTCAGTGCTATCTACCATGATCGGTATATTGACCTGCGTATTAATACGCTTAATCACTTCGACCATGTCCTTCATTTCATCACGCCCAACATAGGCAGTGCAAACATCTAGTACATGAGCGCCTTCTGCAACTTGATCCTTAGCGATATCTACTATCCCTTCATAATCACCGACACCAAGCAGATCTCTAAATAATTTAGAACCGTTAGCATTAGTACGTTCTCCTACTATTAGAGGGCGCGGCTCCATAATCATAGGGACGGAATTATAGATGGAGGAAACAGACTCGATGGGGTTTTCGTCACCCTCATCAGGATGACGAACCGGTTCAACAGTTTTAACTTTCTCAGCAAGCATATGGATATGTTCGTAAGTCGTTCCACAACAGCCACCTACAATATTCACCCCAAAGTCCTTCACAAAGCGAGTTAGTTCATTAGAGAATTCTTCTGGTCCTAAAGGAAAGTGTGCATGACCACCGACGTTCTCAGGGATACCAGCGTTCGGTAAACAACTCACCATAAACGGAGCATTCTCGGTAAGGTAGCGAATATGTTCGCGCATCTCCTTAGGTCCAGTAGCACAGTTCATACCAATGATATCTATAGGATAAGCACTAAGAGTCGTAAGCACTGAAGCTATATCAGAACCGACAAGCATAGTCCCCATGGTTTCAACCGTCACTTGCACTTGAATAGGGATCTTTATATCTTTCTCTTGCATCACATCAAAGCAGGCATTAAGGCAAGCCTTGATCTGGAGCGGGTCTTGACAGGTTTCTATAAGAATCAGATCTACACCACCATCTATAAGACCAGATACTTGTGGTTTATAACTTTCACAAAGTTCATCAAAACTAATATTGCCAAGACTCACCAGCTTAGTCCCAGGACCTATAGAACCTGCTACGAATCTAGGCTTCTGAGGTTCACGTGCTGTGAATTTATCCGCTACTTCTCTAGCCAGCGAAGCAGCAAGCTTACTAATCTCATATGCTTTATCTTCTAATCCATATTCACCAAGGACTAATCTACTAGAACCAAAAGTATTAGTCTCTACTACATCCGCCCCAGCCTCAAAAAACCTAGTATGAATTTCTTGAATAATATCCGGGCGATGAACATTTAATTGTTCAGGACAACCTTCATATTCTTCACCACCATAATCTTGGGCTGTCAGATCATAACTAAATAAACTCGTGCCCATAGCACCATCAAAAATAATGGTGCGCTGTTTGGCGGTTTCAAGAAATTGGTTTTTAATTTTCATCTAATTGCGCTATACGCTTTCATGGGTTAAAAGCTTGTATATATATTACCAAATGGGCAATATTCGACTAATATATAAGATGTGGATAATGAAATTGTTATACCTGAGCCTCCGCTTTTGGAGACTAGAGAGCTATGGTGGAATATTGACCATACTTACGGGAAGATATTCTTCTATTTAATGGCAGCTGTAGCTGTTGGGTTCTTTATTTATGGTTTCTATAAAAAGTTAAAGCATATTTTTAATGGTAAGGCGCTTAAGAGGGAAGATCGTTTCAGTAATTTGAAAGAACGTATTAAGACTTTGCTTACTTTTGGTCTGTTACAGAAGAAAATCAGAGCGAAGAAAACTGGTGGCATACCCCATGTAATGATTTTCCTAGGATTTATTATTCTCTGGATAGTTACCGATATTATTGCTGTTCAAGAACATTTATTTAAAACTGTTCATTTCTTCCAAGGTACCTTTTATAAGATAGTAAGTTTTGCTGCTGATTTTGGTGGATTACTATTGTTCATAGGTGTAATAGTGTTTACTATTCGTCGTTATATTTTCAAATCCAAGAATCTCGACAATACACAGAACGATTGGATTCAATTAACTTTCTTGGGATTGTTTGTGATTACTGGTTTCTTGCTAGAAGCTTTTCGTATGGCTGCTACGACTCATATCGAGGACTATGCCCCTATAGGAGCAGCTTTGGCGAAGTTCTTCTCTTATATGAGAGTGGAAGATTTACAAGCAAGTCATCGCGTACTCTGGTGGTTCCATAGTATATTAACTTTCGCTTTTATCGCATTGATTCCCGTTACTAAGTTCTCGCATATATTCCTCTCACCTCTTACTATATTCTTTCGCACAGATCGCAAATACGGACAGCTTTACACGCCGTACAGTTTACTCGATATGATGACAGCAGAAGCTGAAGGGAAAGAAATCAATGAAGAGGATTTCACCGCTGGAGTTTTTACTTACAATGATTTCTCCTGGAAGTCTCTCTTAGACGGCGAAGCTTGCACTAGCTGTGGGCGCTGCCATGTAGTTTGTCCAGCACAAAACACAGATAAACCTTTATCACCTAAATTCTTAATGCTAAATATCAGAGCCCTCGCTACTAAAGAAGATCGGGATGATGTTTATAGTCATATCCATCAAGATGTGCTTTGGTCTTGTACCTCTTGCCGTGCTTGTATGGAAGAATGTCCTGTACTCATTGAGCATGTAGATACCATCGTAGATATGCGCAGAGGTTTACTACAATCGAATATGGCTCCAAGCAATTTACAAGCTACTCTTAAAAACATCCGCACTAAGTCTAATCCTTGGGGACTAGACCCTAAAGATAGAGAGAAGTGGATCGCTGAACTCAAGTCAGAGAGAAGCATTGACGTGAAGCTCGCAAGTTCTGGTGCTGAGTTTGAATATTTATACTGGGTGGGTAGCCCTGGGGCTTATGATGACAGGAATAAAGCTGTAACCAAAGCCAATGCAGCATTATTTACTAAGGCTGGAATAAACTTTGCAGTACTTGGTAATGAAGAGAAGAGTTCTGGTGACACAGCAAGACGTGCAGGTGATGAAGGTCTCTTCCAAGAATTAGTATTAGAGAATATCGAAATACTCAAAGCTTATAACGTTAAGAAGATCATCACTCAATGTCCACACGTCTATAACACTCTCAAGAACGAGTATCCAGAGTTTGGACTAGACGGTGTGGAAGTCTATCATCACAGTGAAATACTAGCTAACTTAATCAAGGATGGTAGACTCAAGCCAGAGAAGGAAGTAGCAGAGACCATCACTTACCATGATCCATGCTATTTAGGTAGATATAATCAAGTATTTGATCCACCAAGATTTATTCTTGAATCCATCCCTGGAATTGAACTACAGCATATTGAACACGAGAAGTCTAAGAGTACTTGTTGCGGCGGCGGCGGCGCGCAGATCTGGTATGAGACACCTGGTAACCATATCAATGTCATGCGCCTAGAAGAGCTAAACGAACATCGTCCTAATAAGGTGAGTGTTGCTTGTCCTTATTGCAGTATTATGCTCAGTACAGCGACTACAACTGCCTTCCCTGGTACTAATGTGCCTCTTATAGAAGATATAGCAGTGACCTTGGCGAAGTCTGTGTTGTAAAAATAAAAAACACCCCACAAGCTAGTTCCTTTACACTTGCTTATGGGGTACTCCTTTTGTTTTCTAATATTGTACTAGATGCAGATTCCTTGTAATAAACAGGATGAATCTCCTTGGATTGGATCTTGCATCTATATTAGAATTATGCCCGAGGGATTAGTTATAAAGTTCAATCTTTAAGGTGAAATTGATTTCTAAAATACGTTGAGTAACTAATACACTAGTCCGTCATCCTGAGGAGCAACCGTAGGTTGCGACGTAAGGATCCACTTTGGTTTTTTATCATCAATAGTGGATCCTTACGGTCGGGCTTCGCCCTCCCTCAGGATGACGACATTATTAGTCTTCAAGCTGCGCAGCTCGTAATCTCGGATCTACCTTAAGTAGCAAAATATCCGCTATTAGATTTCCTAATACAAGCACTAGGCTTCCTAATAATAAATTCGCTAGAACCAGATTGATATCAAGCTTACGTGCAGCTTCAAGAGTCAGGTAACCTAATCCTGGATAAGCGAGAACCATCTCTATGAGCGCTGAACCAGCAAATAAATTAGAGAACTCATAACCAAGAATAGTTACCAAAGGATTAATAGCATTGCGCAAAGCATGCTTATAAATTACTTTATGTTCATTGAGCCCCTTTGCTCTAGCAGTGCGAATATAGTCTTCATTTAGGACATCTAATAGATTGCCACGCATTTGTCTCTGGAGAGCAACCATACCACCAATAATAAGAATAAATACTGGTAAGAACAAGTGCCTGATTAAATCCAATAGCTTACCAAAAATATTTAATTCATCATAGAAACTACTAGTAAGTCCGCCTATCGGAAACCAACCAGTAGCCAGAGCAAAAAGCAACATCATAATAGCCAGCACAAAGCCAGGCACCGACATAAATACAGACATCAAGAATCGTAAATTATTGTCTATAGCTTTATCCTTGTTAACTGCAGCAATAATGCCCAGAGGAATTGCAATCAACCAAGTAAAAAACAACGCAACAATATTCATGATTAAAGTATTGAATAAAGCTGGTTTAATTAAATCTATAACTCGCTGATTATTCTGGCTTAAACCAAAGTCGCCATGTGAAATATTCTTCAGCCAAGTGAGATATTGTTCGCTAAAACTTTTATCCAGTCCCAGACGTTTAGTCTCTGCCATAATCTTAGCTTCAGAGATTTGTGGATTGAGCTTAAGATCAGCGAGCGGATCACCGCATACCTTCATTAAAGCAAAAGTAATAAACGTGATAAAAATCACTAAGAAGATTGAGCCAATAAAGCGTTTGATAAGAAAGTTAAACATTAGTAGTCCATCTCTTTACTTGCTTCAAAATTTATAATATCAGACCTAGTAATAATGCCCACTAAACGTTTATGATCCTGGTCATCTACTACTAGTAATCTACCAATCTTAAACTCATAAAGCTTCAGAATAGCAGCATTAAGATTATCATTCAGACTAAGTACTTTCAAATCCGTACTCATAATCTCTGCTACTGTAGCTTCTAAGGATAAATTATTATCGAAGGCAGTATGCAAATCTCTCTGGGTAACTATGCCCATAAGCTTACCTTCTGCATCTAAAACCGGGAAACCAGTATGATCACTCTTATCAAATAAAACATGTAAGTCTCGCAAGGTCATTGCATTACTAACAGTGTCTAGCTTAGCTGTCATAGCATCTGCGATAGTGAAACTTTGTAAATATGAAGAACTATATTCTTTGATATTAATTCCATCTTTCTCTAGAAGGTTTTCATAGACACTACCTTGCTTAAGCTTCTCTGCACTCACATTAGCAATAATGCAACCGAACATAAGCGGCAAGACTAATTGATAGTTTCCAGTTAATTCAAAAAGCATCACAATACTAGTAATCGGCGCTCTTGCGATTGCAGTAAAGAAAGCACCCATACCTACGAAAGCAAAACTAGAAGGATCTATATTTAATCCTGGGGCAATCCAATTCACTAAATTACCAAGCATAGAACCCAATAGGGCACCCAAAATTAAAGCTGGAGCAAAAATTCCACCTGGTACTCCACTACCATAAGCGACAACCGATAATAAATATTTAGCAAAAAAGATCAAAGGTATAAACGACCACTTATAAGCACCAGCAAGCACTCCCTCTAAAGTAGTGTGACCACTGCCTAGAGCCTGAGGAATCCATAATCCGACAATCCCTGTAATCAAACCAGCGACAGCACCCCACGCCCAAGCAGGTATATAACTTAGCTTAGTTCTATATACGTCTATAGAAAACAATGCTGATCTCTGAAAATAAGTACCAAAGATACCACACAAAACTCCTAAGACTACAAAGATGGGCAAGGTAACTATAGTAACAGGACAATCAGACTGAAAGTGAAAAGTGAAGAAATCACCATAAAGCATTCTACAAGTAAACGCCGCAGTTACCGATCCTACTATCGCTGGACCCAAAGAAATACTAGAAAAATTCCTGTCTAATTCCTCTATAACAAATATCACACCTGCTATAGGAGTATTGAAAGCTGCTGCTAGACCAGCACCCGCACCACTAGCCATAGCTCGCTTACGATGCTTACCACCAAGTAATTTACTGATTTTAGAAGCTAATCCAGCTCCCATTTGGATAGTAGGACCCTCTCTACCAAGTGAGAGACCAGATGCTATACCCAAGATACCACCAATAAACTTCACAATAACTGTTCTAAATCTAATATTGACACCATTACTATTGAGCGCATGTTTCACTTGAGGAATACCGCTACCCTTAGCATCAGGAGCAAATTTAACTGTTATAAAACTTGCAATCAATCCACCCAATATACAGAACATTGGTAGCAAAACCCATCTCATCCAAGGTTCGCGAGAGTAGTAAGTATAAAATAAAAAATCCGAGAACTTCTCAGTAAGAACTCTAAATGCTACCGCTACGATACCGATAGCAACTCCAATAATTGCTACTCGAATCAAGGTCTGAGTCTTATGATCAAAACTGTTAGAGAAAAAATCTTTTAATTTGGCTAACTCGTTCATTGTTTGCTAAACCTAGGATTCCTTTTCCCCTTCCTTCTTATAGCTTATTCTGATAGGGGTTCCAGCAAAGCCAAAGTATTGTCTAATCTGAGCTTCTAAGAATCGAGTATAAGATTGTGGTATTAGCTCAGGATAATTAGTGAAGATCAAAAACTGTGGTGGAGCGACATCCACTTGAGTAATATATTTCATCTTGATAGATTTCTGCTTCACTACTGGTGGTCTAGTAACTACGGTAATATCAGCAAGCACTTTATTTAATAAACTCGTAGAAACTCTGTGCTTATGCTCAGTATTAGCATCGATAATCATTTGCCACAATTTATCAGTACGTTGACCTGTTAACGCTGAAACATACTCCTTCGGAGCATAATCAACAAACCTCAGTTGATAATCTATCCGGTCCTTATGTTTCAGAATTTTAACTGGATCAGATTTAATCTCTGGATCAAGAATATCCCATTTATTAATCAATACTACACAGGCTTTACCGCGCTCTTCTATAAGTGCAGCTATTCTTTGATCTTGGTCTGTGACTATCTCTTCTTCTGTTGCATCCATCATTAACACAGCCACATCACAAGCAGCTATAGAGTAAGTAGTGCGAATATTCGAGAAGCGCTCGACTTCTTCTTGGACCTTGGACTTACGTCTTAGTCCAGCTGTATCTATCAATTCAAACTCTTGACCATATCTGGTAAGCCTAGTGTTAATAGCATCTCTAGTGGTACCGCTAATAGGACTAACTATGGAACGCTCTTCACCAAGTAATTTATTAAAGAGACTTGACTTACCAACATTAGGTTTACCAACAACGGCAACTCTAATAATTCCATCTTCATGAGGCTGTGATTCTATAGAACCATGACGATTACCTATATCACTAAGCATCTGACTCAATCCATGAGAACCATGTAAAGCACTTATGGGATATAAATCTTTGAACCCTAATTTATAAAATTCATAAATCCAAGGTTCTCTATCAGGACTATCTACTTTATTAACAGCAACATAAACTGGCTTAGTAGTTTTCTTGCGCAATAAATTAGCGATAGCATCATCTTCCTTAGTGATACCAGTACTTACATCAAGCAGGAACACCAGAGCATCAGCTTCTTCCATACCGTGAAGAGCCTGTTGATTAATGGCTTCTGCAAAGTTATCCTCACCATCAAAGCTCAAACCACCGGTATCGATAATGGTAAACTCCTTACCATCCCAATCAAAATCTACGTAATTACGATCACGGGTAATACCAGCCTGCTCCCCTACAATCGCTACTCGTTTACCAGCTAGTCGATTGACGAGAGTACTTTTGCCAACATTGGGGCGACCTATAATGGAAATAACTGTTTTCTTCAAAGTATTATCCTGTAATACACTTATTATCCCAGTAAAATTGAATATCGGGATAATATATTAATAAGTTTTAATGTTTAAATGAAAATCCTCATAATAAAACTAAGTTCTCTAGGTGATGTTGTCCACGCCATACCTGCTGTTAACGCTTTAAAACAAATTTATCCTGGAGCTCAAATCGATTGGCTAATTTATAGAAACTTCTCAGAAATAATCAAATCACAAAGCTCAATAAACACTATTCACGAACTAAATGACAAAAAACTTTCTACTTTAAATCAAACTGTAAAAAAACTACAGAAAGAAAACTATGATCTAGTGATTGATTTACAAGGTCTGATGAAAACTGCATTAATAGCAAAATTCATCTCTGCTAATATCATAGGATTTAAGCAGCCTAGAGAAAAATTAGCAGCATGTTTTTATAAAACACGAGTAGATGCTGGTGATGTAATGGATGATTCGATTCATGTCATAGAAAGGAATTTAGCTATAGCCAAATTCTTAGCCAAAGGTCCTTGTAATGTGAGTTTTGGTGAACTAACTAAAGCAAAAATTAAAAACTCTAATAAAAAGATATGCCTCATTCCTTGTACTACTTGGGAAAGCAAACATTGGTCAGCAGAGAATTGGATTGAGCTTGCAGAGCAGCTTAAGAAAGAAGACCCACTGAAAACTGAAATCTATATTTTAGGGACAATTAAAGATCTAATCAAGATTGAAACTATCATCTGTAAACTTAGAGTGCCATTTCATTTAGTAGTAAACAAAACTCTACAAGAATTGCCAGAGTTCTTTAGTGAGATGGATATAGTTATAGGCGTAGATACTGGACCACTGCATATCGCAGCAGCGACCCTCTACGGTTCTAATGCTCAAGTTATCGGTCTCTATGGTCCTACTTCTGGCGCTAGAACTGGACCTTATAGCTTCGAGTATATTAGCGCTGAAGATATCACAGGCATTAAAGCCAAACACAAACGCAAGGATGATATGAGTATGCAGGAAATCAAACCTAATCACATACTTAAACTGTTATATAATGTCTAGCAATGGACTTTTTATTTATCATTATCAGCATTCTAACCATCACTCTACTTATAGTAGTTCATGAGTTTGGACATTTTCTTGCAGCGAAGTATTATGGTTTCCAGACACCTGTCTTTGGTATTGGTTTACCGTTCGGTCCCTCTATAGATCTATTCAAGAAATGGGATACTCAGTTTAAGTTTTATTGGGCATTGATTGGAGGCTTCGTTGCGATACCCGAGCTAGGAGATGAGACCGATGCTGAGACCATCGAAAAATATACTCTTAATAAACCATTACGTGAATTCCCCGTGTATCAACGTGCCATAGTCGCGAGTGGTGGCATAGCATTCAATATCTTATTTGCGTTCTTGTTAGCGATAGTGATGGCAGGTTCAGTTGGTTTACCTAGAGCTGCAGCAACTAACACTGTTAGTGGCTTTGTAGAGACTAATCACACTGCTAAGAATGCAGGAATTAAGCCTGGTGACAAGATTGTAGCTATTAACTCTACCTCTATTAGCAACGGTAAAGATCTACAGAAAGCCGTACAAGAAAGTGGTAAACAAACAATTCATCTAAAGATAGAAAGACCCATAGTAACGGAAGACAAGACTAAAGAAACCAAGTTTCAAACTATAGAACTAGATCTTCAATCAGAAGGTTCTTTAGGAATTATTCTTGGACACCAGAAAGAATACAGGAAGTTTGCCCCTAACCCTCTAATCTGGATCTGGGAAGCGTTTAAATTCACAGCAGACACCACTATCGCTATGATCTTGTCAGTGATTGGGTTACTTGCAGCTTTAGTTCACAAGGTACTTGCATTAGTTATACCTAACCTTACTCCAATAACAACAGACTTGGGTGAAGTGAAAGGCATAGTTGGCATAGTACAAATTATTAGCCATGATATTCAGTCGAATGCTGTGCTTCTATTAGAGTTTGCTATTCTACTGAGTCTAAATCTTGCCGTAATTAATATACTACCGATTCCTGCGTTGGATGGTGGTCATCTTGTATTCATGGCATATGAAGGCATCACGGGCAAGAAGCCTCATGGGAAGCTGCAGGAGACTGCTATTCAGATAGGGTTTATATTCTTACTGAGTATTATTGCCCTTACAACTTTTAACGATATTAAGAATTGGATTTTTGGATAAAAGTGTCCACCCAGGGCCGGGGGCAAACTGGACACTTTTTCATGAAATCCATAAACATTTTTTTATATTTAGAGGAGTTTTGTATTCTATTTTTCATTCTTTGAGATATTTTCATAATAGTATTTACTTTCAAATCACCAATCTTCTCTGCTATCTCGTCGACATTAATATTAGCAATTTGATTCAATATATAAATTCTAAAATTCCTTATTATATTTTCACTGAAATTTTTCTCTTTAAAGAAAATCGTTAATGCTTTTTCAAAATTAAAATTATTGTAATTTTTTCTATAAACCAACTCTTCTGTATCTAAAAACTCTTGCTCACTAACATAGTCAACATTCCATAAATCATCTAACTCACACCATTCTAAGCCTGCCTGATCATTGATATATTTACGAAGATTTTCAATACCATTGTGAAAGAACTTCTCCTTATATAAGCTTGTCTCAAGAAATTTTTCTGCCACTCTGTTACCGATATAACTAGCAAAACTTGACCAATACCAATCTTCAGCCCGATATTTAAACCCATCTTTCACAGGATTAAGATGAACATAGGAGAAAAGATTTAATAGATAGTAATCACCTCTAACAATGATTGACCCAAATCTACTTTGAAATAATGGACCAACTCTTTCATATTTTTGATTAAATATTTGGGCATAGATACCATCAATATCATGCATAATCCTAGAAATATCATCATCAATTGTTTCTAGAATCAAATGATAATGATTACCCATCAAACAATAAGCATGAATTTTGAAATTATATTTTTCATGAACATATTGCAATACGTTAATAAAAGTTTGGCGGTCATTATCATCACAGTAAATATTTCTTTTTTCAACACCGCGATTAAAAATATGATAAAAAGCGCAGGCTTGTTTTTCTCTTCTTCCTCTAACCATAGGAAAGTGATCGTAATATACTAGTATTAAGGAAACGTATATTACACATTCGGGTTCTGATATGTAATATAATTAAAAGTGTCCAGTTTGCCCCCGGCCCTGGGTGGACAGTTTAGGATAATTTATTATAGAAACACACAAACCATCATTAATAGAAAGTATTGTAGTTTTTATAATCACGATATTAGTCTTAGCTGTTGTATTAGAGTTTGCTCTAGTATTTAAGAATAAAGATGGACGTAATTACGACATCGAGATGTGGAAATACTCTCGTGAGCTTAAACGTATCTCTAGCAACCCCAAACTCGGTCACGAACACGTTCCTAATAAAGCAGCTCGCTTACAAAACATCGATATTAGAATCAATTCACTAGGCATGCGCGGTGATGAACCTAAGGCTGCTGATATGAAAATATTAATGCTTGGCAGTTCTATAACTTTTGGTTGGGGAGTAGCGGAAGAGAAGATTTATCCAGAATTATTAGAAGCCAAGTTCAAAGACAACGGTAAATCAGTAGAGGTATACAATGCTGGCATTGGTAACTACAACAGCACCAGAGAAATAGAGTTATTCTTCTCTAAGTTAGAATCAATTAAACCAAATATCATTATTTTAAATTCTTTTATTAGAGATGCAGAAGTAATTCCTAGTCCTAAGCGTAATTGGTTATTAGAGAACTCACAGCTTGCAGTAACCATCTGGTCAAGGCTAGAACAACTTAAGCGTAAGTTTGGGGTAGAGAGCAGCTTTGAACAACATTATAAGGATATCTACGCTGATAACTATCCCGGTTGGATAGAGATGCAAAAGTCATTCACTAGACTTGCAGAATATGCCGAAACTAATCATGTCAGAGTAATAGTAACCATGATTCCTGACATTCATAATCTTGAGAATTATCCGTTTGGCTTCATTCATGATAAAGTAGCTCGCCTTGCTCAAGCTAATGGCTTTGAGTTTATAAACTTCTTCGATTCATTTAAAGATATCTCTGATCAATCTAGCTTATGGGCTATGCCTGGCGATCCACATCCTAACGAGATTGGACATAGATTAATGGTGAATCAGTTGTACAACTATCTTATTGCGTTCCCACAGTAGAGAATAATATGTTATTTAATTCATCAAGTTTTTTTGTATTTTTTATCTGCTTACTTGCAGTAACAGCACTCAGTCCATCGAAATGGACCAAGATCATTCTCTTAATTGCAAGTCTTGTTTTCTATTCTTTTTGGTATCCCCCTTATCTAATAATGCTCCTAGTGACAGTATCCATTAATTATTTATTCTTGAAACGCATATATGTCCTGAGAAATACTCTAGGCGACGATCCCCAAGCTAAAAACTTACTTATAATATCTCTGGTCTTTAATTTACTACTTCTATTTGGCTTCAAATATCTACACTTTGTTGCCGGCGCTTTTGGTTACACATTACCTGCTGATTTCAAATGGGCTTTACCTCTTGGTATTTCTTTCTATACCTTTGAAGCGATTGCCTGCTTAGTAGATACTTATAAGCGCCAAAACCCCTTCCCACCTAGGTTTCAAGACTTCTTGTTTTTTGTAAGTTTTTTCCCACACTTGATTGCTGGTCCAATTCTAAGAATTAAAACTGACTGGTCACATGTCATGCACCCGATTAAAGCTAACTTCAAATCAATTAACTCTGGATTATATTTATTTACCTGGGGCTTATGCAAGAAACTACTTATCGCAGATAATTTAGCTATATTTGTCGATGGAGCTTTTAATAATATAGGTGGTTTAAGTTCACTCAATGCTTGGATTGGAATTTATGCTTTTGCAGTTCAAATATATTGTGACTTCTCTGGTTACGTAGATATGGCACTGGGGCTTGCGATTATGTTTGGGATTGAGCTTCCTGATAACTTTAACGGACCTTACCTATCACAGTCTATAACTGAGTTTTGGCGCAGGTGGCATATTACACTATCTAGCTGGCTAAAAGACTATCTTTATATCCCTCTAGGTGGTAATCGTAAAGGTGAGATTGGAACTTTTATTAATCTAATGCTCACAATGTTACTCGGTGGTTTATGGCATGGAGCTAATTGGACCTTTGTAGTTTGGGGTGGTCTGCATGGGCTTTACCTTAGTATTGAAAAGCTTTTGCATGAGCATTTTGGGCTTAAACTTATCGAAGATAAAACCACATTCTCACCAAGAATATTTATGCGCCAAATTATTTGTTTTCATTTAGTTTGTTTGGCATGGGTATTTTTTAGAGCAGCAAACATCGAAGTAGCCATGGACTATATTGCTAAGCTAATGGATTTAACTAGTTTAGACTTCATGGCAATAGATTCATTTATGAAACAAAGCATTATTATTCTATCTATAGCCTTAGGCTTACACCTCTTAAACAGAAAATTCAATCTCAAGAATACTATTAGCACTTGGAGGCTAGAGTTTAAACTAGCTTTCTTATTACTTGCTTCTGTTCTCATATTAGTGATGGGAGTGAAGCAGGAAGTTAGGTTTATATATTTTGATTTCTAGACTTGTCCATAAATCGCCCATAACTGTGTTATGCTCGTCCCTCGCCATCCTCATTTACGTTTAGTAAACTCCGGTGGCTCGGGACTCGCATGCCTTGTTCTGGACGATTTCTGAACAAGTCTAATACCTCAAGATATAATAGAAATGATGTTTAAAGCTATCGGTAATACTTGTTCTAAATTATATAAGGGTCTAATTTCTGGCCTGAAAACTCTCTATGAATTATTTATCTATATCTCTAAATCTAAATTCTGGTGGCTAGCACCGATGATACTAGCCTTAGTACTTTGTGGAATTTTCCTAGTAGTGGTGAATACTGTTACTACAACAATGCCATTTGTTTATGCACTATTTTAAAATCCTCTCTATTGGATTCTTGCTATATTGATTAAATAATGGACAACCTTAAAAAGAATCTAGGCGTATTTGCATTAACAGTTTTATTAATTGTCATAGGTGCGGAATTGTACTATAGGTTCGCTAATCCTAAAGTTCTGGGTAACACTGGCTCCTTGTCTTACGTAAAGTGGTCAAACAATAATGTGAAGCTTAATAGCTGGGGCTTTAGAGATATAGAAAGATCTATCAAGAAAAATGACCCTACTACTAAAAGAGTTCTAGTAATTGGACCTTCTAATGTATATGGTCAGGGCGTTACAAACTTAGAAGAAAGACTTACCGAAAGACTAGAAAGAAAGCTCAACGAAAATTCTACGACTAAATATGAAGTAATTAATTTCGGGACCATGACTATGGATACTATCAGTACTGCAGCTGTACTTCTCAATAATGCTATTCAAGCGGGTTTAGAGTTTGATTACGTAGTGGTTTATTATGCTTGGAATGCTATCAAACATATACCTGAGATTGGACAAGCTTATATGCAATATAAAATGTCTCATTACAACGAGGTCAAACCTAATCCAGTAGATGTTGCTTTGTCTAAAAGCTCATATCTATATGATTGGGTTAAAAATGTTTCTAAGGACAAGGGCTTTAAAATGGATGGAAAGACTTACACAGAATGGCATATGGACTTCTACCAGAATGATGTATACTTCCAGAAACATATAGAAGCTCTTAAGTCTCTTAATGATATGGCTGCTAAACAAAACGCTAAATTTTATTTATTAATTACTCCTATTAGTTATTCTGAGAAGGAACGTAAACAATATGTAAATGTTCACGATAAATTCCTAGCTTCACTCCAAGCTGCTAATATCGCTTATGCCGATGCAACACAGATCTACAACGGAATCCCAGAGATGGAGATTCCAGTCAGCAAGTACGACGCACATAACAAGCCTAAATACTACGGCAATATGGTTGATATCCTTGCACCATTAATTAAAGCAGAAGCACCTATAGACACCGAGCAGCAATCGCTTCAGCACTAGTCTTAAACTCTAAATCACTAGTCTCAACAAACTTAATATCTATGAAGCTATCTATAACATCTCGCTGGATTGCTTTTAAATTACTCGCATTCACGAAGTCAGGATTATAGCTATTTATATTTCTCAAGCCAAGAAATATAAAGTTAGTATCAATAAAATGAGTTTGTAAATCCTTAATCAAGGCTGTTAATAAACTTCTATACTGAGTTGGATCATCTAGATCACTATCACCCTGGTAAATCATTATTCCTTTAAATTTCAAACCAAGCAAAGGCTGAATCATTTCTTTAAAAATCAAACCTGGAACTGTAATATCAGGAAACTTAGTATAATGCCACAGATATCCAGGCTTAAGCACAGTCTCTGACTTAATTCCAGCACTCAAGTAAACCCTAAGATTCATATGATCACGCGAGAGTTGAACCATATCATTAACATTAGTTACTCTAAGTTCTATTTTATTGTATTTAGACTTAAGTAAAGAGGCAGGTATATTAAATGCACGCAAATTATCAGTCGCATTAATCTTGCCAATCAACTCTTCATTGATAAATAGAGTTAGATCACCTTCCGTAATTTTATCTAATGTGAGTTTAAGCATTTGAGAAGAATTGTTCAGCGTAGTATCAAACAAAGCTTTATAATGGTGTTCCATTTTTATATCGTCAGCATCTGCTTCTTTCTCAGCCTCAGCACCAGCAGCATCCGCTACCATAGCCTCAAACTCAGGGAATAGCGACAAAGCTTCAGGACTTAAGAAAGTTTCTATAGCAGTATAATCTTCAGCTACTTTGATTATGCCAACAGGTACAGAAGCATTCCTACTCAATGCTTTAGCGAAGTAATAAGGCACTGCTGGTAAATTAGTAACAGTCTCAGGTTTCACTACTTGCCATAAAGCTTCTTGATTTAACTCTTTAAAGCTCTCACCCTTCGGTAAGAGATCAGCATTATAATACCTGAGAGGTTTAGATAGCTTTTCTACAGCTACAATCTCCTTCGTGAAATCACTAGTTTGACTAAGCGGGAAATTAATAATGGATTCACCAAGTACTAACCATTGATCACCAATGAGGACATTCCCTAAAACAATTTCCTCTTTATCAGATTTAATTTTAATTTCATAAGGGCCTCCAGCTTCATGTTTACCTAAGCCAATCTTCCAATTATCATTTTTATCAGAGCTACCCTTATAGTGTTTATCTTTGAATTCTATTTTTATTTCTTTACCATTATGAGCCTTACCCCAAATCACAATGTTTCTATTTCTTTGAAGTAGCATGTTGTTAGTAAAAACTTTAGCGAGACTAAGATTAGGTGGATGATATTCAACCTTTAATTTATTAAGATGCACTAAAGAATATCTCATAACCGCAACAAAACCTAATATCGCTATTAATAACGATAAATAGAATTTTATGGTTTTATCTTTATCCTTGTCCAGAGCCACCTAAACGCATTATACTGGTATTTCAAGGAAAAATGGAGAAACGACTCCGTCCCAAGGGCGGAACCCTATCCCATCCTGGTTCAAGGACTTTAATAGAAATCTATTTATTACAAAATAGTATGGGATTAAAGGGGAATTAGGAAATATTATATGATTAGGTGAACACTTACAACAATGACCTTATTAAAAAAAATCTGGAAACTTTGGAAAGCATTTGCTGATAGAGTATTGCGCACTGCTTTTCAGTTTATTTTGTTGATTTTTTATTTCACGATTTTAGTTCCGTTTGCAATTATATTCAATATTACAGATAAAGAAACCTTTCTTGCAGGCTGGAAACCAGTCAATGAATCACAGGCTAAGGATATGTACTAAATGACAGTTAAAATTATTGGTATTTCAGCTTTTTATCACGACTCAGCGGCAGCCTTAATTATTGACGGCAAGATTATCGCGTGCGCTCAAGAAGAAAGATTTAGTCGAATCAAGAATGATTCTGAGTTTCCGCAACAAGCACTAGAGTTTTGTTTAGAACAGGGATCTAAAGAGCTAGGTCAACCATTAACTATTAACGATATTGATTATTTAGTATTTTACGAGAAGCCTATATTAAAATTCGAACGTATTTTACTTAGTTGTCTTAAATATTTTCCTAAAACGTTTTGGTTCTTCGTGAAATCCATGATCACCTGGTTCTCAGATAAACTCTGGATGAAAGGCAAGCTGGCAGAGCTTTCTGGCATTAGCCCTGAAAAGATTGTTTTCTCGCAGCACCATTTATCACATGCATGTAGTTCATATTTCTGTTCTGAGTATAATGAAGCAGCAATACTCACTATAGATGGAGTAGGTGAGTGGGCTACTACTACTATTGGACATGCCAAGGGTAATCAAATCAAACTACTAGAAGAGATTAGGTTCCCTAATTCTATTGGTTTACTGTATTCGACACTAACTGCGTTTCTAGGATTTGAAGTAAATGAAGGTGAGTATAAGGTCATGGGCATGGCTTCTTATGGTCAGCCTAAGTATGTAGAACAAATCAAGCAAATGTTTAAGCTGAATGATGATGCTAGCTTTTACAATGTAGAAAAATTCTATGCTTATTTATATGATCCAGCTAAGAGTTACACTCAAGAATTAGAGAAGCTCTTAGGTAAGCCACGTGAGCGCGGGGATAGGTTCTTCGTAGATCCTGAGAACACCGAGCGTGATCAACATTATGCAGATATAGCAAGAAGCTTACAAGTGATTACTGAAGATGCGGTCTTAGCTTTAGCTCGCAGAGCTCAAGAGCTTACTGGTTCTAAGAATTTATGTTTCTCAGGAGGAGTAGCACTTAACTGTGTAGCTAACGCCAGAATCCTGAGAGAATTAGATTATGAAGATGTGTTTGTGCAGCCTGCGGCTGGAGACTCAGGAAGCGCACTAGGAGCGGCTTTCTATGCTTATAATATCCTTCTGAATAATCCTAAGGTTGATTCTGGTTTCTCCCATCCATATTGGGGCACGGAAATTAGTGACGAAGAAGTAAAGCAAGAGATTAAAGCTCGCGGTCTTACTAAAGTAACTAGGTTTAACAGCTTTGAAGAGTTAGTAACCAAGTTAGCTGAGATTCTCAACTCTGAGAAAGTTATAGGTTGGTGTCAAGGTAGATTTGAATGGGGACCTCGCTCGCTCGGAACACGAAGCATTATTGCTTCAGCTGCTAAAGCTGAGATGCGAGATACTGTTAATCTTAAGATTAAATTTAGAGAAGCTTTTAGACCTTTTGCACCTGCGGTAATAGAAGAAGCTGCTGATCAATACTTTGATCTAGAGCATAAAACGAAAACGTCTATGTATAAGTATATGCTGGCTACTTGCCCCGTGAAACAAGGGAAACTATTAGAAGCTATAACACACGTAGACGGCTCTGGAAGAGCCCAAACGGTCAACAGAGAGACTAATGCGAAGTTCTATGATCTGTTGAAAGCCTACGAGAAGCTTTCTGGCATTCCCGTACTTATTAACACTTCTTATAACCTTCGTGGTGAACCAATAGTCAGAACTGCATCGGATGCTATGAATACTTTCTATAAGAGTGGACTGGATGCACTAGCGATAAATAATTATTTGATAGAGAAATGATACTCGATACGCTATAATACTCGCATTGTGACTACGACTATGAATCAATTCTCCGAAACAGAAGTAAATAATCCCGAAGAGGTTATCAATAGCATTGCTAGAGCAACAATGAATGGTTTCATTGCTTGTAACCTCAATAATAAAATTACTCACTTCAGTAATAAAATGCAGGATGCTACTGGTTGGCATGAAGCGGAAATGATTGGCAAAGATAGCGCCGAAGCATATCAACTACAAGATACTAGATTAGTAGAAGATCCAACAGTAGTAACAGAGCATGTAGCATCCTTATTCACAAAAGATGGCAAACAAATTAAGCTGCAAGTTCGTCAGACTGGAATCGTCAGTCCCGAAGGAAAACTCGAAGGCCATTTATTATTCTTTATTATAGAGAATTATAATAAGAACTTAGACCGCGCTCAATCAGAGTTTATCAGTACTGTTTCGCATGAATTAAGAACACCGATTACTAGTATCAAAGGCTTTGCCTCTACGTTGCTTAGCAGCAAAAAAGAAATAGACAAAGAGAAACGCGATAAATATATCCGTATTATTCAGAATCAAGCTGATAGGTTATCAAGGCTAGTAGAAGACTTACTTGCGGTATCACGTTTAGAAAGCAAGAAGTTACAGTTAACGATTCACCCAGTTAAACTATTACCAATCGTTGATTACGTTTCAGAAGTAGTAGGATCTAAGCATAAGTTCTCACATGAAGTGAAGATAGATTGTCCTAAAGACTTACCAGAAGTTTGGGTTGACAAAGATCGTTTAGAGCAGATTCTAACTAATCTTATTGACAATGCTTTTAAATATTCACCCGAATCTAAGGTTGTAGATATAAATATCAGAGTTGATAAGCTTAATTACCAAGACATGGTACGCATAGATATAACTGACTATGGGATTGGGATTGAGCCAGAAAACCAACAAAAAATCTTTACTAAATTCAGTAGACTTGATAACCCTCTCACTAGAGTTACAGAAGGTACAGGACTTGGCTTATATATAAGCCGTTCTCTGACTAAGATTCAAGGTGGAGAATTAAAACTTAACAGCACTAAGGGTAAAACAACCTTCTCTGTCTATCTGCCAATGGAAGCTCACAAGGGTGGTGAAATATGGTGGGATTAATCCCTAAGGATCATATCCTACACGTCTTAGGCAAGAGTAACGAGCCTAGTATTGTCTACAACGAAGAATTAAGAAAGTTCTGCAATGAAGAAAACATCGAACTTGCAGAAACCATTCAGACTACGGGTTTCAAAGAAATCATAAGAAGATTTAGACCAGAGATATTATTAATTGAGGAAGAAGCTTTCAATCCTGATGAGCCATATCGCTCTAGATCATGTCAACCATTCAAATTAGTGATAACTAAGACTCAAAACAAAGAAAAGATTTTTGAATATTTGAAGCTTGGTGCAGATGAAGTTATAAGTAAAGATTTAAGTGCAGAAGAATTATTTCTTAAGTTCTTCTCCATCCTAAGACGTAAGAAAGTATTAGAACTATCACAATTAACTAATCTTCCCAGTATCAATAAAACCTATACTGTTATCGAGCATTGCCGTAAGCATCTCAGTGATTGGGTTGTGGTGCATGTTGATATCAGACATTTCCAGAGTTACAACACTATGTATGGCATCTCCAAGGGTGATGATGTAATAAGAACCGCTGCCAAAGTTATGCAGAATACTCTTAAGGGAATCACAAGCTCAGAACACTTCATTGGCTATCTAGGTAGAGATAGCTTCTTAATCATTAGTGACTCTAATTCTCTAGATACTATCATTCACAACATTCAAGTAAATTTTAAAAAAACACTTAGCGACTTATACAATCAATCAGATTATACTAATAGTTACATCATCTCCTCTGCCCCCAACAAAGTCAGACGCAGAGAGGGTTTACTGGCATTAAACATTGGCTACTGCTCTAAAATAGATAGAAACTTTCTTTCAGGAACAGATATCATAGAACAAGCTATCAAAAATAAAAAAGATCCTGGCTCTAAAAACAAGCGAGTATTGATACTTGAAGACGATGTGGATTTTGCAGAGTTAATGCAAGAGACACTTTCTCTTGAAGGTAATGAAGCTATGATATCTCAGGGATTAGACTCTCTTATTGATGAGGTAGCTGAGTTCCAACCCAGGATAGTAATCTTAGAAGCCAGTCATATTGGACATCAAAACTTCATCCCTTTATGCGAAGATCTTAATAAGTACAAGGCTGAAATAGGCATGAAGATCTTAGTAGCTACTGAAATCCCTGGTTACCAAAACTTCCTGGCTTCAGGTGCAGATGTCTATATTCCTAAACCTTATGAGATTGAAACTCTGCTTAAAGAAGTTCGTAGATTGAGGTTTGATTACAACTAGCTACTACTTCAAACCTTAAAAAACATTGAACATTCAGCCTTCAGCACTGAATCTCGAATTATGCTACTATGTTTTTTGCGATGGCAGCTGTGGCCAAGTGGTTAAGGCTCCGGTTTGTGGTACCGGCATTCGTGGGTTCAACTCCCATCAGCTGCCCCATTTAATTACCGTAGGTATATAGAAATAGACAAGTGTATGTGATTTAACTACGTATGCCACATGTCTAACGGCATGAGTGGATACGACGGTCGTGAGAGAACCTGAATTTTTAGCGCAAATGCGTGACCCGTCGTAGGCGAGCAAATTGCATAGCAATTTGCGAAGACTGGACTCCCATCAGCTGCCCCATTATTTTCTGGCTCTATGACTAGTTTTTTTGACATATTCAATATCTATAGTGGTATAGTATAAATAGCCAAATAGTTTAAAAAAATGAATAGGAGTCCATAATTCATAGACCTAAATTAACTAAAATAAACCAAATTTTACAGAAATTACCTCATTCTGTAGTCGCCACTAGCGATTGGCTAAATAAGCAAGGATTGGATAAAAGATCAGCTTATCAATATGAGAATAATAACTGGCTTGAATCAATAGGCACTGGTGCTTACAAAAGATATGGCGACAATATCTCTTGGGAAGGGGCACTCTATGCAATCCAGAAACAACTTAAACTAGATATTCATGTTGGTGGAAGAACCGCTCTTGAGCTACTTGGCAAGTCTCACAATGTAAACTTTAATCTCAATCAATCTTTTTTATTCACTTCTTCTAAGGCTAATTTACCTAAGTGGTTTAAGACACACAACTGGCACTCGAATCTTGCTCTAATAAAGACTCAATTCTTAAATCCAAGTACAGCTCTCAAAGAATTAGACATGGGAAATTTTAAGTTACAGATATCTAGTCCAGAAAGAGCAATATTAGAAGCCCTATTCCTAGTACCCAAACAACAAGATTTTCAAGAATGCTATTACTTAATGGAAGGGCTTATGGATATGCGTCCCAAAGTCTTGCAGAGCTTATTAGAAGAATGTAAATCTATCAAAGTTAAAAGGCTTTTTCTCTTTATGGCAGATAAAGCTAAATTGCCATGTCTAAAAAAAATAGATTTTGATAGGATAAATTTAGGATCAGGTAAAAGAGTTGTTGTGCCTGGTGGTAACTTTGACTCCCAGTATCAAATCACCTACCCAAAAGGATTTCAAGTAAATGAATAGGAAATACTATGATCAAGTAGACCTATTATTAACGGTCTTGCCGATACTCACAGAATTGGAAGATTTTGCAATGACATTATTAGAGGCTCCGTTTATCCTTGCTCGATGAAAGAACTCTGCCTGAAAGCTCAAGAAGAGTTTGATAAGTTTACTGAAGTCCGAACCTATTCATTTAACGATCTATACGGAGGTAAAATTTGTGCAGCACTCGACAGGCAACATCCAAGAGATCTATTTGATATAAATCTTCTATTGAAGAACGAGGGCTTTACAGAAGCACTGCGTAAGACCTTTATTGTTTACCTTATTAGTCATAATCGACCTATTGCAGAACTAATTAATCCTCATAGAATCGATATCACTGATCAGTTTAAGAATAACTTTGAAGGCATGACAACTCAACCTATAACACTAGCTGAACTTGAAGAAGCTAGAGAGCAGATTATTGATCTAACTCAAAACAGTCTTAGCGACAAGGAAAGACAATTCTTGATTTCATTTAAATTAGCTAAGCCAGACTGGGACTTACTTGAGCTTAAAAATATTGATAAACTTCCTGCGGTTCGATGGAAGCTACAGAATATTTCAAAAATGTCCAAAGACAAGCATAGAGAGACTTTGAAAGAACTTGAGAGAAAATTGAAGTAAATTAAGTAGCCATCGCCAACCATTCTCTAAGCAACCTAAAATCCAACAAGCTTATAACATCAGAGTGGCGAACTTCATTAACCAAGCGTGCCCTACTATAAATTCCCTTCCAAAATCTCTTTCTCTTTAATAAGCTCCGTTCTTAACTCTTCTTCTGTGGGCAAATATAGCTTATACCTAGAGGCAAAAATCTGTTGATTGTCCTCTGATAGAGTGAACCTTACAACAGCATCACTTTTATCAGCACATAAGACTATACCAATAGGTTCACGATCTCCCTCGTTCATTTTCTCACGAGTATAGTAATTAACATACATCTGCATCTGCCCTAAATCTTGATGAGTCAGTTTCCCGATTTTAAGATCGATAAGAACAAAACATCTGATGTGATAATTAAAGAAAACCAGGTCGATGTAGAAATTTTCATCATCCATATTAATCCTTTGTTGTCTTGCTACGAAAGAAAAGCCTTTACCAAGCTCCAATAAAAATTGTTGTAAATGTTCTATTAAAGCTGACTCCAGATCTTTCTCGAATAATTTAGCACTTTGTGGTAATCCTAAAAATTCTAAAACATAAGGATCTTTAATCAAGTCCTTAGGGTTTGATATTTGCTGACCCTCTCTTGCAATCGCCAAAACCTCGGACTTCTCCTTACTTAAAGTTAATCGTTCAAATAATAAGGAGTTTATTTGTCTATCAAGCTCTCTCGTTGACCATTGATTATTGATAGACTCTATTTCATAAAATGACCGTTTAGTAGGCTCTTCTATACTTATTAATAGCCTATAATGAGTCCAACTTAATTGTGCACGCAGTGCGTGCACAATTGGATACGTTTCATAGAACTTCCTCATTTGCCATAAATTACGTCTAGTAAAGCCCTTTCCAAAGGTTTCTGTAAGCTGTTCTGATAAAGTTTTTACTATAGCCTTACCATATTCAGCCCGATCCTTACCATTCATTTCCTCCTCTACTATCTCTTTGCCAATCTGCCAGTAGGCTTTGACTATTTCCTGATTAATAGTTGCTAGAATTCTATTTCTAGAACCCTCAATTATAGGGGCAACTCTGTCATATAAAGTTTTTTTGATTTTGAGTTTATCCATTCTAGAATCTTTCCTTTAGAATCATCAAAACACATCATTAATAAATATTTTTTTAGGACTGAATATATTTGAATAGTCAAAATTAGCTGACATGCTACCTTGAAAAATATTTTTATCAACAGTTTCATGATAGTTAGAGCCGATATCATTAGTAATAATACATAGATTCTCAAACTTATCCATATGCAATAATTCATTTTTAGAACTATATAGAAGAAAATATGAGGTTATAGGACGTTTTTGATTAACTAATGCATAAGCATAACTGAAACGTGATTTGATTTCTCTTGCACTAGAATTACCAGAAAGTCCTCTAGCGACATACTTTTTATTACCGTCTATAAAAATAAATAAATTGTCATACGCAGTTCGCCAATCAATGTAGTCCAGAGGCTCTGGTAGCTTGTAATATCTTTTTCTGGAAGTCTCAAATCGTTCTTGCATTAGCTTAGTATGATTTTTATATCTACTAAGAATTTTTTGTTTATATTTAGGCTCTATAATTTCACCCATAATATGATCATCAATACTTGAATATTTTTTCTTATCCCAGTTAGTTTTTAATTCATCTAACCATTGTCCATAAGTCTCATTAAGAAGGTTATAACCACCATAATCTCTCTCTAGCTCTTTCCAAATGAGTTCTTTATACTTGCTGAAAATCTTTTCTCTATGTTTTTCAACAAACTCTTTTTTATTAGATAGGCGAGGATCTAGTCTATTAATTATGATATTAAAAAGTATCAGATCTTTATCCATCAAAAACCCTGCTAATTTTTTATGGTTGTATGTATCTTCGCTATAATTGAATTTTAAATCTGAAAGCAAATCAATAATAGAGCTATCAACTATTGGATAATCTTCTGTATCTATATGAATTTCTTTGACTATGCTCATACAACAGCATCCTTATATATGTAAGCGTAGCATATTTTTAAATAAATTCCATTAAACTTATCTCAGATTTCAACTACTTAAAGATCTTGCTGATTTAAAGACAATAGAAGAGATGAAAAGAGCGTTTCTTTTAATGAATCGGATTTTCAATTAACTCACTAGTTGCTTTAAGCAATGACTTCATCCAAGTATCAATATTACCAGCCTCGAAGTTCTTACTAGCTTTGCCTTAACGACATATTTTTTAATTCAAGTCCCATCAGCTGCCCCATTTTCAATTAGTAGTCGGCTTATGCCTTGCTCTTTTGAATATATTTTTCTTCCTGTTTCCTTGATTGATCTTATGAAACCTGGATCAATAAAAGTTTCGTTATAATATCGATCAGATGCAAGCGGCACCAACTGTAAATATGGTTCAAGTAGATCTGTTTTAGCATAAATTTTCATAGCATTAGCATACATAGATTTTTCCGAATCAAATTCAGGGGAAATAACTGCGATATCTATATCACTACAATCAGTTTCTTGTCCCTTTGCATATGAACCAAAAAGTAAGATCTCATCAATATCTAAATTAGTCACAATCTTTGTAACTACTCTATTTAAGAAATCATTTAATTCTATTTTATTTTTTTTTCCAGCCATTTAAATATATCCTTAGATTTATCTAAAATATCCTTTGTTTTATGTTCATCTAAATCTTTATATAGATATTCATATTCATCAGGGTACCTAGTACTCATAAACGCTTGATCAAGCTCTCGCATTACTCTTAAAGTTTCTTCTTGAAGATCAGTAATCATAGCTTCTGAAGCTAATCTAAGAAGATCATGAATTTTTTGAGGCTCCTTATTATTCTCAGTAATAATCCCTTTAAGAAGTTTTTCAAGTGAGCAATGACACTTCTCAACCACAGTTATAAAGTTAGCAAGCTTGTAGTTATCATTAGCAACTTTTAAATCATATTTGGCTATTTTCAACCAATTCTCGGTTGCTTTCTTCATATCAATAATTATACTACCTTGAGAACTATATTCGTTAATCAAGCTGCCCTATTTTAATTTACGTTTCTTAATTACCTGTTTATTCTTTTGTTGTAATTTCCAACTCGTCTACTCAAGTCTGCATCATTAGCGCTTAAGATTGCAAGCTTATCAATAGCTTTTATCAATTGTTTTTTATTAGCTGCTAATTGGCTATTAACTATTTTAAGCCTAGTCCTTTTCCATGTAGCAGTAAAGCCTTCTGGTTGAGAACTTAAATAATTTTTGAGTTTAGCTTTTGTTGTTTGTAATTTTTCTCTTTCAGTAAATAAGTTATCAATATCTTCAATCAAATTATTTATTCTTGTTCTATCAAGACTACTGATGGTATTTGATTCTTTATATTTCTCATGACTATCATTTGTATAAGAGTTATGTTTATATTTGCCGATCACTTTGTCATCGTGAACCGGATGCTTTTTACCATCACCAAAAACTGGATGGTCTTCTCTAAAAGCGTTTTGCTGATTAGGATTTTTTGATTTACTATTACCCTCATCGTGTTTAGAAAAAACCATTGTATTCGAAATGAAAAGAAGACTAATAGTTAATAAAATAATATGTTTGCTCATCAAATAATTATAGTACGAACAATTGTCCTAGATATGTATGGCAATTGTTATCAGGTTGGTAAAGGTGTATTATCATAGATTGTATGAAAATCAAAGCTGCTGTAGCCTGGAATGCCAATCAACCATTATCAATCGAAGAAGTAGATCTAGAAGCTCCCCATAAGGGAGAAGTACTAGTAAAGATCATTGCTTCTGGTGTTTGTCATACGGATGCTTATACTTTATCAGGAGCTGATCCAGAAGGAATCTTCCCTGTAATACTTGGTCACGAAGGTGGCGGCATTGTAGAAGCAGTAGGAGAGGGCGTGACTACTCTGAAGGTAGGTGATCATGTGATCCCTCTTTATATACCAGAATGCGGCGAGTGTAAGTTCTGTAAGTCAGGTAAAACTAACCTCTGCCAAAAGATCCGAGAAACTCAAGGTAAGGGTTTGATGCCTGATGGTACTAGTAGATTCTCGAAAGATGGGAAGCCAATTTATCATTATATGGGAACTTCAACCTTTGCAGAATATACTGTAGTAGCAGAGATATCCCTTGCAAAAGTCAATCCTAATGCACCTTTAGAGAAGATTTGTTTATTAGGTTGTGGAGTCACAACTGGAATCGGTGCTGTATTAAACACAGCTAAGGTAGAAGCAGGCGCAAGCATTGCGGTGTTTGGACTCGGTGGTATAGGACTATCAGTGATTCAGGGAGCGAAGATGGCTAAAGCAGGAAGAATCATTGCTATCGATATTAATCCAGATAAATTTACTATAGCCAAACAATTAGGCGCGACTGATTGCTTGAATCCTAATGACCAAGAGCGTTCTATTCAAGAGAGAATTATAGAAATGACCGATGGTGGAGTGGATTATTCATTCGAGTGTGTTGGTAACGTTAAGCTTATGCGTGCAGCTTTAGAGTGCTGTCATAAGGGTTGGGGACAATCCATTATTATAGGAGTAGCAGGCGCTGGCGAAGAAATAAGTACTAGACCTTTTCAATTAGTCACGGGTAGGGTTTGGAAAGGCTCTGCGTTTGGTGGGGTTAAGGGACGGAGTCAGTTACCAGGCTTCGTAGATAAATATATCTCTGGTGAGATTAATTTAGATGATATGGTGAGCTTTGAAATGAAGCTTGAGGATATTAATGACGCCTTCAAGTACATGAAAGAAGGTAAGAGTATTAGGTCTGTGATTAGGTTTTAGGGTAATGATATAATTTATTTTAATGGACACTCATTACCTAGATCTAATTATCCAATTTGGCTTACCATTAATTATTGGTCTAATCATCGGTTTGGTTATTGGTTTACTAATCCGCAATAAATCTCAGTCTAAATCCTCTGTGCTAACAGGCTCTGGAAATGATCTCAAACTTAAAAACGAAGTACTAAGCGATCAAGTGAAACAATTAGAATCTAAGATCAAAACACTTGAGAAAGCTTTGGAAATTACTAGTAAGAATTAGAGCCCTGCCCTTGGATGAAAGTCTTTATAAGCTTTAGCAAGTCTATAATCTTGCTCTTTAACAAAAGGTCTATAAAAATTACTTAGCTTAATAGCAAGCTTCTCTTCTATCTCTTCTAAGCTTAAACCTTGGTCTAAAAGATTCATAATTCTACTGCGCTTTAAGTAAGTATGTTTCAATTCATTACTTTGCAGGATTTTAGGTACATCAGGATCTATAAATAAGGGGTCTTTCAACGTCACAGATTGAGTTTCAGGAACTAACTTAGGTCTATATTCTTTCAAATATATTCTCATAAGATTAGCCAAATTATCAGAGATCTCTATTCTACTATCTCTATAATTAAAACTATTACTCGCTAAATTATAATTCTCTAAATTTAAAGCAACTAATTCATCTTGCGAAAGATACAATTCATAAATCATACGAATCACCAATAGCTCATAGCTAAAAACATCAGTAAACCTATCAAAGATCTCGTTCTCTTTATAATAGTTCAAAGCTTCATGGTTAAAGGAGAACTTAAGCTTCCAGAAAGGATTATTGTCTAAATTCAACCAATTAACAAACTGACGCAAGCTACTTAACTTAGAAATAAAACTTGATTCCATATATTGCTCTTCAAGTTCATTAATATAACGAGTGATAAATTTAGCTTGGATACTGGCATCATCACAGTCTCTAAGGTAATCAATAAAAGCTCTTATATCTCTATTAATGTTTGCAATAGTGCCTGCTGATTTATTAGTATTCTCTTCTAAATATTGAATGAAATATTTTAATAATTCTTCATTGAGGATGTAATTACTATGCATTAGCATTCTTGTTTCTTTGAATTTCTTTTACTAGTTCACGCACATCGTCATCAAGTCCATGTTTCTCAACAAACTTCACTACTAAAGGCGTGTTTGGACTCCAGCCGATATTAAGTAAATGGCGTAAATGATCCAGAGGGCCCATGTTCTTATTTAAGGTACTAGACTCTGCGTCTATAACTTCTTCTTCAGGCATATTGTCATTTTAACTTATTTGTAATTAGTCATCCTAGATCTTTATTATAAAATCCCTAACCGGGATGGGAAGGGGGTTCCGCTTATTTAACTAATTCCGCACCATTAGTGCTTTGTTGCATTTGCTGCTTAATTTCATCCAGGCTCATGTTTTCTATAGATTTCTCTTCTATAGAGTTTATTTCATCTTTAATTTTATCAGCTCGTATCAGAGTCTCTTCTATTTCAGGAGCTTCCCAGATTTCTTCATCACTAAACTGGACTTTTATAATCTCTACATAGTAATAAGCATCATCTCGAAAATATTTATCCTTCTTAAAATGTAAGGTTTGTTCTTTACCAGCAAGCAATAAATCGATACTATTCACTTCAGTCCTCTGGTCAACCCAATCCTGGAATGGGAGTTTTAGCGTCCAAGCAACTCTATATGACATCACATCCTTACCACTAGTATTGAGAACCTGTACATTAAAATCATTAAAAATACCAGTCAACGTCTTAGTCCTACTAGAACCTTTATCAGCAACTTGGGCACTGAGTATCTGTACTGGAACACCAGGATGATTAATAATTTTTACTGTTTGAATATGTTTCTTTTTAAACGGAATAAGAAATTGCTCAAATTCCAGAAAACTTTTAGCTGGTTGAGCTAAGGACAAGAAGAACATAACTACAACTAATGGTATAAATTTTCTCACTTATATGATGCTCCATCTGCTTGTAAATAAACTTCTTCCACTTCATCTCCTGTTCTAATATGTGGAGTAATAAGTATTAGAAGCTCTCTTAGGTTTTTATTTCTTGAATTATTACCAAACAAGCTCCCTATAATAGGTATCTTACTGAGTATCGGAATCTCATTATTTCTAGTAAAGCCTTTTCTGTCATCAAATAATCCACCAATAGCAATAGTTTCATGATTTACGATTTGAATCTCAGAAGATATTCTTCTTCTAACCGTCTGTTGAGGTACACCAGTAGTTTCATCTATAGTACCGTTGACAGATACTTCTACCTCTACCTTCACCGTCACTACGCCACCACCACCTACTATAGGAGTGATATCCATAGAATTACCTGCAGTGACTCTGTTAATAGATTGTTGTTGAGCTGCAATAGAACCAGTTCCAACCGAACCAGCTTTATTTAAAACTACGTTTACATCTTGATCGAAATTAATCTTAGCGCTCTTGCCACTCGTTACTAACAATCTTTGATTAACTTTGATCTGTGCGTTGGCATTTGTTTGTGAGAAAGTAGGAGTATTAGCAAAAACTCCCCAATTCTCTGGACCCATATGCAAGTTAAAACCACGAGCAGCGGTAGTAGTGTCTGTCCCAGTCCCAGTTGTAGTCGTTGTTGTACCGATTCTACCAATAGAGAATGGCGTTTGATAAATGTTATGCGTCTGAGTAAAATCCTTAGAGACTTCTACTAATTTCACCACCAATTCTACTTGTGGAATTGGTTTGTCGATAGTTCGAATGAAATCATAGAGCTGAGTTAATTGTTGTTTAGAACCGTCTGCGATAAACGCGTTCTGATTAGCACTAACTTGTACTAAATTTTTAAGTTCAGCTGGCAATAACTTATTAGCCTCCTGCGCTTCTAAGTATTTAAGCGGAAAAAGTACCGTTCTATTATCAAGTGAGAAGTTTTTATTAGTAGAACTATAAACCACATAGGTCTCACCCTTCTTAGTGTAATTAAACTGACTACCTGCAAACAGTAATTCAAAAGCATCATCTATATTAACGCCTCTAACTTTAAGAGTAATTCTGTCGGTAGGATTAGCAGTCATTACCACATCCACACCATAAGTATTAGCGAGGTCTTTAATGATGCTCGATAGGTCTTCATTATCATAAGTAAGATCAGCGTATCTCTCTTCAAGTGGCAAGGTTAAATCTATATCAGAAGTATCAAAGCCAGCTATCAAGCTAGTTCCTTTGCCTCCTTGTTTCTTGAGAATAGTATAGTTATCTCCGCTTCTACGAAAGTCTACATCAGCAGCATCCACTAAACTCATAAATGCCTTAGTAAAAGGCTGATTATTAATTTCAACAACAGAGATAGTATCTCTATCCTGAACAGAACCGCTGACAGTTATACTCTTACCAGATACTCTTGCTAAAGTTGCAAATGCATCTCTGGTAGCAATATTTCTAGCAGAGAAATTAACTATAGGATCCTCACTAGGAGCTTGTTTCAGGGTTGCTTCTTTACGAGGAGTTCTTTCTCTTTTAGGTATTCCAACTATCTCTATTAGTTTCTCAATCTCTTTTAGATCTTTAGGGTCTTCAGGGTTTAAGCCTGCAAGTAAATCACCATACTGCGAATATAATCTAGCAAAATCTTCTGGGGTTCTATCAAAGGTATTAGCTAACGTGACATAATTTGTTCTTTTCTGTGCCTCTGCCTTCTCTAAGTCACGTTGAACCTTGACAGCTAAGTCTGCGTCTACCTTTGCATCATTTGCTTCTTTAGTTGCAAGTGTAGAAGTTGTTGTCACTGGTGTAGTGGTTGTTGTCGTAGTTGTTGCAGTTGGTGTAACAGTAGTGGTGGTGGTCGTTTTCGCTGGAGCTGTTACCACTGGCTTAGCTGGACTTGCTGTCACAGTAGGCGCAATGGTTGTCGTGGTGGTAGTTTCGGTTGGAGCTGTTACTTGTTTAGAAGCAGCAGGGTTAACGACTGGAGTATAGTCCTCTTCTTCATCTTCTTCATAGAATCCATTATCGTCGTCCCAGTCCTCTTCATCATCCCAATCATCTTCTTCCTCAACTGGCTTAGCTGCAATGAATGGAGTTTTAGCTAAGGAAACTGCTGCGATTAATTCTTGCTCTTGAAGTTTATATGGAGCTGGTGCAAACGAGTTCGTTAGCGCAGGTCTCGCCGTTCCAAATAATATTATTAAAGTTAAGGTGAGGTTTGTGACTCTACGCATAATAAGGCCTTACGACAAGAATGACGCCTAGGTCATACCTTAGTTCCCAACCCTTAACTTATCCAGAAGTCATCTATTTTTATTTAAAATCCCTATTCGGGATGAGAAGGTGGGTTCCGCCGCTGCACGGCGGTTGCGCTGCGCGCGGCTGAATAAAAAAGCCCTAACACGACATAAAATGAAAATTAGAAATAATAAATAAAAAAATTGTATTATTCTTTACGTGTTTTATGTTCTAGTCTAATGCGTTCAATAATAGCTTTAACTTCATCTTCGGTAGGACCTCTGCTCTCTTCGACATCATTGTCTGTATGATTCACAAAGGTACCACCAACGATTTTAAAATTAGATCCTTCCCAAGGAGTATCAGAAGGCGCTCTGAGTATTTCACCAGTCACACCATCTCGAGGGTTAAAAGGAACAACAAGTTTAGAAGCTTTAGCATCTTCCAAAGCTGTCTTATCAGCTTCAACGATCTGAGCTTTATTACTTATCTTCTTACCAAATCTTCTAGTTTTAACTTTACTAGAAGTAGCAGCAAGAGCATAATCAGGTACATCCGTAATAATGTTCATATCCAGAAGCTTTTTCCTTCTGGCTTTTTCTTTCTTGTCTTCATCAGCTATACGTTTAGCTTCTTCTTTCTCAAATCTCTTTTGTTCTTTTTCTCTTTCACGCTCTAAACGTTTCTGCTCTTTTTCGTTTTCACGCTCTAAACGCTTCTGTTCACGATCTTTCTTAAGTTCTTCCTTAAGTCTCTGCTTCTCTTTAAGCTTAAATAATTTCTCACGCTCACGATCTTTCTTAAGCTGTTCTTTTTCACGCTCACGTCTTTGGAGCTCACGCTGATGCTCCTTCTCTCTTTGTAATTTTTCACGTTCGCGTTGCTTAAGAATACGTTCTCTTTCACGTTCTTTCTGAAGTCTTTCACGCTCACGTTGCTTAAGAAGCTTCTCGCGTTCTCTTTCTTTCTGTAAACGCAACTTCTCACGTTCGCGCTCTCTTTTCTGTTGATCTTTAGCCCTGGTTTTGCTTAGGATTTTTTTAGCGGGTGCTTTCTTAGACTTAACAAGTGCTTTCTTAGGTTTAGCCTTAACACTAGTTTTTTTAGCTTTCTTAGATGCTACTGATTTAGAAGTGGACTTAGAGCGCTTCTGATTATCTTCTTTACGCTTTAATGAATAGAGACGTTTACGTTCCAACTCACAATCTCTACATGAGTTAGGGCGGTACGAGATTTTATTTTTAGCTGTAAGTTTGACTCCGCAAACTGTACAGACGGAGTGGGCTGACATAACGGATTAATTTTAGCTTATATTTGGATATGGGCCAAGGCCAAACCACTAAGTAATGGCCCAAAACAAAATGATTTAATATATTATTTATGAAGTGCGATCCCTCGACTCTATCAATCCAAGAGAATCTGGCTTAAATTCATTTGATAAAAATGAGTTCAATCAAAAATTAAAAGATTACGCAGAGCGAAACAAGAACCCAAATTATCCAGAAAATTATTTAAAAATCCTAGGACTATTTTTATTAGGACGTAACGATGTCCTGGAGAACTTACTCACCCAAGATCCTAGTTTGGTAGCTAGTTATCAAATCAAAGCTGTCAAGATCTTAAATCTACTTGTAATGGCTAAAGCCATTACAAGCCAAGATATATTTCCCTTTCATTCACAAGAATTAAATATCAGGAAAAAAATCTCTAAAAATATCTCCGCACATATCGTTGACTTATATGATGTCATATCTAAAAACATTAGTGGCTTGTCTTTACCTGCGAGCCTCTGGGCTCTCAAGCCAGCATTAGCAGAAATAGTTTTTTATTACGGGAAATATATTCTAGAAAACAAGATTGAAAACGAATATAAAAGACTAGAAGAAGAATTAAATCAGCCTCTAGTAATAACTGAGAACGATGAGCTAAATCAAGAGAACGAATTAGAGCAAGCTTACCTTAGAACCTTCTTCTATAGAACCATAGGCGACTCTGCCCAAGCCGAAGCAGCTCTACTGAAGTATAGAGATGTTTATAGACCAATAGAACCAGCTGCTCATATTCGATCACAAGCTAACAGCAGCTTCTATCCACCAGATCAGGTGCTAAATAATTGGGATAAGATTCTTGCTGAAACCGATGCCATCCAGCGAGAAGTAGAACGCAAAGCTGGACTATATACTATGACTTGCGATTATTTCCAGTGTAGCGATTGTTGTTCTAATACTTTCCCGACTATGACATTTACTGAGTTTAAATTTCTAGAGAAGTGGCTTGCAGAAAATAATTATCCTATAGAGAAAATTCATCAGCGCGCTGAATTAATTCAACAAGACTACGAAAAAAAATACGGTACACGATTAGAAGTGCTAGATAAAGAATTACCCGAAAATAATTTTCGTGGCTCCGAAAATCCTCATGATTATAAATTCTCTTGTCCATTTCTTGAAGGCGGCAAGTGTTCTATCTATCAAGCTAGACCTTTAATATGTAGAGGTTTTGGACTATCCACCGACAATAATATTTCCGTTAAAACCTGCAAATATTATCTGGCACAATATCGCCACAACTCAAATCCAGATAATGATCGTTATGCCTACGATATGCGTACTGCCGAGATGCTTGCTACATCCAGTGACAAACATTTAACGGGGGGGAAACGCTTAAAAGGGACATTAGTGGCTTGGTTTTCTAAAAATTCAAATAGAGCTTGACATATAAATATGTAATGTGGTATTGTTATAGGTGAGGTTTATTATATGGAATTATTGAAACAACTTGGGCAAGCAGTAGGTATATTGCCAGCATCAGGAGTAGGAGTAGGGGTAGGGCCAGCACCACAGACTACAACGGCTACTACAGACCAAAGTACAGCAAATGCTACTGCTTTTCATGACCAAAGCAGAACTTCAGCTACTGGATTAGCAACACCATCACCAATACAAACCCCTGTTCCAATAGCAGAACCTACGCCAACAGTAGTAGCACAACCAGCTCCAGTACTGGCACATGGACCAGTATTAGAACAAGTTGGGAAATTACTCAGTACAATTTTCCCTCAAGACACAGTTACACAAATTATGAATTTTATTGCGAAATTCTTACCAGCTCCAGCAATAGTGCAAACTCCAGTACAAGCGCCAACACAGGCAGCTCCAGTAGCTCAAGCAACCAATCCTCAAACAAGTGCAGAGGATCAAGCAATGATGACACAATTAATGCAAATGCTAACAACTCCAGAAACTACAGCTCCACAAGCTCAAGCTAATCCAACAACTGCTACTTATGATCCTATGAATCCTACTGCTGGTAGCATGACTACTACTATTCCAAACAATCAAGTCCCAGCAATAACCAACGCTAATACAGCAAACAATACATTAACTCCACAAGCGGCTCCTCAAGCAGCAGCACAAGATCCAATGGCTGCGCTGATGCAAATGTTAACTCCAGCTAAAACTACAGCGGCTTAGAATCTTTCTTTGATATAGCTTGACATTTAGAATCATGGTTTCGTATAATTAATATAAAGAGGAAGAAAAGAAGATGGAACAATTACAAGCGGCATTAGCACAAGTAACAGGCACAGAAAGACCTACACTTAATTTTCCACCACATGCTCCACAAATACCAGCTGGACCAATAGCAAATACAAATGCTACTTATCCTAATATTGCAACTGCCCTAGCTGCTCCGAATAATAATGCTACATCTACTACTCCTGTAGCAACTAACTACTCAGCTACAACAAGTTTTGATCAACCACAAACTCCAGCAATTACGGAAAGTCCAGAAAAAATGATTATTAGAGGCTTAGCTGCAAAAATTGAGGGTCTTGGCATACCAGCAAATATAATTCCTTCTCTCACTAAAATTACTGATATTTTTGCTCCACAAGTTTTAATGTCAATTACTAATCCGGCTCAAAGAGCAGAGCTTGGTGACAAATTAAGAAATTTAATTGAACCCGAGCTTACCCAAATAATACAAAATCGCACTAGCTCTACAGCTATAGCTACATCTGATATCGCTCTTCAATCTTTAATCGATTTAGCTCTAAATCCACTAGCAGCTCAATCAACAGAAGCTAATTTAAATCCAAGTCCAGAGCAATCATTTGCATCAATGACAAGTCGAGCTGCTCAACGTGGTATACGTGAAGTACTTCGTAGCATTGATAATGAACCTATGTATGGTACCCGAAATCTAAGCATAACTGAAAGAGTTCAAGCAAGCGATGCAATCATAAAGAAAATAGATAACGCTCTCCCGCAATTTGTACAACATAGCCCAAGAGCAGTAGCGAGTAGTGCTGTTGCATCTTTAATAAATAATTTTGGGAGTACTAAAAATCCTGAAATTACTCAACTCGCATTCAAGGCTATAGGCTTAGCTTTAGCTAATAATCCTGCACAGGCCATAGAAGGAATATCAAGAGGCGCTAAACTTTCTAGATATTTTGATAGTCCTTCTGTTGCAGCAAAACTTACAAATCTAACTAAATTAGTAGAAATAATTCAAGCTACATCTAAACAAGTACCTCAGCTAGCAGCAGATTGCGAAAGATGCCTTAGAGTAATAAACCATTCACAAGAACAATTATTACATCACAACAATGTTGCTGGTTTTAATAACACCGCACAAACTATTGCTCAGCCACTTCAAGCACAAGCACCAGTAGTAACTACTCCTCAATATCAAGTAGCAGCTTAATTTTACTAACAAATTCAATACTGGATCGCCACGTCGCTTCGCTCCTCGCGATGACGGCTGACGGGTATTTGTTCACCTAATAGACATTTCGACATGAGTTATAATTAGTCTCATGGAAACAAAGACTAACAAGGGAATCGATCGTAGAACATTTCTAGCAGGATTAGGAGTGACAGCAGCAGCGATAGGGCTTACGGGTCTGACAGCATGTGCGCCGGCGGTTAAAGCCAAGGCAGTAAGCTTATCTCACGGTAATGATGCTAGTTTATTTCCAGTCTACGACGGTACCAAATATACTAAGAAAGATTTCACAGCTTTAACTAAAAACGACAAGCTTGGACTTAGTGCAGAGAATATTCAAGCACACCTAGGTCTTTACGAAGGTTATATCAATAAAGTAAACACCGCAGAAGCAGAAATGCGTGCTAATAATATTAATGAGACCTCACTTAAGAACCTAGCTTTTGCGCTTAATGGTATGGCGCTTCATGATATTTATTTCTCTAATATGAGCACAGCTACTACTAAACGTTCAGCAGCTCTCAACAAAGCTATAGAGACAAGCTATGGTAGTTTTGATACTTACTTTACTAACCTCACCCAGATCGCTAGCCAAATGAAAGGCTGGTCAGTGACTGCTCTTAACTTACTTAATGGTAAATTACTAAACTACGGACTAGAAGATCACAGTGCAAACTTTCCTAATTTCGTGATGCCGATACTTGCATTAGATGTTTATGAACATGCTTATGTAATTGACTTTGGCGCTGAAGGTAAAGCTAAATATATAGAAGTATTTTCAGGAATCATTGACTGGGACTTAGTTTCACGCCGCTATGATGCTATGACAATGTTGTTTAATTAACCAATATTATTTTCTTTCGGGCACCTTATAATCACAAAGTTTAGATATCTTCTCTAAGCAGTCCCAGGCTTGATCCATAAGATCACCTTTATAATCTATCTCATAAGGCTCACCAATCTTAACCACTATCTCTTTATCATTTTTATAAGTTATACCAATCGGTACTAAGGGTACTTTGGCTAACCTTGCCAAGAATATCGGTCCCTTATTAGGTTTGCCGAGCATATCTGGATGCAAAGAGCGAGTTCCTTCAATAAACACTCCGACACCCCATGCCTTAAAAACTCCATATGTTTGCAAAGCTTTCTTAGCAGATTTAAAAGTTTGTGATTCTGCATTCTCTCTATCAATAGAAATCGTACTGGTAAGGATCATAAATAAACGTAGAAAAGGGTTGGAGAATAATTCCTTCTTGGCAATAAAAGCCACTGGATACCGTACTGAATGTCCTAAGAGAGGAGGGTCATCATAGGAGCGGTGATTAGAAACAAAAATATAGTTTTGTTTAGGATCAAGCGGCTTACCGATCTGTTCAATAGTAGTTCGTTTAATAATATGAAAGTATGGATTTACAAAAAATATATTCGAGAACCATTGTGCAAACACACTTAAGCTTGAGTAATAATATAGGTCTTTGATTTTTTTTAATAAAGTTTCCATTACATGTAGATTTTACAATATTTATGGGATCGCCACGTCGCGCTTCGCGCTCCTCGCGATGACGTGAATTATGCTAAACTAGCTTAGTTATGGCATTTTACGAAACCGAAGCTAGAGTAAGCAAAGACCCAATTATGGGGCTGATCCAGATGGCATCTAAAGATACATCTCCTGATAAATTGACGGCTATTATTGGTTCGGCTGCTGATGATAAAGGTAAAGTTATAGTTCCAGAAGCGGTATTAGAAACTGCAAGAGAACTTTCTTCGCTCAGTATTAATTTTGAATATGCTCCTAGCCCTGGCATCTCTGGACTTGCAGAGAAACTTAGTGAAGAGTTTCTTGGTAAAAACATTTGCAAAGCACTTTTCGATCAAGGTGTATACCGTTCTGAGATAGTTACCTCTGGCGGAACTAACGCTATCGCGACTGCATTACTAGCATGTACTAGCGAGAATGATCAAATCATCACTCATAGCCCACATTGGGCGGGTTACGACAGTATTACGCTTGCGATCAAACGTAAACCACTAATTAATTTTGATATTTTAGATGCTGAGGATAATTTTAATTTAGTTGCTTTTGAAACTACTATTAAGAACTTGATTGCATTTAAATCAGATGCTCGCATTATCCTAGTGATGAATACACCATTTGATAATCCTCTAGGCAAGGACTTTGGCGTGAATGCTTGGAATGAGATCGGTGAAATATTATCCAAGTATAACGATAGAGAGATAATTATTATCCTTGATACTGCATATCTAGATTTTGGACCAGACGGTAAGGATTATTGCAGACTAAGTTTCGTCCCTAATTTATTCAAAAAAATTGACAGCCCTAAATTCAAACTCATTATCGCAGGTACAGTGTCTAAGAGCTTTGCGATGTATGGGGCTAGAATCGGTTCAGCGACACTATTAACTACAGATGAGGAAGCTGCGCGTTCTTGGAAAGACATAGCTGGTGGCTGCGTTAGAGGTACTTTTAGTAATGCTTCAAGAATTGGACAAGAAATCGCTATTAATATACTTGAAGATAAAAATAAACTTGCTAATATTCATGAGTTTCAGAAAGAGACTTCTAAATTAATGAATAAACGCCGCGATTACTTTATAGAATCAATGAAAGGTAAACTAGAAGAGCAATACAGACTCATAAGACCAGATAGTGGATTCTTTATATCGCTAATGATTGATAATCATAAATATCAAAACTCTACTTTTGCAGAGGTATTTTACAAGAAATTACTAGAGAATAGATTATATGCTCCGCTTATCTCAGGGCAATTTTTACGCATTCCTACTTGTGGTTTACCAGAAGCTAAGTTAGAAGAAGTTGCCAAACGCATTCTAGAAGTTAGTAAACAAATGCACGGAATGCAAGCAGCATGACTAATCTTGTTACTAAAGAACGTGCCATATTAATAGATATAGTAGATCTGGGCACCGATCCAGCTGAATATAATTTAAGACTAGAAGAGTTGGATAGTTTAGTTAAAACCTATGGTGGTGTAAGTATACTTAAGACTTACCAGAAACGCTCTAAGCCTGACTATAACACCTATGTAGGTCGCGGCAAGGTGGAAGTATTGTTTAAGGAAGCTGGCGGCGGAGAGAATGTAGACCTCGTTATTCTGAATAATATACTTAAGCCCAAACAAATCTATAACTTAGAAGAATATCTCACTGAATTAGAGATAGAACGTCTCAAGGAACTTGGTAGAGTAGGCACTCCTAAGAAGATCAAAGTCTGGGATAGAGTGGATTTGATACTTAAGATCTTTGATAAGCATGCAACTACCGCTGAAGCTAAGTTACAAATCGAACTAGCAAGTATCAAACATATGGGTCCTAGAATATTTGGAATGGGTCTAGAACTCTCTCGTCAAGCTGGTGGTATCGGTGGAGTAGGTATCGGTGAAACGAATACTGAGATCATGAAGCGTCACTTAAAGAAGCGCTTGCAGTTGGTTGAAGAGAAGATCAAATCCTATGGAGAAATACAAAAACGTCAACGCGACACTCGTAGAGAACGTCACCAGAAGACCGTGGCGCTTGCAGGATATACTAACGCTGGGAAAAGCACTCTAATTAAAGCTCTTACCAAGAAGAAGGATGTTTATATTGCTGATGCGTTGTTTGCGACACTAGATTCTAAAGTAGGAGAGTTGTTTTTAGCCAGCACTGATGGCAGCTGGGGTAGTAAGCTGATGATTGCTGACACTATCGGTTTCATTCAAGACTTACCTCCTGATTTGATTAAAGCATTTAAGACGACACTTGCAGAGATAGTAGACGCTGACTTGATTCTACATGTGATTGATATCAATGACCCGAATATCCACATGAAGATCAGGGTAGTAGAAGAGATACTAGATGAATTACTAGACGGGAAAGACACACCTAAAATTTATGTGTTTAATAAAGCAGATTTACTAAAAGAGAAACCTTGGTCAGAGAATGACAAACAAAACTACATTGCTGGTTTACTAGATAAATACGCAAGATTCAGTCCACAAGTGGTGTCTGCGTTAGATGCAGTTGGACTTGAAGAGTTGACGGGGAGTATTAGTAAGAAGGTTACAACTCAAAAGGCATAGATTTAATTCTAAGATTTAGCTGATTTTAATACCACTCTATTTTGTAACAATCTAAAAGCAAAAATACATAGACTGATTATTAGGCACCAAGTTAGAAATTCACCAATCAAAGATTCTGGAATAGTTCCAAATAAAGGGTTTATGTTTGATATAGGATATAGTGGACTCATACTTCTATCATAGAAACAAGTAATTAAAAAGACACCGAGAGTGCCTAAAGTGCTACCAAGTAAAATAGAGAACCAAGAACTTGTGAACTTTAATATACTAACAATTAACTTGGTAGCAAGAAGAGTAAGAATTAAATATATCAATGCACCTGGAAGTTTACTAAATAAACTTGGTGGTCCACCAACTTCATATGCTCCAATCAAATAAGCTCTTTCCGAAAAGATTATTAGTTGAGCAATACAGTATGAGCTAAACGAAAAATGCTTAGTAAGTATTGCTTTGAACAACAATGCTGGAGCAAAGTAAATTAATAAACCATGTATAAAAAGAATTATAGCCTCTATAATCATCCGAGATTATTCCCTAATGTTCCGTCTGACTTGGAAATTGGTGTTTCAATATCATTAATGAGCACAACAGCATAGCCAGGATATTCTCCTGAGTTAATTTTACTGACAAATTCTTCCCGAGACATTGTAAAGTTTGTACTCAAATCTAAAAATCTTATATTTCTTCCTGTTTCACTTTCTTCAATAACCTTAACTGGCTTCACTAAATAAGCTTTATAAGCTCTTGAATCATCATCTTGATTAGTTGTAGTAATTAAACCACCACTCTTAAGTTCTTTTTTTAATGCATCTGCTAAATCATTTCTTGAATTTGTAGAATTACCATATGAACGTCCAACCTGGTTATTCCATAAATCCATATTTTTTTGTTCTGGTGGTTGTTTGTGAATTAAATCACCCAGCAGTTCATTAAATTGTCCTAAGAGATTAGCTGAAATTTCATAGTATTTTTGAGTACAAACCCCACTTACGTAAGCATGACGAAAAGCATCAACATCATTGTTAGAGAATGCCCCGCTATCAATATCCCAAGTTCCATCTGCTTTTTTGGGTAATGGTCTAATGTTGTCATTAAAATATTGGTAAGCTTCATTTTCAGCTTCTTGTCTAGCACCCCATAGTCCGAATATGTCCCAGGTTGGATTTGGCATAGAAGTTCATTGTAACATTCAGAGAATGACCAATTCACACCCAGGTATAATTAATTAGGTAAAATTTCTTTAATTTATCAATTTCTCAAACTTCGATAAAATAGCACTTTTAATACGTTTATCAGTTACACACTTATTAAGTAATGCCTTGAATTTTTTCTTATTAAAATTTTGACTTAAATCTAATTCTGGTAGAGAGGAGAATCTATTACCCTTACGAGTTGATAGATAAAGGGTGTCAAGTAAAGCTTTCTCTGCACTTGCTATTAAGTAACTGGTTTTAGAATTAGAAGGTGACCAATCAATTCCATCCAGAAACAGACTGGGATTGAGTTGTATAAACTCATAATCTGCAATTAGAGTTTTCAGTTTTCTTGGTCTTCCTGTACTAGCGACTTGAATACTCTGAGGGATTTGAGAAATAATTCCATGACGATTAAGTGCTGTTAGAAACGAAACGTAACCCTGGTCGTTATTTAATAAATATGGAATTGCTGCAATCGGACTAAAATAAGGATGATTAATATTAGCCCAAATCCCTCTAGTTAATTTAATCAGCAATGTTTTACTTTCTAGCCTTTTAAGTTGCTCAGTTGCAGCAGAAATACTCAAACCATTAAGCAGAGCATAATCTCTGGTTCTAAAAAAAATGAAATCTTCTGAGTTTAGTATGTTAACCTTCATTTGCTTATAAGATTCATCACCCTCTCTTGTATTTCTATCCAAATCTCCTCTCCAGAAAAGTTCTCTCTATCTTCCTTAGCAAGAAATTCTAGAACCTTGCCTTCATAATCTTTATAGTTAATTGAAAGCAAGGCTTCTTCTGCTTTAGCTAAAGTCTCCTTAGAGATTAGCTTTGATTTGAAGTTTTTAGTATGCCCGCCAATATCCAATATGAAAATATCAAAAGCATCACGTGCTTGAACTTCTTTTCTTCCTGCAAGTGCTTCGATCTTTTGGGTAAGAGCGGTGCTTGCATCATAATGCTGAGCTAAATAAGAGAGCCTATTGTATCGTCTACCTATTTCAGTATCTATCCTTTCAAGTGAATGCAAGTAAAGTTTAAGATCTTTCTTTCTTCTAGAAAACTCTATCTTCGTTGCTAGTTCATCACCAGCCTGATTAACTATCCTAAAACGGAATCTTTGAGTGGTTTCTGTTTGCTTAGCTTTCGCTGGATCATTGATTAATATATTTTGGATACCATAAGTTTTTAATTTTCTAATGAAAGTATCATCATTAAGAATTTTATAACCGTTTTTTTTGAGAGTTGCTACACTACCAGCCAGTACATCTATATCCATATCTTCTGAGTAACGAGGACTCTTATAGTAAAAGCGTAAATTAACCCCACCTTTAAGAATATAAATATTAGGATCAGAAATCTTTAATAATTGCTCCAGAAAGCAAAAATGAAAAATTTCTCTTAATTCCAAGTCAGACAGCATAATTTAATTATACCCCTGAATTCATGAAAATATGAATTCAAACGCATAATTAATTTGCTGGAATTACGGTTATTTGTGATATTTTTACCTAAAATCTAGCTATACACCTAGAGCCCATGCCATTCATTTTTTGATCAGAACGGATTGCTATAATCTTTAGAACTTATTAATAACCTAGATATTATATGCCTTTTACACCATATCATTTTGGTCCTGCCTTAGTCGCTAAATCAATATTTGGCAAACGGTTTTCTATTATTTCATTTGCGATTTCTCAATTAATTATTGATATAGAATCTCTTTATTACTTATTACAAGAAGACTGGCCTGTACATAGGTTTCTTCATACTTACCTCGGAGCAACATTGGTTATTTTTCTCACTATTTTCCTAACCAAAATTACTTTTAAACTATTGAAGAAGACTACCACTTGGACTGCTATCATTTCTGCAAGCATCTTTGGTGCGTATAGTCATATATTTTTGGATAGTATTATGCACCAGGACATCAGACCGTTTTATCCTATAGCTGAATCAAATCCTTTATTAGGAATAATTGGAATACCATTACTTCATAAACTATGCATCTACAGCGGAATAATTGGCTTATGTATTCAAGTCTCCACCATTTCTCTATATTTTTATCGTAAAATAGCTTTATGTCTTATCAAGACATAAAGAAGTGACTCAGTTACATGAAATACTGGTTACTAATATGATAAATCTACGTATAATATCATTAGGTAAATGAACCAAAATTTGATTAATTATCCAGAAAAATTAGAGCTTTGTCCAATTATTGAAGCAATAGTAGAAGTACGTTTTGATACTGATGTTAAAGACATAGATATCTATTCAAAGATACAGAAAGAATTAGGTAAAAATTTCACTTCGCTTGAATTACCAATAAGGCAAATACCTGAACTGATTAGATCTCAAGAAATAAACTTGAAATTTAGCCCTCTCTTTAAATTTAATAGTAATAATCTGGTAGTTCAAACGGGTAGCAACTCAATTTCTATCATTAATCAAAAACCATATCAGGGATGGAGTTTATTCTTTCCATTTGTAGAAAAAATACTATCAGCAGCTTTTAATATTGATGATGGGTATATTAAAAAAGTTTTGAGAGTTGGGGTTAGATACGTAAATTTTTTTAAAGATCAAAATCAACTCTCTAAATGTACTAAACTGGAACTGAAAAACAATGAGAAAGAAGTGGAAGGTATCATATTTATACAGAATGAATATATAGACAATAATTTAAAACACATAGTCAAGTTTTCTAACAACTCTCAATATGATGCTTTTTCAGGATCAGCTATCGATATTGATTTAGTATCAACTGAAGAAGAGATCAACAGTATTAACAATCTCCTCTCTACTATAGAATCATCACACATTGCTGTGAAAAAAGTATTCTATGATTTAATAGAACCAGATTTTCTGAAAACACTTAACCCTATATATAAACCTAATTAACTTATGGCATATACAATCCCAACTTCTAAAACTAGCTATGGAACTAACAGTCTGATAAATAATTTCGATGATTTCATTGAAGATTCATATGCTAATTTAAAGTTTTCAATAGAGCAAACACATTATTTTCAGTTTTATAAAGCAGACCATATGGTCAATAACTCGGACTATGAATTATTATGCATGGCTGAATCATCCTTGAAAGAGGACTGGCTCAGCGAAGAGGAGGAACTAGCTTGGCAGTATTTACAGAAGGAGACCTAGTCACTATTCCTTTTCCATTTTCAGACCTAACTGCAACTAAAATAAGGCCTGCTTTGGTTCTTCGGGCTTTGGGCGGAGATGATGTAATTTTGTGTCAAATCACTTCTCAATTCAAATCTGATCAATATAGTATTAATCTTAGAGTGGCTGATTTGAGAACTGGCACTTTAAAGTTTGAAAGTAGAATAAGACCAAATAAGTTGTTTACTGCAAGCAGAAAGATTATTAGACAAAGCATTGGATCTATATCGCCAGAAAAATATTCAGAAGTCATTCAAAATATTAAATCCCTATTACGCATACAGTAAGTAAATAGATCGAATTAGATCTTCTTAGTCCATTTTCAATCTCTGCTCCGCAAACAAATCCAAAAGCTTCTTAGCAGTTTTCTCATATTCAGCTTGGTCTTTCCAGGAGACCTCAGGAAGCTCTATAGATTTAGGTATTTGTAATCCTAATATAGAATGTTTCACGCATTCTTCTTTAGCAAGAGTACCAGAGTTAATGCCATGAATAATAGAGCGAGTGAGATCTATGCTCATACGCTTACCTTGCCCGTAACTACCACCAGCCCATCCCGTATTCACTAACCAACAATTAACCTTCGCATGAGAAATTTTCTCTTTAAGTAAATCACCATATACTTTAGGCGGTAATGGCATAAACGGTGCACCAAAGCATGGACTAAAGACAGCTTTAGGTTCCACTACCCCCATCTCAGTACCAGGAATACGCGCAGTATAACCAAGCTGGAATTGTTCAGAAGCCTCTTCTGGAGTAAGTTTAGCCACAGCAGGCAAGACTCCAAAGGCATCACAAGTAAGCATAATTATATTCTTCGGATTCTTACGCACAAAACGATCGAACTTAGAATTAGGAATGAAATATAGTGGATATGAGATACGTCCATTCTCAGTAATAGATTTATCAAAGTAATCTAGTTCTCTATTGTCATTCATTACCACATTCTCTACTGTAGTCCCAAAACGACGCGAAGCATTATAGATCTCAGGTTCAGTCTTAGCCGTAAGCCCAATAGACTTAGCGTAGCAACCATCCTCAAAATTAAACACACCTTCATCAGACCAACCATGTTCATCATCACCAATAAGTAAACGCTCTGGATCAGCTGATAGAGTGGTCTTACCAGTTCCAGACAATCCAAAGAATATCGACACATCACCTTGAGCATTAGTATTAGCAGAGCTATGCATCGGCATAATTCCACGTTGCGGATAAATAAAATTCAGTATCGAGAAGACAGACTTCTTAATCTCACCAGCATAAGCAGTCCCAGCAATAATCACTTCTTTAGTACTATAATTCACAATGATAAAAGTATCAGAATGAAGCTCTTTCTCTTCTGCTGGATTAGCTTTCAGACAAGGCGCGTGATAGACAGTATATTCTGGACTATAATTCTCAATTATTTCATCACCATAACTAAGGCGTGCAGAATTAGTATTCACCACAGAAAGCATATTACGGATGAATAGGCTATGAAACGCAGTCTCTGTAACGACTCTAACGTAGACACAGTTCTTAGGATCAGCGCCAGCGATGCAATCCTGCACAAACAAGATCTGAGAGCCTAGATGCTGGATAACTTGCTCTCGCAACCTCAAGAAAGCAGCTTCAGAAATAGGTCTATTAATATCACCCCAACCCACTTTACTCTTCGTCAAAGCATCTTCAACAATAAACTTATCACTAGCAGCTCTGCCTGTATGCTCGCCAGTACTGGTTACTAAAGCTCCTTTATCTGATAGCTTAGCCTCTCCTCTGCTTAAAGCATATTCATATAGTTGAGCAGTTTTAAGATTTAAATGTGCCTTACTTAGGTCTAGTTGCGTTTTTACTTGCTGATTCATATTAGTAAGATAGTATAACTTAAGTACAGTTCTATCCTCCATAATATGTATAACGCCCTTCGGGTGTCATACATATTAATAATTTATAGATCTGGGTATAAACTATAAGTATGAAACAACCCAAAGTAACAGTTATAGGCGCAGGAAACGTAGGTGCAACAGCGGCACAAAGACTTGCAGAAAAGAACATCGCTAATGTAGTGATGATAGATGTGATGGGTGGTGTTGCAGCTGGTAAAGCTCTCGATCTAATGGAAGCAAGACCTGTTGAATCACACGATAGAACAATTTTTGGTAGTGATGATTATGCATTAAGTGCAGATTCTGATGTAGTATTAATGACCGCAGGTTTGGCACGTAAGCCTGGTATGAGTCGCGATGACCTACTTGTGAAAAACTCACAGATCGTGAAAGCTTGTATAGAAGCGGCTTACAAACACTCACCAAATGCAATTTATATTATAGTTTCTAATCCAGTAGATGCTATGACTCAGCTTACTCACCAAATACTCAGTGCTAAAGGTGTACCGAATAACAAAATCATTGGAATGGCAGGGGTCTTAGATAGTTCTCGCATGGCATTCTTTATTGCCGAAGCTTTAAATGTCTCTATCAAAAACATTCAGCCTTGTGTAATGGGTGGTCATGGGGATGACATGGTGCCAATAGCAAGATACACAACAGTAGCTGGTATCCCTCTGCCTGATTTACTTCCAGCTGATAAGATTCAATCTATCATTGAACGCACTCAGAAAGGTGGTATCGAGATAGTAAACTTACTAGGCACTGGCTCAGCATTCTATGCTCCTGCATCATCCGCAGTAGAAATGATAGATGCAATATTAAACGACAAGAAACAAATCCTTCCAAGTTCATGCATACTTAGTGGACAATATGGCATTAAAGGAGTGTTTGTTGGTGTGCCAGCGAAACTTGGTTCTAATGGTATAGAGGAGATACTTGAACTTAAACTAAATGATACTGAACTTACAGCACTAAAAGCATCTGCTGAATCAGTACGCACTAACGTTGCTAAGATGAATGAGCTTATTGCAGCAGCAGTTTAACTCTTCCCAAAACTATATTTCTTGTCTTGAAATAGTATCTGGTAGTTATTCTTAGCTACCTGTATTTCCTTAAGATCGTTTGTCTTAATCACAAAATATAGCTCTTCATCAGTACTGAGTTTAGTTACAAGTTTAGAGGATTTAATACGACGAGCTGGCTTATGTCCATAGTATGTAACACTAGGTCTCTCCATATTAACTGTATAAAGATTAGCTTTAGGAGAAATCATAGCAGAGAACCGAATAATCTCACCGCTAAGGCGTTCACTAAGTGGCATTAATACAAAGGGTACACTACTCAATAAAGCTATACTCCAGATTACAATAATGGTGATAATAGTTTTAGGCTTAAGGGTGGATTGAATGTAGATGGCAACTATTATGGCTAAAGGTAAATAACAAGGCAATATATAATTTATGAGCTTAGTACCAGCAAAAGAATAAAACACTATAACTGTACTAAACCATATCAACGAGAATTTAATCAGTTCGTTTTCATAAGATACCTGAGTACTAACTTTAAACCAATCTATAAGAGCCTTCGGTAGAAATAGCGTCCAAGGCATAAACCCTACAATAAAGGTAGGAATATAAAACCACCAAGCTGCATTATGACCCGAAACTACACTAGTATAACGATTTAAATTATGCTCCAAGAAAAATACTTTAGTAAACTCTCCAGCAGTAGCATAATGCACAGCAATATACCAAGGTAAAACTAAAACTAAAAATACCAAAATCCAAACTGGCAGCAAACTCCATTCTCGTCGAAAATACCCAAACAAATCCTTCTTAGATAATAAATAAATGACCCCTATTATCCCTGGAATAATCAAGGCCACAGGACCCTTACAAAGCACTCCTAGAGCCGCTGTTATCGCAGAAAGCAATAAAAACTTACTACTAATTTTACGAGAATAGCTAAGGAAAAATATTATCAGAGTAGAGGAGATACAAAGATTCAATAACATATCAGTAACAGATAGCCTTGCCATAACAAAGAACTCCACTGAACCCGCTAAGACAATGGCACTGAGTGTAGGTACACCAACTGTAGAACCTAAAAAGAAAGTCAATATCACAAGGGCCAAAGCTGAAACAGCAGATGGTAATCTTGCCGATAACTCATTATCACCAAATGTTTTTATAGAAAGAATTTCAGACCAATAAAATAATATAGGTTTATCATAGCGAGGTTTACCAGCAAAATAAGGAATAATGTAATCCGATCTATGAATCATTTCACGAGCAGCTTGCGGATAACGTGGTTCATCCATATCAATCAATGCATAAGAACCAAGTTTAAAACCAAACAATATGACTGTGAATGAAATAACTAATAATAGAGATCTATAGTTAAGAGACATACCTATATAATAACTGATATCATTTATTTCATGTCACTTACTGGACTTCTGATCTTGATTGCTTTTGCCAGTACGGCTGGTACTATCACTGGCTTTGGTACTTCTACCTTAATGCTCCCCGTGATATTAATGTTTCATCCACTGAGCGATGCTCTTATATTCGTTACTATAATTCACTGGTTCAATGCCATATGGCGCTTACTCTATTTTAGAAGTGGATTTGACCTCAAATTAGTTCTCACCTTTGGACTGAGTGGCATAGTCACTTCTATTATTGGAGCTAAGATTGTTTTCCTTGTCGATGAGAATATACTTACTAAGTTAATTGCTGTTTTTCTTTTAGCTTACTCAGTGTTTCTTTTAAAGAATCCTCAGTTTCAAATTAACTTCAATAAACGTACTGGAATTATTGGTGGGGCTCTCTCTGGATTCATTGCTGGAATCTTTGGTATGGGTGGTGCTATTAGAAGTGCCTTCCTCGCTGCGTTTAATTTACCGAAAGAAGTATACTTAGCAAACTCGGCCTTACTCTTAGCTATCATTGATACATCGCGCTTACTCACTTACTTCTACGAAAAACAAGGCGTCGGTAATTTACTAGGAATGAGCTACACAACTGTCATCGTTTGTATTTTGTTTTCTTTTATCGGTGTCAGCCTCGGTAAAAAAATCGTAGATAAAATACCTCAAGAACAATTCAGAGTAATCATTGCTATATTTTTAATGATCGTTGCAGTTAAACTTTTCTGGTGTTAAATCAAGGAAACAAATACTCCTTAGCGAACCGACACCCGTAATCCGTCATCGCGAGCCAGCAAAGCTGGCGTGGCGATCCATTCATGCGGAACCTAACTAACACATACCATTACATTTTACTTATGCGTTGGAGTGGATTGCCACGTCGCCCGTCTTCACTACGTTTCGACGGACTCCTCGCAATGACGGCGAACGGGTACTCGTGCGACTTACAATGTTTGGTATAATATTTTTAGCTATAGGAGGTAAGGTAAATGTTAGACATACTAAATAGTCTTAGTTTTGAGGAAAAGTTTGGTTATATAGCTTTTATAGGAGTTCTATCTTTTTTAACTATACTCGCGCTAATAGTATCAAACTATCTAAAACGTTTAACGTATAACGATCCTACTAATTCTTCAGCATCGGAGCAATCTTAGTAAAGAACTCTACTTCCCACTTCTCGAAATGCGCAGCATAGTCTAAGTCCATATCTTTACGAGCGAGTAATTGAGTAGCTCCCAGCTTCTGGATACTTTCATCTACGCGGCGACCACAGCCACAGAAGTCTTGATAACCTCTATCACCCATAGCCACTACGGCATACTTCATATTAGATAAACTAGGACTAGAAGCTGTATAGAGTTCCTTACAGAATTTATCTGCTGGTCCTGGAGGATCACCTTCTCCCCAAGTAGATATAACTATTACCACATGCTCCATAGCAGCGAGGTCAGCAACCTTTACATCTTTAAGACTCTTGCGAACTATATCAAACTTAAGAGCGTCACCAGCCTGCTTCACTAATTCTTTAGCAGTAAGTTCTATGCTTGTTGCTAACTTCTCTGAGTTACCTGATTCTGTTCCGTATAATACATTCAGTGTCGCCATAAAATTACCTCTTTATCTTATTCAGTTTTAGCTGCTTCAACTTTAGTTGCAATACCACAAGCTTCTAGAGCTGCTTTCACAGCTTTGTGAGAGATACCACCTTCTGCTGGCGGCTTCTTAGAAGGATCAGCAAGGAGCTTCTCTTCTTCTTTTTGACGCTTAGTTTTATAACCTTTCATTTGGAAGTAAGCTCTAGACTGATCTTGAGTAAGAGTTAATCTGTTAATGTCATAGACAAGATCCTCGCGCGTCTCTTCTGACATCTCAAAATCTACTGTATTAATAATACAGTCTGTAGGACATACTTCTGTACATAAACCACAGAACATACATAGACCGTGATCTATATAGAACTGGGAGGATTTAGCTTTAACGTTATCGTGTGGGATAACGGAAATACAAGCATCAGGGCAAATTCTCTCGCATTGCTTACAAGCAATACAAAGATGCTCACCTGTGTCAGGATCAACATTCAAAGCTAATCTATGACGAGAACGTGAATAAAGCTCAGGCATTTTATTAGGGTAGCTAGAGGTAATAGGGTCACGTCCAGTATGTTTAAACACTGTATACATACCAAGGAAGATATTATAAAGTCCATCTACTGTTTTGGTGACTGGCTTAGAAGCTGTCTCTAGTATTTTAATCAACGTTGCCATATATATCTTTTACCCTTTAAATTATTTATACTTACCCCAAATACTCTAAACACAAAGCCACTAAGAAAATTATAGCTAATGTTAGAGGGATTAAATATTTCCAACCAAACTCCATAAGCTGATCCTGTCTTAAACGCGGCAAAGTCGCTCTAATCCAAATAGCAACTAAGAACATCAAGTAAATCTTAAGAATGAATACCACTGAAGTTAGAAGCCATACGAAATTCAAATCAACTAAAAGACCCTCTAAATTACCAATCACAGGCAAATTAAGAGTAACCTTAGATAATGAAGCGTAAAGAGCATTCTCTGTCTCAATACTAATAGGCAAGTGCGATCCACCTAAGAAGAGTACTGCCGCAACTCCTGATGCGATAAATAAATTAGTGTACTCAGCAAGGAAGAACAGAGCGAACTTCATTCCAGTATATTCAGTGTTATATCCTGAAACCAACTCTGACTCAGCTTCAGGCAAGTCAAAAGGTATACGATTCACTTCAGCTGTAGAAGCAGTGATAAAAATTAAAAATAACGCTACGCATAAAAGCGTGAATAACAATGGCACAAAGCCCTGCAGGAAAGCACTACCAGAGTTAGCAAACAAATTAAAAGCTTCTGGTAAATGTCCATTACCCAAAATATTCCAGTTCATTATTCCACCAGCTTGACGGTCAGAGATCTCAACTAAATTAGCAGAGCCAGAAATAAGTACAAGAGCAATCATTGCTAGAACTAAAGGGATCTCATAAGCAACCGCTTGGGAAGCTGATCTCAAACCACCTATAAGCGAGTACTTATTATTAGAAGCCCAGCCACCCATAACTATAGACATAGTTCCAAGAGACACTAGACCTAAAATAAATATCAAACCTATATCTAAATCAGTAGTCACAAAGACACCTGCATTATTAGAGGCTACAGAAAGTAAAGGTAAAAATACCACCATCGCTGGCGCAAAAAATAGCGCTGGAGCAAGCGTGAAAAGCAATGCATCAGCACCTTTAGGAGTGATGTCTTCTTTAAACAATAATTTCAGTGCATCAGCAAAAGTCTGTAAGAAACCATTAGGACCTACTTTATCTGGTCCAATTCTCACTGTCAGTAAAGCTAAGAACTTACGTTCGCAAAGCACCATAAACATTGCGTTGACTGGAATCACTGTTGCAATAGTTACTGTAGGCGCTAAGTAAGCGACTATCTCTGCAACTTTAATAGCAGTACTAGCATCAATGCCGATTAAACCAGGTAAATAATCTGTAATAAGGATTGGTAATAACCAAGCAAAAGTTATTCCGCCACCAGCTGCGGCACCAAAAACTATAGAGATCCAAACTGCTGCAAGTATGACAAACTTGAAGGCCTGTGTTAAAGCAGAACGAGTTGCAAACCGCTCCCTTGGATGGAAACGGTTCAGTAAATCTAAGTCTATGGCTTTGGTACTCATAAGGCTATCTCCAGTATATGCTACTTTAAGTCAGTGTTTACGTAAACCAAAGGATATTATTTTAAATTCTCTTTAGCGCTCATAGCAAAACTAAGAGTGCCTTCAACAGTAAGTTCACCATCTACTTCACCACGAAATTCAAATTTACCGAAAGGGAATCTAAATTTCTTCAATTCAACAGTTAATTTAAGTTGATCACCAGGTACTACCATACGGCGAAACTTAACAGCATCCAAACCAGTAAAAATCCCTAAATAACCATAACGATACTCTGGTAATAGAAGCATTACTAAACACGAAAGCTGGGCTGCAGCTTCTAACTGAAGCACTCCTGGCATAATAGGAATCTCAGGGAAGTGCCCCATAAACTGCGGTTCATTGATTGTAATATTTTTATAACCAGTTGCTGACTTACCAGGAACTAACTCAAGCACTCGATCCACCATAACGAATGGATATCTATGCGGCAGTATTGCCTGAATCTCTTTAATATCTAATGAAACCTTATCCAATGTTTTCTCCATGATTCTATTAACTGCCTGCATAATTATAGCAAAAGCGAGATAATTACTTCTTTTTACCGAGCTTCGCGATAAAGTTTTTGATTGATGCTCTACTTACAGGATCTTTAAGTACATGAATAAGTGGTGGCAAAGCTGAAACAAACATAATCAAAAATATTATTGGCAATAAATATTTATCGACATCAGGAATCAAACTACCCAAAAAATACCCAGCAAGAGTAACACCAATAGCCCAGAGTGCAGCTCCAATAATGTTATAGCGAATAAAAGTAGGATAATGCATAGAACCTACTCCTGCTACTATCGGCGCAAAAGTTCTTACTATAGGTATAAATCTACCAAGTACTATAGTTTTAGCGCCATGCTTTTCATAGAAAGCTTGTGCTTGTTCTAAATGACTCTTATGAAAGAAAAGTGAATCAGTTCTATTAAACAACTTAGGTCCAACCTTACGCCCAAAAAGATATCCTACTTGCAATCCTAAAATTGCTGCAATAAAACAACCAGGAATTAATATTGGCAATGACAAGAGTCCTTGTGAAGCTAAGAAGCCAGCTGTGAAAAGCAGACTGTCACCAGGTAAAAAGAATCCGAAAAACACTCCAGACTCCAGAAATATCATTGCAAAAATTCCTATATAACCAACGGTTTCTACTAAATCTCTTAAGTCCATAATATTCCTTTCCGATATCTAGTATCGCAGATGCGGGCACGTCATATTAAACAATAATAGGTTCAGAAGATTTCTCAAGCTCAAATGCTCTATGAATCACTGTAACTGCCTTCTCGGCTTGCTCTACATTAATGATACAACTAATCTTTATCTCACTAGTCGAAATCATTTGAATATTAATATTAGCGTCTGAAAGAGCAGTGAATAGCGTAGAAGCTACTCCTGGTCTATTGAGCATGCCAGCTCCTACGATTGATACTTTCGCTATAGTCTTATCCACTGTAACTTTAGTACCCTCTATATCTTGCAAGATCTCTTCACAACTAGCTTTAGCTAAGTCAGCATCTTCGATAGGCACAGTGAAAGCGATATCATTAATGCCATCACGTGACACAGACTGAATAATCATATCTACGTTAATCTTTCTCTTGCCTAATTCGCCAAACACTTTACTTGCAATACCAGGTCTATCAGCCACACCAAGAATACCAATTCTTGCTTGCTTAGTATCCAATGCCACTCCACTAACGGCTTTCGTTAATTCCATTTCTTTCATCCTTTTTATACTTACAACAGCAGTCCCCTGATTAGTAGAGTTAAAAGTATTTCTAACTCTAAGATCCACATTATATTTCTTAGCCAATTCTACAGAACGTGGGTGCAATACCTTCGCTCCTAAACTTGCAAGCTCTATCATTTCTTCATAGCTTATATAATCCAGCTTAGTAGCATCTTTCACCAGACGTGGATCAGTAGTAAACACACCATCTACATCAGTATAAATATCACAACGTATTGCATTGAAAGCCGCTGCCAGAGCTACCGCAGAAGTATCAGAACCACCACGTCCAAGAGTAGTCACTTCACCGTCTTCAGTAATACCCTGAAACCCAGCTACTACCACTATCTCACCCTGATGTAAATGTTTATCAATCCTATCACGCTTAATCTCAGCAATCCTTGCTCGGTTATGAGACTGCTCAGTAATACAACCTGCTTGCCATCCAGTAAGAGAGACAGATGGATGACCAAGTCTCTGAATAGCCATCGCAGTAAGTGCCATAGATACTAACTCGCCTGTCGCTAACAACATATCGAGTTCGCGTCCACGGCAACCAGGAGATACTTGATGAGCTAAATCTACTAAACCATTAGTAGTCTTACCCATCGCCGAAACTACCACTATAACGTTATATTGCTCAGCTTCTTTAATCGCAATCTTAGAAATACGTTCAATACATTCAGGATCAGCGACTGAAGTACCGCCGAACTTGAGAACGAGAATATCTTTTTTAGCTTTAGAAATATTGCTACTCATTTGCTTTACTAATGGTATTTTAGTATTTTTCAAGCATAAATACAGGAAAGTTAAGGTTTTTGTTAGGTATTAAGCCGCGCGCAGCGCAAACGCCGCGCAGCGGCGGAACAATAAATATTCTAGAAAACAATAACTAAATTAGTCTCTATCTTACCTGCATGCCTTCCATCAATTCTCCTAGAAGTAGAAGATTTAATAAGGCTCGAATCGTTTGGTGTGCAGGCCATCTTCCCTATAACATTGATCTTGAATGGGAAACAGTCACCATTATCAGTACGCAGTTCTCTTCCACCACCTTGCTCTAACGTAGTATCCAGTTTAAGAATAAACAGTTCATTGCGCTTAGAGAAAACTGTAGGATTGAGAATCATATAATTATTTGCTACGAATCCAACTCTATCAGCCGTCTGGAAATCTGACTGGCTGAGGTTAGAAAGCTTAGTAATATTATTCAATAACCTATAAGTAAATTTATATCCTAAATAAGTACTAGTGATATCTTTGATTACTAGTCTTCTTTGAATAGAATCATGACCGCTATCTTGAATAGACCACGCAGCTTCTATTCTATTAGCAGCTTTAGTCTCACCTGCTATAATCTCATCAGCTATAGAATTACTACTCGGCACCAAAGCTGCATTAACACCACGTTTCACGAATTTAATATTAGCGACAGTAGAATCATTTAAACTAGATCCATCACAACGTGCAGAAGCATCAGCTAATCTCTCTCTATATTTCTTCACCACAGTACTACTTTCTATACCTGTAACACAATCAGCAAGCTGTGTTTTAATCTCTATACCTGGTCCTCCTGCTAATGTGAAGTCAACTTGGGCGACATAAGTCTGTGTCTTACCTAAATTAATCAAATCAAAAATTACTGTATCTTGAGTTAAAAATCCTTCTAAAGAATTGATGTCGCTATCGAGCGATAATTGCTTATAGCTGAACCTTGCAGTATTAGCTTTAGCCACAGCAATAGTCACTTCTATAGAATCTATTACAGTGCCATTGGTATTGAGAATATCCCAGGTACCTACCAAGGCTTCTGCATTATCCGCACCAACATTGACCTTCGCTGCCTTCACCGCTATTTGATTCAATAGCAAAAATCCAATACAAACAACTAATAATTTAAAGTTCATCTTCAATTACATATAGACGCGTTATCAGGAAAATAGTTTCAGCCAAGATAAGAAAAAGTGTCCGGTTAGGGCCGGGGGCAAACCGGACACTTTTTCTTCATTTTCATAATCTTTCCTTAATCAATTCCGTCTATAAGAATGACAGGGAGTAAGTATGACGGTGATTAAGTCTTCTATTATTGGCAAAAAGCTGGATAGCTTGCCAGCAAATTCGCCTGCTGTTACTAAGTTATTAAGTATTATTGATGACCCCAAAACCACACGAGACGACATTCTCAAACTGGTTACTTTAGATCAAGTTTTATTTGCCAATGCTTTTAAATACGCAAACTCAGCTGCTGTAGGAAGTTTTCGTAAGTTAGAATCTTTAACAGAAATAATAGATGTATTGGGCTTTGGGATTTTGAAAAATATTGCCATACTCACAGCCTTGCGCAATGTTACTGTTGATAAACAATTATGGTTCGAAGGAGTGTTTCTTGCTGTCGCAGCTAAATCTATCGCCAAGCGACTTAACAAGGATAAACATTATTGCGATGAGATTTTTATTTCTGGCTTGATGCAGTCCTATGGAGTTTTTGTTTTAAGTCATTTCTATCCAGATAATTATCCAGAGTTTAGATCTATGATTAATTATCAGGAACGTATCAAATTAGAAAGAGAAACTTTCGAGATGAGTCACTTAGATATCTCAGCAGCAGTGCTACTAGATTGGGGTTTACCACAAAGAGTTACCGAAATCATTGCCAATCAAGCTTCCTATAAGGGAAAAGCTACCGAAGAGCAAAACACCATTATTGAACTTGCAAGATTTCTGCTAGGCATGGAGTCTATGGGCGATGAAGAGATAAAATATCTTCTAAAAAGCAACAAAGAATTACAAGCTAACTTAACCAAACAAAAAATTGCACTTTATATAGACCAAGAGTTTATTAATAAGCTTTTTGATGAGGCTAAAGATTTAGTTTCGATATAGTGGTGCTTAGGAGCAGAATTGAACTGCCGACCCCGTCATTACCAATGACGTGCTCTACCACTGAGCCACCCAAGCATATTCCATAGAGGAACCCAAATATTCTATCATTTAGAGACTTATTGAAAAATTATTTTTGCACTAACCTTTCTTTATAACGCTTTTCTGCACGTTTAACAAAAAATACAATAACAACACTTATAGCAGCTGTAATCCCACTCATAAAAAGTAAAAAATCCATTTTAATCTTCTCCTTTACCCACTACTCCAGGATGAGCTAACCAACCCATATAACTTATAATCATAACAAACCAATCTCAAATCTGTAAACGTCTCGTTGTCATCCTGAGGAGCAACCGTAGGTTGCGACGTAAGGATCCACTACTTCAAATAGTCTATTAATGAGAGTGGATCCTTACGGTCGGGCTTCGCCCTCCCTCAGGATGACGAAATTGACAATCTATAAATTTATAAACTGGAAATAAACTTATTTACACACAAACTTTAATATATCGCCTTGTATAGTACCTTCTTTAGCATACTCATATTCATTCTGAACCCACTTAGAATCTATGAGTTTATTAGATCTATCATAAAGTTGATATGAGTTAATTAACGCAACTTCCCTCTTACAATCATAGTCGACGCTTGAGTCTACCCTACCGATCATCATCGTTCCTGAAACTTCTCCTGGTTTCTTACCCTGAAACTTAATTGCTTCTTCCATATCAAAAACCATTTTCACCCAAGCACTGCATTTGCCATCTTTACATTCGATACGATTCTTATCGACATAAATTTTCTTCGGATTATCACCCTTAACTTCTGTAACTTGAACCCAATCATTGGGAGCATATTTAAAAGGATTAGCACAAGAGCTTAAACTCACAACCAGCAATGCAAGAATTAAAAAACGAGACTTCATAGTATACATTATGCCCTAACCTACAAAACCATTAATCTATAACGAATTATTAGTATATTGACCTATTGTTTCTGTTAAAATCCTAACTGGTTTTGTCCTCGTGGTGGAACTGGTAGACACGCTACTTTGAGGTGGTAGTGGCTTCGGCTGTAGGAGTTCAAATCTCCTCGAGGACACCATTATTTTTTATCCAACCTTCTCCAAACTTTTACAAGACTTTTTTAGCTCATCAACCTTATCAAGCTTCTCCCAAGGTAGCTCTAAATCAGGTCTACCAAAGTGACCATAAGCAGCTACATCCTGGTAAAAGCGCCCACCATTGAGTTTTGGCATTTCTCTAAGCTTAAAGTTCTTAATTATAGAATAAGGTCTAAAATCAAAAACTTTCTTAACGATTTCAGTAATCTCTGCATCAGAAATAATTCCCGTACCAAAAGTTTCTACGTGAATACTTGTCGGATGAGCTACACCAATTGCATATGACAACTGGATTTCACATTTAGTAGCAAGCCCTGCTGCAACAATATTCTTCGCAGCATGTCTTGCAGCATAAGCTGCAGATCTATCTACCTTAGTAGGATCTTTACCAGAGAAGGCTCCACCACCGTGACGCGCATATCCACCATAAGTGTCCACGATAATCTTACGACCAGTAAGCCCTGCATCTCCCTGAGGTCCACCAGTAACGAATCTACCAGATGGATTGAAGAAAAACTTAGTCTTAGCATCAGGCTTAATAGGATAATTCTTAAACACTTCATCTACAACTTTGCTCTTAAGATCTCTAGCGATAATAGCTTGAATTTTACTGTTATCAGTTTCTCCTTGAACGATAGGATCATGCTGTGTTGAAATGAGCACAGTGTCTACTCTTACAGCCTTGTCATCTTCATAAGCAAGAGTTACTTGAGCCTTAGAATCCGGTCTGAGATAGTGAATATCAGGATCATTTTTTCTAACATCAGCAAGCTTCTTCATTAATTGATGAGAAAGAGTGATAGCAAGCGGCATATACTCAGGAGTCTCATCACAAGCAAAACCAAACATTAAACCTTGGTCACCAGCACCAACTAAATCAGCTGGATCCTGAGAAACATTATCACGAGCTTCTTTAGCAGTAGTAACACCAGCAGAGATATCCGGACTCTGTTGATCAAGCGTAACCATTACAGCACAATTGTCTGCATCAAAACCACCGCCTGATTTATGGTGATAACCAATCTCACGAACTTTATTACGCGCGATCTCACTAATAGGTGCGTAAGCTTCAGTAGTAATCTCACCACCAACAATAATTAAACCTGTAGTACAGAATACTTCACAAGCCACTCTTGCCTGAGAATCTTCCGTTAATATTGCATCCAGCACCGCGTCTGATATTTGATCGCAAATTTTATCTGGGTGGCCTTCACTGACTGACTCTGATGTAAATAAATAATTTTTAGACATAGATATGAATTGTAGCAATTATTTCTTAAATTCTATTTAAAATCCCTCAAACCAGGAAGGGAGTGGGGTTCCACGGAAAAAAGAACAACGGAATAAACGAAGTACTTACAATGGAGAGGATGCTCAAGATAACTTGAATCTCGTTTAAATAGTCTAGTCCAAGAATCTGAGTTTGCCTCATCTTGCTTTTGTCAATGTTATATCCAGGAAACCTCCATTATGGCAAACTCAAGCATTGAAGAATTATTAACAGAGATCTTGGTTATTAAGGATCTTTATATCTGCGGCAGAATGAATCAGTCTATCTGCTATGCCGTAGTAGGTGCTGGTGAAGAAGAGAATTTCTCTAAGAAAAACTGGTCTCAATATGAAGAATTAAGTGATTCCTACATCAAAGACTCTATATCAGAATTACTATTCAGAAGAGACGATATTATCGACAAGGTGGCAGATTGTGGACCTGTATCTATTAATGTGGTATTTGATACCAGTTATTTAGATTTTGATGAAGATTTAATTAATGACATGATGTTTGATTTCTATGGTGCAAGAGACACTATAGCTTTTGCAAGTTCATATAATTATTTTAGTGAAGACTTCAATGCCATACTCTCAGAGTTTGTGCTCACTGAGCTGAATTAGACTATCACATACAAAATTAATCCTGTTCTAGAAGCTCCCAGATGCAAGGCATGCGAGCGTCGAGGATGCGGAGTTGGCTATCGTCAATGAGCATCCGAGACGCGAAGCAGATCTTCGAATAATTGCCATGCAATTATTCTCGATGCTACGGGGGACTCAGGTTTATACTAAAAATCAAAGTTTACGATCCCCTCGTACAGCAGATGGGACTTCTAGGACAGGATTAAAACAAAAGACCAGGGATCTCTCCCTGGTCTTTCTTTTAAAATCATTAGAATTAAAATTTATCTTCTGCTGAAATTATTATTGCTTCTTGGTCTGCCGCCGCCACCACCGTAGCCACCGCCACCGCCGCCGCCGCCCGTGCTGGTACGTGGTCTAGCGTAGTCGATTTTAAGAGCTCTTCCTTGGAAGTCTTGACCATTGAAAGCCTCTAGTGCTTTCTCAGCGTCTTCGTCGCTTGCAAACGTTACGAATCCGAATCCTTTGCCTTCAATTAGCTTAGTTTCAGTTACGTTGTGGTTCGCAGCAAACAGACTGTGAAGTTGATCTTCAGTTACGTCGTAGTTTACATTTGCTATGTACAGTTTATTTTTTTGCATTTTTTTAAGTTGTCCTTTTTCCTTAATTTGAAGAGATAACTAGCACCTCCTCGTAGCGATCAATTATACTACTTTTCCCTATCTAGGGTAAAAATGGCTAGATCATTCAGGGCACTTTTATATGTTGAATTGTTAAGAATAGCAAGTGAATTAACTGCTTGTATGATTAATTCATTAGCTTTGACGCGGCTTTTCTCTATTCCACCTGATTCTTTTACTATCGCAAAGATTTCTTGACTAAGCTGATCATTATTAGACTCTATAGCCAAACTTTCTATCTTATGCACCAAATTAGTATGAGCAAGCTTATTATCCTTGTAGAGAATTTCGAGAGTATAAAGCATAGGAATAGTTATTTGGCCCTCTTTCAGATCAGCACAACTTGGCTTACCAAGAGTCTTAGTATCAGAACTATAATCGAGAATATCATCGACGATCTGAAATGCTAGACCTAAATATTTACCATAATTAGCACAAGCTTCAATTATCTCTGGTCTCAAATCCAATGCCAGTGCTGGAGCTTTAGTACAAGCTTCAAACAATGAAGCTGTCTTCTTATAACTTTTAGAATAATAATAATCCCAATCTAATTCTGTAGAGAATTTTTTCTCTACTTGGCGAATCTCACCATCACAAAGATCTTCAAGCACCTTAGCAAATAAAGCTGTAACATCGTTATTAGCTACCTTCCCAAGATTCACTGCTGCTCTAGCAAACATGAAATCTCCGCTAATAACAGTGATGGCATTGTCCCATTTACTATTAGTAGTAGGTTGACCACGACGAATCATAGAGTTATCAATGATGTCATCATGCACCAAGCTAGCAGTATGAATCAGCTCACTAATCTCTGCTATTAGATAAATATTCTCATTAACTTTTTGATCGAGAGCTTTAGTAATAAGAAAGCTCAAAGCTGGTCTGAGTCTCTTGCCTCCCGCCTTGAAAATCTCTTGTAATATGCCACATAAAGCTCTAGAACTTGGGCTAATATCATCAATTAAACGTTTATCCAAAACTTCTATTTCAGAAATCACTGGATTAAGAATATCTTGCAAGCTTTTAATAGTAGTCTGGGACATTTATAGTATTATTCTAACCCAAGGGTCTACAAAAAAGTCTAATGAACCATCATCATTACATGGCAACCGTTCTGGAGCTAGCTAAAACAGTGCCTAATAATGAGGTTCCCATAGCAGCCATAATAGTAGCTAATGGAGAAATTATTGCTCAAGCTATTAACACTAGAGAACGTAATACTTCGATATTAGGACATGCGGAGATTAATGCCTTAGAGCAAGCAGCAACTACTCGTCAAGATTGGAATTTATCAGATTGTACTATTTATATTAATTTGGAGCCTTGTGCTATGTGCGCTGGTGCTATCTTACAAGCACATATCGCAGAAGTAGTTTTTGGGGCATATGATATTAAATCTGGCGCCTTAGGTTCACGGTATAATCTCGTCACTAATAATCTAAAAGTAACTGGTGGCGTGATGGAAGAAGAATGTGCATCCTTATTATCGAACTTCTTTATGAAGATACGAGCTAACCTATAATCTTATAAGTAGCTTCTAGTCCAGCCAAAAACTTATCAGCATTAGCATAGATCTCATCAAGTAGCTCAGGCTGTGTATCACGGTACAGTCGCTTAATTTGCATTTTGGTAATATTGCCTCTACAGTAAGCACTTATAAACAAACCTATTCGAGGATTCTCTGTAGACAAGGATTTAGTATCCACACCAAAGTAGTCAAACAACTGAGTAAATCTTAGTTCTATAGCTTTCTCACCAATGCCATAGAAATCTGCAATTGCTTTATTAGAGAAACCAACACAACTTAAAATGAGAGTTTGTTTTAACTGCCCACCTAACTCTTCAATTAATCTTGGCTTACTAGTACTATATATATCGCAAATATCCTCCGCAATTAAACTAGAGAGCAATCTAACTCTTGGGTTAAAAAGCTTTCTCAGACCACTATCGTCTTGAGTAGTTTTATTACCAAGCTTAGTATTCAACTCAGCTAAAATTCTCTCTACACTTTTAATTGAAATATTAGATTCTTCAGCCATCGTTTTATTACTAAAACCCAAGGCTAAAAGCTCTATCAGAGCCAGCTTCCTACCTCTAAAGAAACCTGTTGGCTTAATAAGAATCTCAACTTCTATTGGAAAATTCGCCATAGACTCTGAATCTTAAGACTGCTTCTTAAATTCCTTGATGTCATTTATAATTTCCGCTACATGCTCTGCTGGTTTAATTTTAACGTAATGCTTAACAATGACTCCCTGAGGATTGATCAAGAATGAATCTCTCTGAATACCCATATACTTCTTACCATACATAGATTTCTCCACCCAAACACCATATTTACTAACGACATCTTTATCAACATCTGCAAGCAAAGGAAAGTTAAGTTCATATTTATCTCTAAATTTCTGGTGAGTTGCTACTTTATCACAACTAATACCTAAAACTTGCACTCCAAGTTTTTTTAATTGGCTTAGATTATCTCTAAAGCTACAAGCTTCAGTAGTACAACCTGGAGTAAGATCTTTAGGATAGAAATAAACTAACACATATAATCCTGCAAAATCTTTAAGATTAACAATTTGATCTTTATCGTCAATAAGTTTAATCGTGGGCGCTTTTTTGCCTTCTAGAGCGGTTTTTGTCGTCATCGAAACGATTCTAGCACTTATTTTTATTTTTTTCATTTAGCTCTCAAGTTTCTAGGTCATATGGCCGATAGAGTAGTTCAGCTAGGTTATATGGTTTAGGCTAGATAACTTAGAGTACATGGAGGATAATAATGTCTATTATAGTTAATACTAATACAAGTAGTTTATTTGCGCAGAGAGCATTAGGAAAAAATGCTTTTGAAATGCAAAAATCTATAGAGAAGCTTTCTACTGGCTCAAGAATCAATAGAGCTGGCGACGATGCTGCAGGTCTTAGTATCAGCGAAGGCATGACCTCTGACATTAAAGGTTTAGAAAAGGCCAAACAAAACGTCGGTGATGGTATATCGCTAATTCAAACCGCAGAAGGCGCTTTAAGCATCATTCAGGACAATATGCAAAGAATCCGCGAACTAGTAGTTCAAGGCACCAATGGTACAAACTCAGCTAATGAGGCAGATGCGATACAAAGAGAGATAAACGAGAGAGTTAGTACTATTGACTCTATCGCTAAGTCTACTAAGTTCAATGGTATTGATATCATTTATAGTAATACCGCTGCTGCTGCTGATATAACCTTACAAACAGGTGCTAATAACAGTGAAAGTTCTACTCTATCACTCAGAGCTGGAGTGACAGCTGCGACTGGTATTGATATCAATATTGCTCAAGCTAGAGTTGGTGGTACGACTGACTATGGTTCATTAGTAGAAGGTATCTCAACAGCTAACTTCGCACTCAATAGATTACATCTAAGTGCAGCTACTGGTGTTAATTCTGTAGAAGGTCCTACAACCAACGTAACTGTAACTTTAACAGACGTAGACGTCGTTATTGATAACTTATCAAGAATGAGATCATATTTAGGTGCTAAACAAAACTCGCTGGAATCCAAGGTTGAGTATCTGGATGTAGCTATAGAAAACACTTCTGCTGCTAGATCAAGGATTAAAGATGTAGATGTAGCTGCTGAAAGTAGCCATCTATTGAAAAATCAGATTCTACAACAAGCTGCTGCAACAATGCTTACTCAAGCTAATGCTACGCCGCAACTTGCATTGAATTTACTACCATAAAAAAGGTAACAATATAAACTGTCAAAAGGGTGAAGAAATTCACTCTTTTGTCTTTTTGGCGTAGAATCTTTTTTCTAAATAGTACAAATAGTTGATATTTTTACAAAAAACATTAAAGTTTCTAGGTCATATAGCCGATAACTATAAGAGTCCTACCAAGTGGAAGGGATGCCACCAGGTATGAGACGGGTTAAGAGCCAAGGGAGAAATAATGTCAATAATAGTTAACACAAACACCAGTAGTTTATTTGCACAAAGAGCATTAGGTAAAAATGCCTTTGAGATGCAGAAATCTATCGAGAAGCTTTCAACAGGCTCAAGAATTAATAGAGCTGGCGACGACGCTGCTGGTCTTAGTATCAGTGAAGGTATGACTTCAGACATAAGAGGTTTACAAAAGGCTAAACAAAACGTAGGCGACGGTATCTCTCTAATACAAACGGCTGAGGGAGCCCTATCTATTATTCAAGACAATGTACAAAGAATTCGCGAACTGGCAGTCCAAGCGACTAATGGAACCAATAGCTCAGCTGAAAAAGATGCTATTCAAAGAGAAATCAATGAAAGAATTACGACTATTGAAGATATTGCTAATGCAACCAAATTTAACGGCGTAGCGATCATTAAGAGTGCTACCACTAAATCACTGCAAACAGGTGCTAATAATGGTGAGACTACTTCTATCGTACTTGCAGGAGCTACTGCAGCAGGTATCCACATTGATGTAGACACCACTTCCGCAGGAAGCATTGGAGAAAGCGCTGCTTTCGCCCTAAGCGCATTACACGTAGGTGGCAGTGTGAATGCTCAAGATGGATCTACTTCTACGACGACTTCGTCAATTTTAACGGGTGTTGATTATATGATCGATAACTTATCAAGAATGAGATCATATCTAGGTGCTGCACAAAACTCACTAGAGTCTAAGAGTGCGTATTTGGATGTAGCTATAGAGAATACTTCTGCAGCTAGATCGAGAATAAAAGACGTAGATGTAGCTTCTGAAAGTAGTAACTTATTGAAGCATCAAATCTTACAACAAGCTGCAGCTACTATGCTAACTCAGGCGAATGCTACGCCTCAGATGGCTCTAAATTTATTACCTTAGTATAAAAAAATTAGTTTTTTTGATAAAAAAGCTAAAGAATCTAGTCTGGATGGCCGATATATAGTCTTGTCAGTTGAGTGATAAGTCTAGGCAATCCAGACTAGTTGCTTTACTGACACAACCGATCAAAGGAGCTAAATTATGCCAATCGTAGTAAACACAAACACGCAAAGTTTATTTGCACAAAGAGCATTGGGAAACAATGCTATGCACATGCAAAAGTCCATAGAAAAACTTTCTACTGGTCTAAGGATTAACAGAGCTGGCGATGATGCGGCTGGTCTTAGTATCAGCGAAGGTTTAACTTCTGAAATAAGAGGTTTACAAAAAGCTAAACAAAACGCTGGTGATGGTATTTCTCTAGTACAGACAGCCGAAGGAGCCTTGTCTATAGTTCAAGACAATCTGCAAAGAATCCGTGAATTAGTAGTTCAAGCAACTAATGGAACTAATAGTTCAGCTGAGAAAGATGCTATTCAAAGAGAAATCAATGAAAGAGTTACTACTATCGAGGATATCGCTAATGGAACCAAATTTAACGGCGTAGCGGTTATTAAGGGTGCTACCACTAAATCACTGCAAACTGGTGCTAATAACGGTGAGACTACCTCAATAGTACTTGCAGGAGCTACTGCAGCGGGTATCCATATTGATATAGACACCACTTCAGCAGGAAGCCTTGGAGAAAGTGCGACCTTCGCTTTAAGTGCATTACACGTAGGTGGTACTGTTAATGCTCAAGATGGCACTACCTCGACCGTAACTACAACCATTTTAACTGGTGTAGATCAGATGATTGATAATTTATCAAGAATGAGATCATATCTAGGTGCAGTTCAAAACTCACTAGAGTCTAAGACTGAGTATTTAGATGTAGCAATCGAGAACTCTTCTGCATCAAGATCAAGAATTAGAGACGTAGATGTGGCTTCCGAGAGTAGTAATTTATTGAAGCATCAAATCTTACAACAAGCTGCTGCTACAATGCTTACTCAAGCTAACGCTACTCCGCAATTAGCTTTGAATCTATTACCATAAATTTTACCCCCAAGGTAGATACAAAATAAGGGCTCATGAGCCCTTATTTTTTTAGTATCATTGGCTTTTTTACCTTTAATCAAAAAAAATTAATTTTTTTTGATCTTCCCCTAAAGGTTCTAGACTAAATGGCCGATATACCTATATAACTGTATGGGTCATAGTCCTGCAGTATTTAAGGAGAACAATAATGGCAATCATAGTTAACACAAATACTAGCAGTTTATTTGCACAAAGAGCGCTAGGTAAAAATGCTTTTGAAATGCAAAAGTCTATAGAAAAACTTTCTACTGGCTCAAGAATTAATAGAGCTGGAGACGATGCAGCTGGTCTTAGTATAAGTGAAGGTATGACCTCCGATATTAGAGGCTTACAAAAAGCTAAACAAAACGTCGGAGATGGTATATCGTTGATTCAAACAGCAGAAGGTGCGCTAGGTATTGTTCAAGACAACCTACAAAGAATCCGTGAATTATTTGTTCAATCAGCCAGTGGAACAAATGGCAATGATGAAAAAGATGCTATCCAAAGAGAGATTAATGAGCGAGTACAGTCTATTACAGACCTGGCCTCTCAAGTTAAGTTTAACGGCACAGCTTTACTTGGAGGAGCAGCGGACTTTACTCTCCAAACTGGAGCCAATAACAGTGAGACTACTACTTTAGACTTTGCATCAGGCGCAACAGCTGACGGTATTAATGTATCAGTCAGTGTAACAACTCTAGGAAGTATGGGCGAAGGAGCTATTGCTCTAAATGCTTTACACGTCGGTGGTAGTGGTAACGTAACAGCTAAGAACGGTACAACTACAACTGCTAATGGATCTTTAACTAACTTAGATAGCATGATAGATAATGTATCTAGGATGAGATCATATCTAGGTGCTAAACAAAACTCACTAGAATCTAAGAGTGATTATCTAGACGTAGCTATTGAAAACACTTCAGCAGCTAGGTCCAGAATAAGAGACGTGGATGTGGCTTCTGAGAGTAGTAATTTATTGAAGCATCAAATCTTACAACAAGCTGCTGCTACAATGCTTACTCAAGCTAATGCAACTCCACAGTTGGCTTTGAATCTATTACCATAAATATTTAAAAGTTATCGATTGATTAAATCGTCAGCTTTATGAGAGAGATCCTTAATTGGGTCTCTCTTTTTTGCCTTTCATTTTCTAGCTTTTAGCTGAAAAATATTTGAAATTTCTTACAAATAAGTTAAAGTATCTAGACCATATAGCCGATATATATAATCATCAGGGATACTGAACTGTACAAATCTAAATCAAAGGAGACCTATTATGCCAATCGTAGTCAATACCAATACCCAAAGCCTTTTTGCACAAAGAGCATTAGGAAAGAATGCTTTTGAAATGCAAAAATCTATAGAAAAGCTTTCAACAGGTTTAAGAATTAATAGAGCTGGCGATGACGCTGCTGGTCTAAGTATCAGCGAAGGTATGACTTCAGATATAAGAGGTTTAGAAAAGGCCAAACAGAACGTTGGCGACGGTATTTCTTTAATACAAACGGCAGAAGGAGCCTTGTCTATAGTTCAGGACAATATGCAAAGAATTCGCGAACTAGTCGTTCAATCAAGTAATGGAACCAATAGTTCAGCTGAAAAAGATGCTATTCAAAGAGAGATCAATGAAAGAATTACAACTATTGATGATATAGCTAAAGCTACTAAATTTAACGGTGTGGCTATCATTAAGAGTGCTACTACCAAAACACTTCAAACAGGTGCTAATAACGGTGAGACTACTTCCATTGTACTTACAGGAGCAACCGCAGCAGGTATCAATATTGATATAAGTTCTACTGCAGCTGGAAGCATCGGAGAAAGTGCTTCATTTGCTTTAAATACATTACATGTAGGTGGTAGCGTGAGTTCTCAAAGTTCAACTACTACTGCTAGTACTTCAGCTTTAACATCACTTGATACTATGATTGATAACTTATCAAGAATGAGATCATATCTAGGAGCTGCTCAAAACTCACTAGAGTCTAAGAGCGAATACTTAGATGTGGCTATTGAAAACACTTCTGCAGCTAGATCAAGGATTAGAGACGTGGACGTAGCTTCTGAAAGCAGCCATTTATTGAAGAATCAAATTCTACAACAAGCAGCAGCAACAATGCTTACTCAAGCTAATGCTACGCCGCAACTTGCATTGAATTTATTACCATAATCAGGTAACTAAAAGTTCTTAAAATTATGACGTAATGTGTTAAAGCTCTCACGAGCTTGTGTAAACACAGTGAAATAAAAGGAGTAGAACTGAAGAGCAGTTCCACGTAGAACTGTCACACAAAGAAGCACGGCACAATTGAATAAAAGTATAAGGGAGACGAGAGACCGATTCGCAAGGTTCAGGTCTCTCTTTATTTTTTCAGTACTATTTTTTCTTCTGCCAAAACTTTTTGATTTTGGTACCTCAATACTCTAAGCTTATGAATAGTATTAGGAAAATCACTTGCAAAATATAAGTCTAGTTTCCCTTGTTTTGGTAATTCACCAAATACACTAGAATCAAAGCTTGAAATAGATGGCTCGTATTCCTTTCCCATACTATCTAATAATTGAAATGATGTATATCTAAGCTCTTCACCAGTTTTATTATCGTAGACGATAGAGATTCGTAAACAAGTATCTTGAAACTCATCTTGAGCTTTCTTTACATCAAGAACTTCAAGTCTAAATTTATCATTAATAGCTGAATGGTGAACGCTAGGTTCTTCACTGGTAGCCGATTCTAGCTGTTTACTAATCAGCCAAGGATCGTCGATCTTCATAGTAAGCTCAGTTCCTGGCTCTATAATAAATGCCTTGCCTTGACGTTTAATACCATAAACCAGTCCAATACCACCACCCAAAGCCGCTGCACCGCCCAATGCATAAGGGTTAGATAGCATGCTCATACCTGCAAATGACGAAATATGAAACACCATTAATGGTAAAGCTACAGCTCCTGCTACTGTCAAAGCTCCAGTAGTAGCGATGTTCTTTAAACTATCACCAACCACATTCACATGGTCTTTGGAATTAAATTCTAGTTGCGATAAGTCAATAGGTTTATTACCATTGATCTCAAGTTTATAAAAACTAAGTTCAGCATGTCCTTTACGCCAGAAACTCTTGGGCTTAGTTGAGTTACTTAATTTAGCGTAGAATTTACTACCAGCTGGAATCGTGAAATTACCACCATAAGAATCCGTTAACTTTATATCCTCAACGTTCTCAGCAATAATATTACTGCCAATTTCAGGTAGCTTCACCGTCCAATCTGATTCTCTCTCTATCCAGGGATATTCCGTAGGAATTTTAGTAACTCTAAGTTGTATGGATTGAGATTTAGGTATTTGATAACTAACACCAATTTTATATTTTTCACTATTAGCCAAAACACTCAAAGCTGAAAGCTGAAAGCTCAATGCCAATACAAGAAGCACTTTCCTCATACGCTTAAAGATTAATGGTTTCTTCCACAGCATAAGTACTTTTGTTTTGTGATTCATAGTAAGTTCTCATAATGAGGTCAGCTAGTATGCCCATCATAAAGATCTGAATAGCCACAGTAAAAAACATTGCACCCAGGATCGGCAATGGTGTTGCATCCAAATCCACATTATTAGCGAGCTTTAGTGTCAATGCCCAAATGAAGCTGGTAATTGCAAGTGCCATTGACATAAATGAAATACCACCAAAAAAATAAATCGGTTTAGTAACGTAATCTGTCAAAAATTTCATGAGTATCAAATCAAGAATAACCTTAAAAGTTCTATTAATTCCATATTTGGATTTACCAAATTGTCTCTCATGATGCTTCACTGGAATCTCTGTAACTTTGGCACCAACCCAACTTGCACAGATAGGAATAAAACGATGCAACTCACCATAGAGGCGAATATCTTTTAAAACTTCCGCTCTGTAAGCTTTAAGCGTGCAACCGTAATCATGTAAATTAACTCCTGACAGCCAAGAGATAAGCTTATTAGCCAGCATTGAAGGAAGCTTACGATCGATAAAAGTATCTTTGCGATTTTTACGCCAACCACTTACCACATCATAACCTTCATTAATTTTGTTCAAGAGATTAGGCACATCACTAGGATCGTTTTGTAAGTCAGAATCCATAGGAATTAAGACTTTGCCTTCAGCAGCATCTATACCAGCAGACATAGCAGCAGTTTGTCCAAAATTCCTTCTGAATTTAATAACTTTGATATTATAGTTTTTACTGGCGATCTGTTTGAGAATAGAATAGCTCGCATCCTTACTACCATCATCTACATAAATAACTTCATAAGTAAATCCTTGATCATTAAGTGCAGCACTAATCTTATCCTGCAAGAGTATAATATTATCCTCTTCATTATAAACAGGTATAAAGATTGAAACATCGTATTTGGCAGATGTAGTTATCATCAGCTTAATAATACACTATTAATACATTATGCGCATTTACTCTGCCACATTTTCACTAATGCTTTATTGAATTCAGACATAAAACAATCTATATTCATCGGTGAACTATGAACATCTGTTTTCAAGATCCTTTTATAATGTTTCAATCTCTCTTTATCATTTGCTAAAGCAATGATCTTATTTTGGTATTCTTCAATACTATATGCCACCAATTCTTCATGTCCGATGGTCTTAAGTATGGAGCTAGAAAAACGCCCAGACCACTTATTACCAAACAAGGTTACTATAGGAACTCCCATTAATAAACTTTCGGTAGTAGTAGTAGCACCAGTGTATGGAAAAGGATCTAAAGCAATATCTATCTCGTCGTAGCATTGCAAGAATTTTTCGCGATCTACTGTGGCTCTGAAGGTTAAACGTTCTTTAGCTATGCCATTGTTTACAAATAAATTTATAAAATATTCTTGATCAGTTACTGAGATCATATTTCTCGAATCAAACAATAATCTAGAATTTGGTATCTGCCTTAAGATGCTGATCCAAGTACCTAATACGGTATTGGATATTTTATGAAAAGTATTTAAAGATCCCAAGGTTACATATCCATTAGTTATGCAAGGAGGTTGAATTGCATGCTCTGGAATAGCATGCAAGCTAGAATGATAGGAATAGTTTTCAAACTTATAGATTTTTTCTGTATAGAATTGATCTTCATCATCTTGAATAGTACAGTGATCAGCGATCAAGTAATCGATCTCCTTCATTCCTAGAGTACCAAAATATCCTAAGTATGATATTTGCAATGGTGCTGGTCTATGCTTGAATATCTCCAATCTTTCACCCTTAGTAAAACCAGAAAGGTCAAATAGTATATCGATCTCATCTTGGACAATCAATTTTGCCGCACTAAGACTATCTACTTCTTTAATATTAGTAAATTTAGTTGCTAAATTTTCATATATTTCTGTTAAATCATCTCTTCTCTTGTCATTGTAATAAAGATATAGTTGATGATCTTTAGCTAATTTTTCTAAAACTGCATACAAAGAAAACCCAGCTGGATGTCGATTAAAATCACCAGAAACAAAACCTATCCTAAAATTCTTCTTATTAATATCAAGCTTAACTGAGTGATCAATGCTTAGCGTCTCATTTTGATTATTTATATGCCTCTCATAATATAATTCTGCGGAATTTTTAAGATCTTGCAAAGTACAGGATGCATCTTTATGTCCAGCAAAAATATAACTACTTAAGTAATGCTTATCCTGCGGAGCTAAATTAATTAATTTTCTATAGAAAGCTGCTGACTCAGATGCCCTGCCAAGAGAGTGGCAAACAAAAGCCATATCTGAATTGAGATTGATGTCATTAGGATTCATCTTATAAGCCTTCTCAAAATAGTGGTAAGCTGCCATATTCTGTCCATCATGCATAATCACCTTTGCAATACTATGCAAAACATCTGATTGATTAGGATCAATATTCAACGACTCTCTATAGTGATGAAAAGCCAACTTATTATTCTCATTTTTCTCATAAGCTAATCCAAGATAAAAATGAGTCATAGTATTTTTACTATCAAGCTTCAAAGCTTGCTTTAGATACTGTTCAGCTGCTGAGCATTCTCCATGCTTTAAACAAAGCTCTCCCAAAAAAAGCAAAGGATCGATATTTGAAGGATAGCGCCGTACTATATCCTTTAAAAGACTAATCGCCTCTTTAATCTTAGATTTAGTAACAAGCTTCAGCGACTCGTTTATCGAAGCGTTAAGACTTTTCGGCATATAACTATAATTCCCAAGCAGCATAAAGGCAAGCTATTCTATATGATCCAAGACTAGTCAAGCATCTAGGCTTATTGGACTAGACTCAATGATTAAGCTTGATCATCCTATAAGTATAGAGATGCCCAAAAGCAGTAGGGTAAGTTATCTATGATTACCATTTATGGTCTGACTTTCCATGGTTAAAATTGCTAATGCTGCTATCAAAAAATCACTTGAGTTTATTAATAAATCATGCTTAGACGATGCCGTAGATTTATTAAAAAAAACTCTAAGGAAAAATCCCTCAGAGGTTCAAGCCTTAAATATTCTCGGACAAGTATACCTTGAGCAGAAAAAATACGATGAAGCAATTGAGTGTTTTGAGAAATCACTTAAACGTGAACCGCATGACTTTGAGATCATTTCACGTCTAGGTTATGCCTATGAAAAATCTTGCCATTACACTGAAGCCATAGAAACATACAAGCAATCTTTATCTATAAATCCCAAACAGGGACATATTTATGACTGTTTAGGCAGAGCCTTAGCCAAGGACGCAAGAGATTTTGAAGCCCTACCTTATATGTTTAAAGCCCTAGAATTTAATCCAGAGGATGCTGTTATTCACAACAATATAGCCTTCACTGCAAAAAATATAGGATTATACGACTTAGCTGAAAAGCACTATAGTTTAGCAGTAGAGCTAGATCCACAAAGCAGCAAATACCTTAGTTGCTTAGTATTTCAAGCGCATAAGAATCCCGCAAGAGGGCCAAAAGACTTCCTAGAATTAGGACAAAAGTTTTATCATAAATTTATTGAGATTACCAAAGGTAATTTAGATATAGATGTTAATTCAAGGTTAGATCCTAATAAAACCAAATTTAAAGTTGGATTTGTTTCAGCAGATATGCGCACCCACCCTGTTAGTGCCCTTATGTATCAAGTATTTGAATTAATGAATAAAGAATTGTTTGATATATATATTTATTCAGCTAATGAGTATCAGGATAATATTACCGAGAAAATTAAAGCACTAAGCAAAGATTTCAAAATCATTACTAAAATGACTGACTTAGAAGCTGCTCAATTAATCGCACAAGATGAAATAGATGTTCTGTTTGATCTTTCTGGCTATACCAAAGGCGCACGATTAGGTATTTTCAAGATTAAACCAGCACCTGTCCAAGTTAGTTATGTAGGTTACTTTGCAACCCTTGGAATGCCACAAATGGACTTCATCATAGCTGATAATGGTCTAGTGCATGAAGGGGAAGAAAAATACTTTACAGAAACCGTCTATAAATTTCCTGATATTTGCTGCCATGCTGGACTCTATGATATGCCTGAGCCGAGTACCTCACTACCTTATGATCGTAACGGTTATATCACCTTCGGCATCATGAATTCATTCCATAAACTATCACCAGATGTACTTGCAATGTGGGCTAACATAATTAAGACTATTCCTAATTCCAAAATACTGTTTAACAATCGCTCATTAGGAGCAGAGTCAGCAAAAAATTATTTAACAAATATTTTCACCCGCAATGGAGTTGACACATCAAGATTAATTATTAGATCTTCACAACCGCGCTCCGAATTTCTTGAAAGTTATAATGATATAGACATAGCTTTAGATCCATTTCCATATGGAGGAGGTACTACCACTCTAGAAAGTCTCTTAATGAATGTCCCTGTTATCAGCATCGACGGTGACAGATGGATGGCAAGACATACATCTGGCTGCTTAAGAGCTTGCGGCTATCCTGAATTAATCGCTAAGGATCAAGAAGACTATAAGCTTAAAGCTACAGGATTAGCTGTAGACATAGAACGTCTTAGATCTTATCGACAATGTTTAAAAACCAAATTAGAAGCTTCAGAATTGAATATAAATAAACATACTCTGAATTTTGAACAGGCGATAAGAGATATGTGGTTAATACAATGCAAAAAAATAAGGCCAGATGTTTAAAGAGAAAATAATTCAAGGTGCAAGGTTACTAGACGAAGCTAAATTTGCTGAAGCCGAACTATGCTTGCATGAAGCATTAAAAATCAAAACAAATGATATTCAGCCTTATGCTTTGCTTGGTGAACTATATATAAAACAAGGTAATTTTGATAAGGCTATTGATAAATTACAAAATGCTCTCAATGTTAATCCACAAGATATGTTTGCTACTTACCTTATGGGGTTAGCTTTGGATGGTGCAAATAAAAAAGCTGAGGCTATTAGTTTTTACCAAAAGTCAGTTGACTTAGGCAACCAAGAACCCGATCTCCATAACAGACTTGGCTCATTATACTTAGAAGGCAATTCTTACTTACAAGCTTATAAATATTTATCACCACTGATTGAAGTCATGAAAGATGATGCAGAATTACATGCACATCTTGCTGTAATAAACTATAAATTAGGTTATAGCCTGCGTGCTAAAGAGCTTTGTTTTAAAGCATTTGAATTAAACCCACAATCTAAGGAATATTTATTAAGCTGCATTTTCTTATGTCATAAAGATCTTAGTCTAAAGCCAAAAGATATAACGAATAATACGAAAATTTTCTATGAGAAATTTTTGTCCAATAATGAAATCCCGCCTGATCATCAAGCTAGATTAGATTCCACTAAAACTAAGTTCAAGTTAGGGTTTGTTTCTGCAGATTTCTATAGACACCCTATTGCATACTATCTAATCCCAGTATTGGAAAATTTAGATAAGGAACAGTTTGAAATCTTTCTTTACTACAATGGAGATAAACGGGATGAACATACAGAAATCCTTATGAAGAATTCTCAGAGACTCAGTTTCATAAAAGGACTAGATGACAAAAAAGCTGCAGAACTTATCACAACTGATGGAATAGATATTTTGGTAGACCTTTCAGGATTAACTTATGGAGAGCGTTTAGGAATTTTCACTCTTAAGCCTGCTCCTCTACAAATATCACAAATGGGCTATTTTGGCACCCTTGCAATGCCTGAAATGGATTATGTTCTTGCTGATCAGCAAATGCTTACCAAGGAAGAAGAAGCTTGTTTCATCGAAAAAGTATATAAAATGGAGGGGTTCTATTCTCATGCTGCAATTCCAGACCTACCTCAAGCTACAGATGAAATACCTTATCTGCGCAATGGATTTATTACGTTTGGATCTCTAAACACCTTACATAAAATCAGCGAAGAAGTAATACAAACCTGGGCTCAGATCCTTAAACAAGTTCCTGGTTCTAGAATATTAATAGATGCCGTAGGTTTACATGAACATTCAACCCGAGAATATTTCATGTCGAAATTTTCTGAGCAAGGTCTAGATCCAAGTAGAGTTATTATTCAATCAACAAGAGATAGGGGAGATTTTTTACGAAACTATAACAATATAGATATAGCATTAGATCCCTTCCCGTACGGTGGAGCTACTACTAGCATGGAAGCTCTGCTAATGGGTGTTCCAGTAATCACCCAAGAAGGAGATAGATGGATATCAAGATTTACATACTCTATATTAAAAAACTTAGGTCTCAATGAGCTAATAGTGAATGATCTAGATGCTTACATTAATAAAGCAATAAAATTAGCAGCTGACATTGATCAATTAAAAAAATACAGACTCAGTTTAAAAACCGAGATCACAAACTCTTCCTTCAATATTCAATCATATATAGAAAAATATATTAAATCTCTCAAAGACATGTGGCTAAGTAAGTGTGAACATCCTGAGCTAGAATTAAACTGGTGTGCCAGAAAACTTGAGGCTGTCAAAGAACCAGCTAAAGCCTTAGAGCTCTACTTGCAATCAATTCAGCAGAATCCGAATCAAAGTGATATTTACAATCAAATAAGTATAATATTATCAAAAGATTCTCAACACATTGACGCACTAGTATATGGATATAAAGCTCTTAATTTAGATCCTGATAATGCCTACATTAACGCTTGTATTGGCGATGCTTCGGCAAGGTTCGGTATACACTCTGATGCAATTAAGTATTATCGTCTCGCTTACGAACTTAATCCTAAATTTAAAAACTACTTAAGCAGTTTAATATTTGTGAAGCATAAAGATTCTTCTACAACCCTGTCTGAATTGCTCGAACTGTCAAAAAAATATCATGAGCTTTATTTGTCTCATATTCAACCGTTAAATATTAACTTTCAATACGATATCAATAAGACTAAATTAAAAATAGGCTTCGTATCTGGAGATCTTAATGGTCATCCTGCTGCTTTTTATTTATGGAGTTTACTAGAGCATTTGAACAGGGATAAATTTGAAATACATTTATATCACTCTAATATTAAGCATGATATAATTACCGATAAATTCAAAGAATTAAGTGACTCCTTTACTTCCATTCATAAAATTTCCAGTTTAGAAGTAGCTCAATTAATGACATTAAGAGGCATTGACGTATTATTTGATTGCTCAGGATACACTCGTGGTGAGCGTTTAGAGGTTTTTAAATACAAACCTGCACCAGTACAAGTCAGTCACGTTGGGTATTTCGGAACTCTTGCTATTCCAGAGATAGACTTCATTTTTGCAAATCCCCACGTAATCAGAGAAGATGAAGAAAAATATTACACAGAAAAGATCTATATGTTTCCTGATGCTCAAACTCATTGTGATCTACCATGGATGCCAGAATCCTCTAAGGAAGCCCCTTATATCAAAAATGGCTACATAACTTTTGGATCAATGAACAGCTACCATAAGCTTTCAGAAGACTTATTTGAGGTATGGGCTAAAATACTAAAGCAAGTACCTGAATCAAAAATTATATTTGACACACAAGATCTTATATCAGAAGACTGTGCAAACTATTTATACAAAGTATTCCAAGGATACGGGATTGATAACTCAAGATTAATAATTCGATCTACTAAAGAAAGGTTTGATTTCTTGCAGACCTACAATGATATAGATATAGCATTGGATTCGTTTCCATACGGTGGTAGCACCACTACCGTAGAAGCTTTCCACATGGGAGTGCCTATAGTTACCAGAGAAGGTAATGGATGGGCATCTCGCTTCTCCAGCTCTCTATTACGAACTATTAAACATGATGAATTAATAACAACAAATTGGGGTGAATACATTAATAAAGCAGTAGAATTGGCTGAAGATACAAATAGATTAAATCAATATCGTAAGAGACTTAAAGCTGATATGCTTGCATCTAATTTGAATATTGATAAACACATAGCACTTTTTGAAAAAGCCATCAGAGACATGTGGGAAGCGATTTGCAGAGAGAAATTACTGTGTCGTGAAGCCTCCATCAATAACAAGATCTTGTCCAGTTAAATAAGTATTTTTATCAGAGTTTAGATACTCAACAAGACCAATGAGTTCCTCAGGACTAGCAAGCCGCCCGATAGGAATAGATTTACAGATCTCTTGAATTTGCTGATTATTATTGTTTTGATGGGTCATTTCTGTTTCAATAAAGCCAGGGCAAACAGCATTCACCAAAACATTATACTGAGCAAACTCTATAGCTGCTGTTTTAGTCAGACCGACGAGAGCTGCTTTAGAAGCAGTATACGCAGATCTACCAGTCTTAGAAACAAGAGCAAAACAAGAACTAATATTAGTTATACGTCCCCACTTGCGCTTAGCCATAGCTGGTGCATAATGTTGCATTAATAAAAATGCTGCGTTAAGGTTTACTTGCACAATTTGCTGCCACTGCTCAATGTTCATATTCTCAATAGCAGCAATATTATTAATGCCAGCATTATTGATAAGAATATCTACCTCATGATCATTATTATTGAGATATGCTTTAATGCTCGCTATAGAAGAGAGGTCCATATCATCTCTTGTCGGAGCAATAACGTTATATCCTGAATCTTTATAAAAATCACTCAGAGCCAAACCTATTCCTCTGCTGGCTCCTGTGATAAAAACTGTTTTAATTTTAGACATCTAACTTCAGTATACAGTAGACTTCCTGCAAAAATTGAAATTATCTCTAATGGCAACACGCGCGTTCCGCGCGGTTGCCACCTTTTTTCGAGCGGCATCACTAACAAAACTTCGTTTTGTAGGATGCCTAAAAGTAATTTCTCGCATAAACTTGTATTATGACGCAAGAATTGCTTGAAAAGGCTAAACAAAACCTAAAAGAGAAGCATTATAATCTAGCGTTAGCAAACTATGAAAAATATCTACATACCCATCCTAATGATGAGTATGTGAATTATAAAGTAGGACTAATATACTTCGATGCTTACAGTAATTACCCCAAAGCGCTGGAATTCTTCCTTAAAGCACATTCAGTCGATCCAAAGCTACCTGAGATCAATTATCACATAGGTTATATTCTTTCTAGAACTAGGTATTACAAACTCTGCCTATCATATTTTGAGGATGAATTAAAACTAGGGACACATATAAAAGCACTCTATTCTTTAGGCTTTGCTCACAAATGCCTAGGAAATATAGAAGAAGCATTTAAGCTCATATACGAAGCGCATCAACTTCTTCCAGAGAATCAAAAATTTCTTGCTGAATTAGTGCTTATGGCATATACCCACGGATTTTCACAACAAACTTGCAAAGCATTAGTGAACAAGTATCAAGAGATCACATATAAAAGAATCGCAAACTTGCCTTTTAATAATCATAACTTTAAAAATCATGACTTTAGTAAGGACAAGATACTCAAGATCGCTTTCATTTCTCCTGCATTTAGTAATAATGCTTCAATGTCAATGGTAGAATACTGGCTGAGTGAATTGATTGAGGCAATAGACCATAAAAAATTCTCCGTCTACTGTTACCATATTGGCAGCACAGAAGATTCTGGGACAGAGTTCTATAAAAAAATATCCAATTTCAAAAATTTATCTGGATTAACATTAACTGAAGTTGCTAATCAAATTTTTCAAGATAGCATAGATATTATTCTAGATTTTGCTACATTCACGCTTGATTCTTGTTTTGAGATTCTGGCTCTTAAACCAGCTCCAATCCAAATAAGTTGGATAGCGCATCTATCTTCAGGCTTAAAAGAAATAGAATATCTTTTCACAACTCCTGATATGTTCTCAGATGAAGAAAAACGATATGCTTCAGAAGAGGTGATAGAGTTTGATTCAGTGTTTTATAAACCAAGAGTTGAATTACCTGCAATGCAAGAGCCTCCCTTCATTAAGAATGGTTATATTAGCTTTGGTTGTTTTAATCGTTTTGAAAAAGTATCAATAAGTATACTTATTCTTTGGGCTGAAATCCTCTCACAGACTGATAATTCGATCATTATGATACATGGACTAGCCTTAAAAGATCCTACTGTTTGTGATGAGATTTGGGATATTTTTCAAGCCAAGGGCGTTGAAAAAACTAGAGTAATTTTAGAAGAAAGAAAAGATTCTCAAGAATACTATGAAAGCTATAATCAAATTGACATCGCCTTGGATACATATCCCTACCAAGGTGGTTATACCACCCTAGATGCTTTCTGTATGGGTAAACCAGTTATCTCCAGACTAGGAGAAACATTTTTTACTAGAATGATACTTGGACCATTTAGACACATTAAAGACCCTAAATTTATAAATGCTTGTGTTGCAAACAGTGATGCCGAGTATGTAAGTAAAGCAGTGGCAATGGCAAATAATATTGAACTGATATCAGAGTGTCATAGTTTTAGAGAACAGATTCTAAACTCTCCGTTAGCTGATATAAACAAATTTATAAAAGGGTTTGAAGAGAAACTACGCGAGATATGGTGGAGATAAAGCCGTTCTTTGATTATCACTCCACTCCATCATTCTTCTCACTGCAAGCTCTAAATCATACGAGTCCTCTAATCCTAAATCTCGTTTAGCCTTATCAACACAAGGATAGTAGCGGGAACGAGGGGAACCATCTGGGACTCCCTCAATAATCAGCTTAGACTTAGAACCTGAAACCTTAAGTACAGTTTCTGCTACCTCCTGTATACTATATGCTCTTGCAGCCCCTAGGTTATAAACCTCTCCAGAATTAGCTTTAAGTAGCATCGTAAATAACCAAACAACCAAATCAGCAGTATAGAGATAGCTTCTCATCGCGGAGCCGTCACTCTTAATAACTATATCTCTATTGTGTAGAACATCATTCATAAAATTACCTATAGCAAAATGAGCGTCTAAAGGTAAATATGGTCCTACGAAAGAAAAACATCTAGTAATAATGTAATCTAAATTGCCTTGTTGGAGCATTTTTTCTGTTTGAACTTTAGCTGCGCTGTAAGCATCATTAGTATTTTTAAGTGAATAAATTTCTACTAAAGCATCAGCTTCAGAGAATCCTTGCTGACCCTCAGGCATAGCAGCATATACCGCTCCAGAACTGGTATACAGAACCCGAGAATTAGAATTACTAGCTGCAAAATCAATGATATTCTGAGTTCCATTACAGATAGCTTTGTAAATTATTTGAGGATCTTCACTAAATAATTCACTGGCACTCGGCAATGCCGTATGAATTATATAATCAAAATCATTAGCAATCGCTATAGGCTTAAGTATATCGCCTGGTAAAAATTGACAGTTCTCATCTATAAGTAAAGGGAAGCTCTCGATAAAGCCATTTGGATTGCGTGCCAAGGCTACTAGTCTAATAGGATCATCTATTAGAGAATTAATTTTTTTAATAGCCAGAAGTAAATTCTTACCAAAAAATCCAGTCGCTCCAGTTAGAAAAATTCGTTTACCAGATAGCAAAGGTAAAAGATCAGCCAATTTACTTATAATAAATTCACTGTCTTGATCAAGTACTGATTTGCTTTGCTGCTTGATGATTGAACTCCTTAGTACTGTTTAATTCTCTCTCGCTTGAATCAGGATTAGGATTTAATGACGTAGGTATAATGTTTTGTTTTAATTCTTCTGAATCTAGAAATGGGGCCATATCTTCCAAGCTGGCTGATTGCATAGTACCATCTGCTAGCACTCTTGAGCTTAATTTGGGCTCAAAAATTTGTTCTGTATCAACCATGACCTCGCATAATACAGGTCCAGGATAATTTATAATCTCTTCTATATTATTTATAAAACTCTTATCAACTAATTTGAAACTCTTAAAACCATAGACCTCTGCAAGCCTAGTGAAGTCAGGGAAAGAAACACCACTATCTAGAGTACAACCAGTATATTCAGCATTAAAGAAACTTTGCTGACTTTGTTTAATTGAAAGATAGCCAGAATTATTTATAATAAAAATCTTTATTGGAAGTTGATGATGAATAATGGTCTGTAATTCTTGTAAGTTCATCTGTATACTACCATCCCCTGCTATACAAATGATTCTCTGTCTAGGTCTTGCGAATGCAGCGCCAATGGCAGCTGGTAATTCATAGCCCATAGAAGCATCACCAGAATTAGTGAAGAGACGCTGACCTTGTTTAATAATGGCTACCTGATTAGGGAGTACGCAGGCAGTACCATCAGCACATACTATCACTTCATTAGAATTAAAATGCTTAAAAAGCTCATGAATAAAGTGATAAGGATTAATTTTCTCCGAGTTTACATGCCTATCTTGAACTACAGGATATCTTTCAACTCTTTCCCTGCACCAGCTTAACCAGGAATCTTTGCTGATTTTTTCTGTAACTAAGCTATTGAAAATTTGCAAGAAAACTTTTAAATCAGCATGGATTTTTAAGTGAGCCTGAACTGTAGGCTTGTTTAGCTCAGCTTGATCCACATCAATTTGAGTGATAAAAGCATTTTTCGCAAAATTTTTCCAATTATAACTTACCTGTCTAATATTTAATCTAGAGCCTAGAACTAGCACTAGATCAGCGTTTTGAACGGTAAAATTGCCAGCTCTATTACCCACAGAACCTTGGCGACCACAATATAGAGGATCATCAGAAGCGATCAGATCAATCCCAGTCCAAGATGTTACCATTGGCACTTTTAATAGAGTTTTTAATTGTTCTAATTGTTCTTGAGCCTGAGCCAGTCTTATACCACTGCCTAAAAGAACCACAGGTCTCTTCGCAGTTTTAATCCTATCAATTAATTCTAGAGATTGTTTTTTGAGAGTATGTAAATCAATTTCATTTGGCTCTGGAATATAGCCCACAAGGCTATTCTCATCAATTCGTGCTGATTGAATATCTATCGGTATATCAAGCCAACAAGGTCCCATACGACCAGTGGTTGCAAGATGAATAGCTTTCTCTAAATGGTAACGAATATCTTCTGGTTTACGAATTAATTCAGCATACTTAGTTATAGGTTTAACCATACTGATGATATCTACTTCTTGATCGCCTAATTGCCTCAACCCTGGCAAATCATAGAAGCCCATACAAGTCTCACGCTTCACCTGTCCTGAGAGAATAAGCATGGGCTGAGAATCTGTCCATGCACCAAACACACCGTTTAAAGCATTGATCCCTCCTGGTCCAGTAGTAACATTAATCACGCTTAGACTATTACTTACTCTAGCGTAGGCTTCTGCTGCCATGGCACAAGCTTGTTCATGATGATTACAAATATATTGGATTCTAGATTCCCTACCTATAGCATCATTAAGATGCATGGCTCCCCCACCAGTCACCATGAAGATATGGCGGACTCCGTAGTCAGCCAAAAATTTCATTACATAATCTGCAAGCCTCATTGCACTTTGACTCTATCCAATGATCTGAGTTGAGATACCATTATTGGCTCATTTGCTTTAACAGCAGATATCGTCTGGTATTCCTTGTGAACCTCTCTACATGAAAGTTGCCCATCCTGTAGTGGAATTGCTAAATGAAAATCTTCAAGCATATTCTCAGGGGTTAATATATAACCTGCAGCTAGATCTCTTTTAGCGTAAGCACCGCGTAATAACTTAGTCAAATATTCAGCCTCAACACTAGAAATTTTTCTTCGCTTGCGAGAAGAACGTCCACACATCTCAATAGCTTTCTTAAACGCTTTAAACCACTGGTCAGCTTGCTCTGGAAGCGAACAATATGATGACACAGGAACACCTTGGTAATCTATATCGATATGTCTTTCAAAAACTCTAGCACCTTTAGCATAAGCCATCATGATTGATGAAGTCCAATCATGATATTCATGAGTAGAGAAACCAATTACATTCTTAGGATATCTTTCACGAAGCAAATCAATTTGATTTAGTTCTAATTGATTATCTTCTGATGGATACAGAGAAACACAGTGATTGACAGCAAGTGGAACACCAGCATCACTAAAAAGCTGGACTATATTATCGATGTCTTCAAGTGAAGCGCCACCAGTAGAAACTATGCTAGGTTTTTGCGTTTCTATAATTTTTTTGACTAGAACTATATCATTTATGTCTGAACTCGCTATTTTGATTATGGGTAGATTTAGTTTCACACATAGGTCGACAGATTTTTCATCAAACGGAGTTGCCATCGGCACCAAGCCGTTTTGCTTAATCCTACTGATCATTGCAAGAAAGTTTTCTTCACTCATTTTTGTATCAAGTGTTTTTTTGACATAGCGAATATCAGCCCTGTCTTTGAATGAATCATGAACAAAAGTATCCACATCTCTGAATTGCAGTTTGATTGCTGCTCTAATACCGTTGTCTCTAACTATCTTAGAATAGTCATCGATTATCTTTAGCCCCCTTTCTAAGCTGCCCCAATGATTATTGGCTAATTCCAGTACAAAAAGATTTTCAAAAATACTCATTAATTTCTCCAGGGCTCATGCCAGATACTGTATTCCCAAAAGTATTCAGAATAACTTTCATTATTGCACTCTAGACCATATACTCTAGATCACATGCAGTAGCCGAGAGTGAAGAGATTGGGACATAATAAACTTGGTATGCAAAATTTACTAGTTAAATCTGGACAAGGGGATTATGAAATCAAGTTTTGTAAGAACATAGAACAGATCACCAAGAATATCAATAACATTTCAGATACAGTAGTTTTAATCGATAAGCGTATTGCAAAGATTTATCAAGATTCATTTAATCAAATTCAAACTCAAGCTATTTTGATTTTGGAAGCTACCGAAGAAAATAAAAGCTATGAAAACATCAAAGTTGTTTTGGATTTTTTCCAAGAACATCGTTGCACTAAAAGTACCACAGTGATAGCAATTGGTGGCGGTATTATTCAGGACATTACCGCTTTTACTACACATATATATTTCAGAGGTATTAAATGGGTTTTTGTACCTACCACTCTACTTGCCATGTGTGATAGTTGCATGGGAGCTAAATGTGGCATTAATGTTAATGAATATAAAAATCAAGTAGGGGTTTTCCATGCTCCAACTGAGATTTTAATATCTCAAGACTTTCTCCAAACATTGCCTGAAGATCATCTACGATCTGGATATGGTGAGATTCTTAAACACTTTCTTAGTGAGTCCTGGGACTTATTTAATAAACTAGAAACTGTTCTAAATGAAGATGGACTTAGAAGCCCTGCTTTACTCGAGTTAATTTATTTAAGTTTGAAATTTAAACGATCCGTGGTGGAAGCAGATGAATACGAAGGAGATTATCGCAGGATACTTAATTATGGACATTCTTTTGGACATGCTTTAGAGCCTCTGAGTGATTTTGCGATACCGCATGGTACTGCTGTTGCTTGGGGTATAGATTTAATGAATTATATTGCCGTAGAATATGGAATTCTGAAGCGAGATGATTTCTTGCGGATACATGATTTTATTAAGAAGAATTTCCCTTGTTCAATGAAGCGAAAACTCACAGCAGCTGAGCTAATAGAATTTGCTAAAACTGATAAAAAAGTTAGGAACGGAAAAATTAATTTGGTATTCTTAAAATATCCAGGGAAGTTTGATATTCTTCCATGTGAGTTTGATGATAAATTAAAAACAACAATTGACGAATATCTCGATCAATACAATATTATTCAAACAGAATGCAAAGTCTAAGTTCAATATTCTTGCTAATTGATGTCGGTGCCAGCTTCTTTAAAATAGCATCTGTTGACGCAAAGACCTGGCAAAAAATTAAAGTCAAACAAGTTCCCTTCCCTGATTTCATTAATTCTCGGCAGAATTTCAGAGAAGTGTGTCCCAAACAAGCTCTAAATATATTTACCAAGTTACTTGATGAATTTATTAATGATGAGTTTCAATATTCAGGTATTCTACTATCAACGCAAATGCAAGGTTTTATTCTATGTGACTTACAGGGACAAGCTCTCTCTAATTACATTTCCTGGCAAGATACCAGAAGCGATGCAGCGATAGCATATTTATCTAAGGAAGAGATTCAACGTACTGGCAATGAACTTAGACCAGGTATGGCTTTAACTAATTTATTTTGGCTAAAGGAAAACAACTTATTACCGAATAAATCTTATCCGCTACCCATTGCTGATTTTTTGATAGCTAATTTAGCACAAGCAGAACCTAAAATACATGCCACCAATGCTGCAGCTTTTGGTGGATTTAACTTAGAGACCATGTCTTGGGATGAAACTATTATTACTAAGCTTGGCTTAGAGCAACTAAACTGGCCTAAGCTATCTGATCTTGATCAAGCATACACTGAGCTCAATTGGAAAGGTCAAAAAATACCTTGCTATGTTGCTGTTGGTGACCAGCAAGCAGCACTTTTAGGTATCGGACTCCAAGATAAACAATTATCAATTAATATTGGCACTGGATCGCAAGTTAGTATGCTGAGTACAAATTTAGAATATGGTGATTATCAACTAAGACCTTTCTTTAGAGGACAATTCTTAAAAACAATTACTCATATACCTGCTGGTAGAGCTCTTAATGTATTGTTCAAACTAGTTAATGAGCTAAATGATAATAAATCCTCTGAAGAAGTCTGGAATTATATCAATCAAAGTGTAGAAAGTATTCAAGAAACAGACCTAGAGCTTAATTTATCGTTTTTCAAGTCTGCTCTCGGACAAAATGGATCTATTCAAAACATCAATGAAAGTAATCTCACCATAGGTCATTTGTTTAAAGCAAGTTACCAGTCCATGGTAAATAACTATTATATTTTAAGCACCCAGCTTAATCCTGCACAAGACTGGAATACAGTAGTTTTATCAGGTGGTATTATTCAGAAGAATAAGATTTTACGTGAAATGCTTAGTAGAACTTTTGTCGATAAAGAAATAGGATTAATTGACAACGATATTGAAACTTTAGAAGGTCTTAAAATACTTGCTCGTGACTATATTTTGCCGTGCAAAATTCATGAATAATCTTATTAGCATAATTTTAATATAGTATTAATTTGTCAACTGGATTATAATTATCAGAGTCATTCCAATAAGTATGAAACCCGAACTTATTATTAAAGATACTAAAGTCTCTTTCTTCTCGAGGGAAGATGATGATTTTATATCTTTGACTGATATTGCTCGGTATAAAAATCCAGATGAACCAAAGGATATTGTAAAAAACTGGATGAGGTCTAAGACTACTATTGAATTTTTAGGATTATGGGAGAAGATCAATAACATTAAATTTAAAGGGGTCGAATTCGACTCCCTTAGAAACGAGGCTGGTAGCAATGCTTTTGTGCTATCTCCAAGTAAGTGGATTGAGAAAACTAATGCTATCGGAATTATTTCCAAGACAGGTAAAGGTGGTGGCACTTATGCTCACAAAGATATAGCATTTGAATTTGCCTCTTGGGTTTCTGCTGAATTTAAACTTTATTTGATCAAAGAATTTCAGAGACTAAAAGAAGAAGAGAGTGAGAGGAAAAATTTAGGATGGGATGTCAAAAGAATTTTGGTTAAGGTTAATTATAGAGTTCACACAGATGCAGTAAAAAATAATCTGATTCCTGTTAGAATACCAAAAAAACAAGAAGGTTTTATATATGCTGACGAAGCAGATGTTTTGAATGTCGCTCTTTATGGAATCACAGCCAAGCAATGGAGAGAACAAAATCCTAATGTGAAAGGAAATATTCGTGATCATTCCAATGTGACTCAATTAGTATGTTTAGCTGGGCTAGAAAGTATAAATGCAGAATTTATTAGACAAGGATTATCACAAAATGAGCGACTAAGAAGATTAAATGAAATCGCTATTATTCAAATGAAGTCACTTACAGCAAATCCGAGTTTGAAAAAGATTGATGCGAAATAGTTTGAGAGAATTAATAGTAGTTACACTCTTTAAATTCTATACTTAACTAATTTTAGATATGTTAAAATAGTACCTCCCGTTTCCTCTCTCTTAACCATATACGATACTCTTCAACAGTTTTATGGTGTTTTTCTCGATTGCAAAAGCCACAGGCAAGAACAATATTTTCTTTTAGATCAAGTCCTCCTCTAGAAAGAGGATTCATGTGATCCAGAGTAGCCTTTCCTATCTCCATCGTCTTGCGGCAATAAAAACATGTTGTTTTTGACTGCTGATATAAAAAGAGTTTAAGGCTTTGATCATCGTAGTCTTTTATATCTGCACTATTTTGAACCAACTTCCTTCTCTTCTCTGCTCGAGCCTTAACCAGATGAGGATTTTGTTCAGAGTGACGTTTAACTGCTGCACCTAAACATTTTGCACAAGTCCCTCGAAAATTCCCACTAGGTGTATATCCGAAATATTCTTTTGTGAGTGGATATTGCGTGCCGCATTGCTTGCACTCGCGAAGACTCTTTAATTTAGAGGTTTTTTTAGGAGCTTTACTATCTTTACTTTCATGTAAGTTTGTTTTTTTATCTATGCATATCCTGCATATAGACTCGAAGCTCCCTTTAGGATTATGTCTAAAAAATTCTTTGGTTTCAGGATATTCAGTTCTACATCGAGAGCATGATTTGATTTGTACCTTGTTTGATAGATTATTTCTAATGGCACTTGTTGAATAATTGTTTTGTATATGATTAGAGATGTCATCTGTGGCATAATCTTCGTATCGAATATAATATCCATCAGTCCTCTCAAAGTAAAGTGTATCTTCAGATTTATCAAGGATATATTTTTTTTCATTATCTTTTGATTTGATATTACTTTTTGAATTTGTTTTATTTTCAATAAAATATATATTTGAATAGTATTTTTTGAAGCGATCTGAATCTAGGATTTGATTTAGGTCATTCCCGAAATTTAGTTGAATAGACGTGATATAGGCATAAGCTTTAAGATTAGTACAAGCTGAAGGTAATTTATTCCCCTCTCCACTAATTAAATTTTGTTTCAATATAAGATCTAAGATGTTTAATGCATATATATAATTTAAAATTAGACTGCTATATCGTAGAGTACCGGAAGCTTCTTTTATATCAAACTTTGAGCCAAGTTCTTGAACAGCAGTTCTGATTTTCACGGGTAAATTTAAAATGTCTTGTAGGTGGTTCTCATCAATATACTCTTTCAAATACTCTTGAAGAAATGTTCTATTGGCGATATCAATAAATGCATGGCTGAAGTTTTTATTTGTAAGAATATTATTAGTTATATAAATTATAAAAGCTGCTGTTCCGTATATATTAGGTGATTTATTCTTAAATTCTTCCCCAATCTCTTCTGAAGCATTGTTCATTATAGACATCGTTATTGTGAACATTAGTTTTGATATATCACTTACATTGCCAGAAATTACTTGTTTTTGATTTAGATCTTTATTTGAAAGGGTGCTTCCTTTGAGATGACTGAAATCTTTTTCATTTGTAGTGCTAAATACTGTGAATGCAACCCAAAGGAGAATTAGAAAAATTATCAGTGACATTCTCGACCCTCCTTTAAACAAAATATCTCCATGGTCAGAGATCCAGGTGACCGCTTCATGTAAAGTAAGATTTACCACAAAACTCATGAATAACCTTAATCATATAATCCAGCTCATCTCTGCGTAAGCCTGGCCAGACACCAATCCAGAAGGTTTGTTTCATGACTATATCTGAATTAGGGAGCATTGCATAATGCTTATCCGTAAGGTCCTTACTATCTAATAACTCAGAATCACGAATTCTTAGTTTGAAACTTCTATCCAAGTAAGCAGGTTGACGAAGAATATTACCCGCAAATAATTGTCTAGTACCGATATTATTCTCTTCTAAATATCGAGCAAGCTCTATCTTATTAAAAGGCGCAGTAGCTTTAACGGTAATCGGGAAGCCAAACCAACTAGGCTCAGCGTTCTCCACTGCATGGGGCAGTATTAAATATTCTTCTAAATCTTTCAAACCAGCACTTAAAATATCGAAGTTGCTTTTTCGTGCTTGAATAAAACTCTCTAATTTATCTAATTGCGCTAAGCCGCATGCAGCCTGCCAGTCAGTGATCTTGAGGTTATAACCAATATGTGAATAAATATACTTGTGATCATAACCTTCAGGCAAGGCTCCTAGACTGAATCCAAAACGATTATTACAAGTATTGTCACGACCACCAGGACACCAGCAATCTCTACCCCAATCTCTAAAGGACATGATGATCTTACGTAATAAAGGATCATTAGTGATTAAGGCACCACCTTCGCCCATAGTAATATGATGCGCTGGGTAGAAACTCATAGTAGATATATCACCGAAGGTCCCAGTGTTTTGTCCTAGATATTTAGAACCGAGAGCATCACAGTTATCCTCTACTAACCATAGATTATGCTTCTTACATATAGCCTGAATTTTATCGAGTTCATAAACATTCCCAAGAGTATGCGCAACAAAGATAGCCTTCGTTTTAGAAGTGATGGCAGACTCAATCTGGTTAGCATTAATATTATTAGTACCAAGCTCCACATCCACGAAAACTGGTACTAGATTGTTTTGTATGATGGGATTCACAGTAGTAGGGAAACCAGCAGCTACAGTAATCACTTCATCACCAGCTTGCAAAGCTCTCTGCTGGAGCTTAGGGGAAGTAAGCGCTGTGATAGCTAGTAAATTAGCAGATGAACCAGAGTTAGTAGTAAGAGCAAACCTTGCCCCTATAAACTTAGCTAACTTTTCCTCGAATTGATCATTAAACCTACCAGTAGTAAGCCACATATCAAGACTCGCGTCTATCATATTAGAAAGTTCTTCGTTACCCAGCACCTTACCTGACACCGCATGATACTTGCGGCTCTTTTGCTTAGGACTATAAATTAAATGAAAATATAAACTTGAGAAAGCTTTAATCACGAAGCGCAATATCGATTCAAGAGGAGACATAACTTTATTTTACACCGATACTTGTTATAATCCTACTCATGCTTAGTAAGCGCATAATTCCATGCTTAGATGTAGATAAGGGGAGGGTCGTCAAAGGCACTAACTTCGTCGAAATTCGTGATGCTGGTGATCCAGTAGAATTAGCGGCGCTGTATTATCATCAAGGTGCTGATGAAATCTGCTTTCTCGATATAACTGCTAGTCACGAAGAGCGCAAAGCTACTTATCAAATCATCGAAGCCACAGCTAAGAAAATTTTCATACCATTAACCGTAGGTGGTGGCGTCAGCAATGTAGAGGATGTAGCTAATTTACTTAAGGCAGGTGCAGATAAAGTAGGAATCAATTCTGGTGCAGTTCGTAATCCTAAATTAGTCAAGGAAGCTTCGGATAGATTCGGCTCTCAATGTATAGTAATCGCAGTAGATGTAAAACAAACTAGCCCTAATAAATGGGAGGTATTTGTTAGAGGTGGTAGAGAAAATACCGGTCTAGATGCACTGGAATGGATTAAGCAGGTCTATGACCTAGGCGCTGGTGAAATATTATTAACAAGCATGGATGCAGATGGTACTAAAGCTGGCTACGATCTAGGCATCACCAGTCAAGCAGCAGCCTTAGTAGATATACCCATCATCGCTAGTGGTGGAGCTGGTTCTACAGAAGATATTATTAAAGCATTTCAGTCAGGTGCTGATGCCGCCCTACTAGCTTCATTACTACATTATAAAGAACTTACTATCGCAGAGATTAAAGCAGCGATGAAAGAAGCGAGAGTGCCAGTAAGAAGTATTTAGAATGGAAAACTCTTAATAGCTTCTGGCGGCAAGCCAAGTTTTTTAATGTTTTCCTTAGCAATTTTTCTTGCAGTACGAGTAACACCAAATGGCGTATATAAAATTATTCCAGTACCTAATATTAAGCAAACTATTGTGACTATTCCATCTATACTATCCAGCATAATATTTACTCCAATCAACTCTAGAAACCAAACCATATGCTTTCGATATGAATTTATATCCACAATATGCAAGCATCAAAGAAATTATACCGCATAAATTCATATGGTCATAATATTTAAATCCTGTTAATAAGCAATGAAGAACCATAAGACAAAAAGGAGTAAAACAAACATATCCAGCTTGTCTAAATGTTTCTGCTCGAAACTTTTCTGATAATTCAAAGTGCCAAATTTCCTGTTCACTTATATGCATAGAAATCCATTATGCAAAAAGTCCTCATCAAATGAAAGGGGTCAAAAAACCTCTGTGAAATTATTTGTAAAGCCTTTCATCAAGCCTATTTCAGAGTATAAATCAAAGTCATTAGAACTAAATTATGATTTCAAGGGGGTCATTTAACCCCTGGAGGTTAAGAAAGTCTATTGGATTGTTTTAATAACATCAAATATCGGAAGATACATCGCAACAAGGATAGTACCAACAATACCACCAAGTACAACAATGAAGATTGGCTCCATGAGGGCGGTGAGAGATTCTACAGCAGCGTCTACTTCATCATCATAGAAGTCAGCAATTTTACCAAGCATGTTTTCTAATTCACCAGATTCTTCACCGATAGCCACCATCTGTGTAACCATTGGTGGGAATATATCAGACTTACCGAGTTGTGTGGATATAGCACCACCCTCCTCTGCTTCGTGCTTCACATCATCTACGACCCTCTCTAAGACAGCATTGCCAGCAGATTCTTTCACCACCTCTAAAGCAGTAATAATAGGAACACCAGATTCTACCAGAGTACCAAAAGTTCTAGTAAATCTTGCTACAGCAACTTTCCTAAATATATCTCCAAATACTGGGACCTTTAACAGAAGAGAGTCCAAAGTAAATCTTCCAGAATCAGTTGCATACCAAGATTTAACAGCATTCACTATAAACCAAGCTATGACACCTAATACCAGAACCCATGGAGAACGAAGAAAATTACTTACATCGATTAAAGCTTGTGTAAAGGCTGGAAGCTTATTACCAGTACCTTCAAAGATAGCAGAGAATTTAGGTAAAATGAAAGTTAGCATCACCCAAACTACTACAGCTGAGATGATTAAAACCGTGATGGGATAAGTCATTGCTGTTTTAACTTTATGAGTTAATTTACTTCTCGCTTCAAGGAAACCAGCTAAACGATTCAGAACTTTATCGAGTACACCACCAGCTTCACCAGCCTTGACCATTGCCACATACAAACGATCAAATGCTTCTGGAAACTTAGCGAGAGATTCAGAAAGAGGCACACCTTGCTCAATATCTACCTTCACCTCTTCAAGCATTTTAGATAGTTTAGGATTTTCTGTTTGTTCGATAAGAACGGTAATCACCCTAAGCATCGCAATACCAGCCTCAATCATTGAAGCGAACTGTCTTGAAAAAATAACCATGTCCTTAAGAGAAATCTTCTTCTCAAAGAAACCAGACTTAGCCTGCACTTTATCATTAGCAGTAGAATCTTTCTTCGCCCCAGAATAGTTAATATTAATTACCCATAGACCTTGCTTACGTAAAGAAAATTTAGCAAGCTCAATATTATTAGCGTCTATTGCTCCAGACTTAGTCTGCCCCTGTGAATTTCTTGCTAGATATTTATAAGTGTTCATAAGCAATTCAAGGCAAAACTTGCCCTAAGACTAATGACGTTTATTATTCTTTCTTGATCCCCGTCACTTATGTTATCTGTATTATCCAATGATAACTACTCGCCTATTTCTATAATATTTTCATTTCAATCCCTAAAACCCGGATAGGGTCTGGGTTCCGCCGCTGCGCGGCGGTTGCGCTGCGCACGGCTTAATACGATAAATTATTAGCAGTCCGCAGGACAAAGCGCGCCGAAGGCGCGCAACCACAACATAAAATGAAATTTAGATAGATTAACAATTATTTGATCGGATGAGTAATTATATCCAAGTAGTGCGGCTATATACGCTAGGGGTATATTAATAAAGGTTAAGCATGAATGAAATATAAAAACCTAGCTGATCTATTTTTCAAAAGAGCCGAGGCAAACTCGAAAAAAATCTTAATGCGTCATAAAGTGCATCCTAATAGACCATTAATAGATTCTACATGGAAAGAAGTTAAAACTAAGGTAGAAGAGATAGCTGCTGGCTTACAAAAGCTTGGAGTAAAGAAAGGTGACATGGTGGGAATTATTGCTGAGACTTGTCATCATTGGTTACCATGCGATTTTGGAATTTTAAGTCTTGGTGCTTGTACCGTACCAATGTATCACAACTCTACCAGTGACACGATTGAATACATAGTTAATCACGCCGAATTACAAGTAGTCATAGTCCGCAATAAAATCCAATTACAAAAACTTCGTGCAGCTTGGTCTCGCCTACCGCATTTGCGCTATGTAATTGTCATGGATGATAAGGGTGATATTCCAGTGAATGATCACAGAATCCTTGTATTAGATGAACTCCGAAGAATCGGCGCCCTAGAACTTAAAAAAGATCCTCAATTAATTGAAAGGAAAATTCCTGAAGTCAATCTAGATGACTTAGCTAGCATCATTTATACTTCAGGAACAACAGGTGAACCTAAAGGTGTAGTACTAAGTCATAGAAATTTTCTAGTAGCAGCTTTATCGTTTTATCAATATGTGCCCTTCGATGAAAACACTAATATGCTCTCATTTCTGCCACTTGCACATATATTTGAGAGAGTCGCTTCGCAGATTTATGGCATAGACCAGGGTGTAGTATTCACTTACTGTGAGTCAGCCGAAGCATTACCTAAACTACTCATTGAATCTGAGTGCAATATGATGAACGTGGTACCGCGTATCCTGGAAAAATTACATACTAAGATCCTGCTAAGTGTAAGCCAAATGAATCCTATTAGCAGAAAGGCTTTTGAGAAGGCATTAGAACTAGGAATAGAATATGCTAAGAAAAAAATTGCCAAGGAAGAAATTCATTGGAGTTTAGAACTCAAGCATAGTATTGCCCAAAATATGATACTTTCTAAGGTCAAAGAAAAAATTGCTCCTCAGCTTAAAGTATTTGTAGTAGGTGGGGCGCCCTTCTCTAAAGATCTAGCTTACTTCTTCCTTGCTCTAGGATTCTCTGTAGTAGAGGGTTACGGACTAACCGAAACTTCTGCTCCTATTACCGTTAATCCACCTTGGGCTAACAGACCTGGAACCGTCGGTATTCCGTTCACTCATTTCGAAGTTAAGATTGCTGATGATGGAGAGATACTTTGCCGTGGTGACTCGGTGTTTAAGGAATATTATAAGAGACCAGAAGACACTGCCGAAGCGATAGACATCGAAGGTTGGTTTCATACTGGGGACCTTGGAAGCTTTGATGAAGATGGCTACCTCTCTATCACTGGACGCAAAAAAGACCTTATTATTACTGCAGGTGGTAAGAATATAGCTCCGCAACGAGTAGAAGATATATTACTCCAGAGTAAATATATTAATCAAGCGGTGATACTTGGTGACCAAGAGAAATACTTAGCAGCCTTACTTGTTCTCAACGAACATCAAGTGAAGGAATATTTACATCATCAAAAGATAGAAATAGCCCCAGGTAAAAAACTCTCTGAATTACTAGAAGTTTATAATTTAATAGAATTTGAAATCACTCGACTTAGCCCTAATCTCGGTCGCTATGAGCAAGTGAAAGCTTTTCATATTCTTGATAATGAACTAACCATAGAAGGCGGGGAACTTACTCCAACCCTCAAAATCAAACGTAATGTTATAAGAGCAAAGTACAGAGAATTTATTAAACCTTTATTTAACAAACCCAAAGATAGCTAGTTAAAAATTGTTCCCAGGAACACTGTGGGCCCAATGAACGACTAATATATTTGTGGCCCAAACACAAGTTAAAAAGAAAAATAAACCCACACTATTAAGAGCCGGTCTAGCTGAGCTTATAGATGAAGAATATATAGAGTCACGTAAAAATCGTTACTTCACTAGTAGTTATTTCCTCAATGATTCCTGGAAAGAAAAGAAACGTAATTGGGGTCATAGTCTGCATGGCATGGCTTCTAGATCAGGTTCATTTCCACCAGCATTAACAGATTACTTTATCCAAAACTTTAGTAACCAAGGTGACACTATCCTTGATCCATTCTCTGGTAAAGGCACTACTGCATTGCAAGCCTGTTTAAATCAACGTCATGGTATTGGATTAGATGTAGCTCCAGAAGCTTATGCACTCACTGCAGCTAAGACCCTCTCAATTAATCACGATGATGCAGTTGCTTATTTACAAAAACTTGAGTTTATTCAACCTAGCAAAGCTGATCTAGCAGCAGTTCCTAAAGAAGTTAAGGTTTTTTATCATGACAATGTCCTTAAACAAATCTTGGGATTCAGAGAAGCTATTAATCAAGATTATTCATTTAGACATCTAAGTTATATCGATGCTCCTAAATTCGAGCAAGCTAAAAAATCCAAGAATGCTAGTTATGCTCAATATTGGGTAGGAGTAATTATTGGTATCATACATGGTTCATCTGAGCTAAGCCTCTCAGTGCCTTGTTCTCATAGTTACAGCATGGCTCCTAATTACGTCGCTAAATACTCTAAAGAGCATGGGCTTGAGAAACCAGATCGTGATCTTAAAGAATGCCTTATCAAACGCTCAGAGAAACTTCTCTCTAGCGGCGTGAATGCCCATCCTGGAAGAGCAATACTTGGTTCCGCAATGGACCTACCTACAAGCTTACATGACAGCATTGATCTAATAGTGACGAGCCCCCCATACTTCACAGCACAAACTTATGCTTGGGACAATTGGCTTAGGGAGTGGTTCTTAGGATTTAATTTCAAGGAAGTTCACAAACAAACTTTACACACTGCTGTCGAAGATAAATATAGAGTTGCAATGCGCCAGCATTTAGAAGAAGCTTTCAAGGTTCTTAAATCTGGCAGATGGGCATTCTATGTAGTCGGTGACGTTATTAAAAAAACTAAAGCTGGTCCATATAAAATTATCACCGCAGAAATCATCGCTCAGGAAGCCGAAGAAACTGGATTCAGTGTAGAACTAATCATCAATGACGACATCCCTAGAACCAGCTGCTACAACTCAGCCTTCTTGAAAGAAGATCAAGGACTTAAATTAGATAGAGTTGTTTGTTTGTATAAAAAATAACTAGTATCATTACTTCTTAGCTTTTTCTAATTTAGTTTCAAAATTATTTTCAGCTAATTTCTGCAAAAGTAAAGTTTCTACCAGATTTGTCACACTTCTATTTTCATAAACAGCAGTAGTCACAAGTTGATCATGAACATTTTTATCAAACTTTAGTGTTAGACTTTTTTTTGATTGTTTCATAGTAATATTATGTTACAAACACCTAAAATTTGGGCATAAAGATAAGACAAGGGTTTTTAAGGGGGATTTGGGATGTCTGAATTGTTATTGGGTGGAAAAGAATTATCTAGGTTAAGTTGGATGCAAACTCCAAAACCGATTTTAAAATCAATTTTAGAAGAATATAAACAGAAAGCTTTAAAACATAAAGCACCATTAAACGTGCTTGTTGATTTTGAAGAAAAAGCCTGGGCAGCATGGGGTAATTTACAAAAAGCCCACGCTATCGATTAGTCCTACATAGTTTCTTGTAATTATTTTTTATTAGGTTCTTATTTGGGGGTTCAAGATGCGAGCAGCATTTCGCGGTGCTAATATGGGATTCAGGAGTTTGGCAATTAAGCCTAACTCTTCTTCCGAAGTTGACTACAGCGATTTACTGCTTGCTCAGAGAGGAGTGGCGAATAAATTCAAACCCGCCATAAGCAAGGAACGACTACTAGCAATTCGTTCTATCGATAATAATAGAAAAATTTTTGAAGATAGTTTTTTATATACGAGACTGAATATACAGTCTGCCTAAAGATTAATCTAGCAGCGTCATTGCGAGCCGCGAAGCGGCGTAGCAATCCAGTCGAAAGTTACAATATTTTATATTTATGACTGGATCCCGACGTCGTCCACTTCGTGGACTCCTCGGGATGACGATTACAGACTTTCTGAAGAATAGAATTATCCGCGAGTTACATCTTTAAGTGACAGACTAATACGTCTTTCGTACGGAGAGAACTTCTTAATAAGAACTTCTACTTCATCTTCAGGCTTCAAGTAATGATCTGGTGCTGGATCTTCCTCATCATCAGTAATCTCTGACACTGGAAGAAGCGCTTCTACACCTGGATATATTTCTACGAATACACCAAACACAGCAAGCTTCACAACTCTACCTTTAACGATCATGCCTTCAGCAAACTTACCTTCAATCTCAGTCCAAGGATCTGGTTGAAGACGCTTATAGCTAAGTGAAATCTTCTTAGTAGCTTTATCAATCTTGAGGATCTTAACAGAGATCTTATCACCGTTACTCACTACTTCACGAGGGTGAGCAATACGTCTCCAAGAGATCTCAGAGACTGGAAGTAAACCATCTATACCACCGATATCAATGAATGCTCCAAACTCAGCAACTCTCACAACTTCACCAGAAATCACTTGTCCTATCTCTAATTCGTTGATAGCTTTATCTCTTAAGCCAGACTTCTCGTCTTCTAATGCAATCTTCTGAGAACAAATAAGTTTACCTTTACGCTTATCTAACTCAAGAATCTTAAACTCAATCTTAGAACCTTTAGCATTGTTAGCTTCTCCGCGCAAACGCAATTGCGAAGCAGGAATGAAACCTCTAACACCATAAGACTCTACAACAATTCCACCTTTAACAAGAGCAACAACCTCTCCTTCAATGCTTTCATCCTTAGTTCTCAACTCTTCTAAACGTACCCATCCACGTGCTTGAGCAACTCTCTTATAAGAAACTAAAAGAGGATTCTTGTCTCCAGCTTCTTTCAATACATAAAACTCGTAGTCGTTACCAACCTGAATTACATCTTCTGGCTTGAGATGATCTTCTCTATTACTAACTTCTTTGTAAGGTAGAAACGCTTCAGCCTTAGTGCCAGTATCTATTAGCGCACCTTCCTTTTCAAACTGAATTACCTTACCTTGGATAATTTGGCCTACTTGGAAAGTAGAAGCTGCTTGGGTCTTGTCTAATAACCTTGCAAACTCCTTGTCTAAATCTACTAAATTTTCTGTTGTCATTTTTTATTTACCTTTTTGAAAGCACAGAACCCTTTAAAGCCCGTCCTGCCTTCAATTCTTTCGGGCTGCCTTACTTAAGAGAAAATGGAGCGGATTCTTCCGGAGCGCTCACTGGATAACTCAAATTGAGAACCAGAGACCCGGAAATAGGCGACGAAGTCGCCTTGAGATTCGAACTCCCAAAAAATTTCCATAGGAAATTTTTTGTTTCTTACAAAAGGATTCTGTAAGAAAATGGAGCGGAAGATGAGATTCGAACTCACGACCCTTTCCTTGGCAAGGAAATGCTCTACCACTGAGCCACTTCCGCTTAGTGCATGTAAGATACTAGCAAATTGGCTTTTAGATTGCTATAAGAAACAATTATTTAAGATTTAGTTCATGCTCGATCTTTCGAGTATATCCTGCTCTCTATGGTTCACAAAGTATTTACGACTGTTCTTACTAATCGCTTGAATTTGTGTAAGTGTCGATTCTATATGTGTCAAAACCTCATCAGCATATTGATCGGCCTCAACTCTAACCTTTCTTGATTGCTTAACAGCAGCATCTTCTAGCTCACGAGCCTTATCTAATGACTCTCTTCTAATCTGTTCTATTTCTAGACTGGCTTCGTTACGCATGTATTCTATTTGTTCTATAACCTGAGTTTGAATTTGGCGTGCTTGATCTTCTGCCATAGATCTGATCTCATGATTATCAATCAGTCTCCTAGACTCGGCTTGAGCAATAGTCATTAACCGCTCACATTCAGCCTTAGTGCGCTCCATTAATTCCTTAGCGTGTCTTTCTAATTCTTCTTCGCGCTCTTTTAACTTAGAAATAAATTCTTTAGCTTGCTTAACTTCAGCTGGGACAGAGGCATAAAGCTCCTCAAGCGACTTCATAAGATAATCTACATCAAGGAGTTTTTGATTAATAATAGGGATAATTTTAGCTTGATCAATGTATTCTCCTATTTCATCAATTTTTTCGTAAATATCCACAAATTCTCCTCAGCTCCCAGGAACAAAATTTCCCCAATAATGACGTTATATAGTATATCACCGCTGAGGTGTTTTACGTATTAGATATTTCTTGACATTATTTGGTACTAATACTCCCAAATCACCACCAAACTCCATTAATTCCCAAACTCTACTAGCTCTAATAAACGAATATTCAGGGCTAGTCATAAGAAATACAGTCTCTAGTCCATCTGAGAGACTATGGTTAATTTGGGACATCTCCAGCTCCGTTTCAAAATCCGACGCTGCTCTAATACCTCTAACAAGCACATGGAATTTATGTTTTTTAGCATAGTCCACTGTTAAACCCAAATGGGAACCGACCTGTATATTGTCTAGGTTCTTAGTTGCTTCTTCTATAAGCTTAATACGATCTGCAATCTTAATATGACCTGATTTATCAGGATTCTCCGATATAAGCACCAGAACTTGATCAAAAATCTTCGAAGCCCGCTGAATAATATCCAAATGTCCTAAGGTAAGTGGATCAAAACTGCCAGGGTAAATCGCACGCATAGACATATGATAGCGTAGGTATTGCAATTTTATTAAGGATTAGTTTAATATAAAAGTATGAATAAAACTCCTCCAATAAACTTAAAAATAAACTTAAACTTCTTAAATGCAAAATCTTGGGTTCAAGCTAGGTCTGAATCTTTACCTCTTGAAGGTAGAGCTTCAGCTGATAGAAGGACCAAAGCAAAGAGTCTGTTTAACCAAGAACTAACAAGATTTACAGATTTATTCGCAGCCTTAGACGAGACTTTTAAAAGTAAGAATCATGGAATCATAAAACTTATGTATCAATCAGAAGATGGCGAAATTAAACGTGAAGCAAAGTATGATTTTACTCGTTCTGAGACAAAGGAACTTGAATTAAAGAAACAAAGTAGCGGAGATCCAGCCTCTTTAGATTTACCTAAACGTATAAGCCTTCTTCATGACGGTCAAAAACTTACAAAGGGTGCTATAGAAGACTCTGATAAATATTCTGTGAGATATTGGAAAGACGATGATTGCATATATTCAAGAGCTTCTAAACAAGATCCTAACGTTAAATTAACCTTATCTGGAAAATACGAACAAGAAAAAGAAGATCTTCCAACTCACTTTACAGGTGGTAAAGACGAAGATTCTCAGTCAGAATCAAACACTGATTGGGAAACTCAAGGGTCTTTTAATGGAAAAGCCCAGCCTGTAGATTTTGAAACTATCCGACACGCAATAAACTGAGTTAGTAAGAACTACTAAGTTAATTCATAGTTTACTTCCATCACTTGCTTAGGCACTGGTAAAGGCAATATTGGCAGTAGTAAGATTGATTTCTTGGCTGGTGCTGGTTCTTGATGAAGCGTAGCTGGTTCAGGAGCAGGTATTACTGAAGGACGGGCTTTTTGTGGTATGGGTTCGTAACCTCTTTCTGGTGCTGTTGGTTGTGGTTGGTGCAATTCTCTTGTAGAAGTACTTTCTGGCTGAGCTTGCAAAGTAGCTAGACTTAACATAGTTGACGCTAATGCTACTCTTGCTCTAGATGTCCATGACATAGGCCTCGGTGGTAACTTTCGATCTAGTGGAGGTAAGCCAGCTTCTCTTCTAGTTTTTGGGTCGTGAATTTGCATCAAAATAATCATAGCAGATGCTCAAAATAAACTTCAGATTAGTGATGTAAAATAGTTATTAACTCCAATGCCAAAACAACCAAAATTTTTGACCAGGATTATTCAGAATTGGTTCTTTAATGCTAATTCTGATAAAGCTGCAGCGATAACCTTTCATACGCTATTTTCCTTCCCGCCGCTGTTGTTTCTCTGTCTTAACTTTGCGACTCTCATCTTCCATAAAGAGCATGTAGAGAAACTTATGCTCGAATGGATGGAAAACTTCACTGGTCCAGAAATAATTATTGCGATACAAGACATCTTCAACAATTCAGCAAACTTCAATTTAACTAATTCTATAATAAGTTTCTTACTTCTTTTCTATGCCTCAGCTAAGATCTTTACGGAACTAAACACCGCTCTCAATCGCATCTACAGAGTCAAAACAGAAACCCAAAAAAGTAAAATTAAAAGCTTTCTTGAGCAGCAAGCACTTTCATTTATCTTTGTAACTCTCACTTGCCTATTGATTTTTATAACTCTAATAATCAACTTCACTCTTAATAAAATAAGTTTGCAGTTTCATGATGACTTCCCTGATATTGGATTACTGCATACTCTTAACAACCTGGCTTCTACAATGATTCTAGGCGCAATACTGCTAATTACGTATAAATTCTTACCGAACCGTAGAATCCAATGGACATCAGCCTTAGTCGGAACTGCTGTAGCAACAGTACTCTTTGAAATCGGTAAATATATCATCGCTCTGTCTCTCTCCCTAAGCATGATTATTGATTTCTATGGTTCAATGGGATCTTTAGTAATGTTAATGTTTTGGGTTTATTACACTATTCAGATCTTACTTGTGGGCGCGGAGTGTGCCATTGAGTTTGAAACCAAAGGCAGTGAAATATTAGTGTTGAAGAATTTGTAATGGAAGAAACATTAATCAAGCTCATCAAATCCCTTCTACCAGATCCTTCTAAGATCGGTGATGATTGTGCGGTGATTGATATAGCTGGAACTAATTATTTATTTAGCGTCGATAATTTTATTGAGGGAGTGCATTTCTCGCAAGATTATTTTAGTCCTGAAGACATCGGTTGGAAAGCACTCGCTGTCAATATTTCAGATATAGCAGCCATGGCAGGCGAGCCACTATGGGTATTAGTAGGACTATCATTAAGTAAGCAGATTCCTAATAAAGAAGAATGGGTGAGAGGATTCTACACAGGATTAAATGAATGCGCGAGGAAATTTGGTAATCCTCAAGTCATCGGTGGGGATATCACCGCCTCAAAAACGGACACTTTTATTTCTATCTCTATAATTGGTAAAGCTGCCCAACCACTATTACGTAGCACCGCACAGCCTGGAGACAAGGTTTGCGTGACAGGTAAGTTTGGTAATAGCACCCCAGGTGGACACTTTTCTCATTTACGTCCTCAGCCCCGCCTTAAAGAAGCCCAGGGTATTTTTCTGAATAATAAGCGGGGCGCCTTAATGGACACCAGTGACGGGCTAGCACAGGCGCTTTATGCTATTGTTGAACAAAGTAAGGTAGACATAGAGCTTGATCCAGACCTAATTCCCAAAGACAATAACATCGACTTATCTTTAGCTTTGTATGGGGGTGAAGATTACGAATTATTAGGATGTTTTGAGCAAATACCCCTAAATTTCACTCAAATTGGCGAAGTAAAAATGACACAGAACCTGCCCACTGTCTATATTTTAAATAAAAATGAAAAATTAAGTAAAAGCGAAATATATAATCACTTTTAAATTTGTCAATATGAGAAGGATTTAAAGCACAAACACGTCATGTTATTTTAGAATTATAAGCGAAGCGTATTAACAGATACTGTGTCAACAACAATCCAATCATCTCCAGTCTCGACTAGCTCGGGTGCTAGCAAACATAGTACGGCCCCAGCTAACTTTGATCGTGCCAAGGTTCAAACAAACACGGCACCAGCTATTTCTAAACCAAAGAACGCTCCTTCACTTGAGGAGCGTTCTTTTTTTGTAGGCTTATTTTTTGATCTGATTAAAACTCTGACCAGAATTACCACTGGATCTTACTTACCATCAGTAATTAGTAATTTTATAAAAGATAGCCATGTCACCATGGAAGAATCTATTACTAAGACTACATTTGATGATTTATGTTCACGTTTCGCTTGTGACTTTATTAATACTATTACTGAAAGACTTTTTAATGGTAAGACTAAAATCTTGGGATTCACGCTCCCACATTTACCTTCAGAGATATCGTCACAACTTCTTGCTATACAAACAGTATTTGCATCTAGAACCGCGACTAGACATCAAAATGTCAGCAAGAAATCTGCCAAACACCATTCATCACCAGAGGAGCAAGAATTAGCTAAAGAAGTAGCCAAACGTCCGATAGCAGCTGTAGCTGACACCATCAGCAAATACTTTGAAACTAAAATCAAACCTAGCTTGGACACTATTCTTAAATACTCTCTTGGTATACATGATAGTCAAGTAATTAAAGATTCTCAAGGTAAGGTTATTCTTAAAGAAGATGGTGAACCACTTAAAACACAACCAAAAGTAAATTATCCATGGTTCTTTACTTCTATTGGTGGCTCTTTCTTAGCTTCGATGTTATTACTGCCGAAAAAGACTCAGCAAGCGGGTTTTGCTGATGTTAAAGGTAGTCCATTAAGAGGTTTCCTCAATATATTATGGAACACATTCAATAGATTAAATACTACGGTAGTTAGCTCTTCAACTAATATTCACTTAGAAGGTAAGAACTTTGACGCTTGCTTTGAGAACTCGGTTCAAGACAAGACCTTCTTACCATTCGTTCAATATACTTGTGATGCTTTAGCATCGGTACTCTCTGACCGTATTCCATTCATTAATGGATTTACTCTGTCTACTATAATGCGAATAGTTACTGAAGTGCCTATAACCTTCCTGAAATCAGGCGTACAACGTATCGCCAAAAACAATAGAATAAGCCCTGAATGGAGCTATCTAAGTTACAAAATACTTAAACCATTTGCAAACTTAATGGAGAAGCTGACCAAGCCTGCAATCAAATTCCTCACACAAAACGTTTACACAAGATTCCCTTTACCATTTATTTATGAGTGGAGAATTTTTGATCCTAAAATCAAGAACATGTATGATATAGACATACAAAAAAATAAATCTGAAGCTAAGGAAGGATCTGAACAATTCGAAGATAATTGGCTTAAGACACTTTGGTTACTTACTAAACATACTTTCCTGTCACCGTTTGAAGTTTATGATCTAGTGAAAGATAGTGGAAAACAATACGAAGAGAAAGTCACTAAGATAGACAATGTAATTAAAACACACGAAGCTAAACTAGAAGCAGAGAAACTTGAAAAACAACTTGCCATTAAACTTGAAGAATTAGGCGTAGATCCTAATCAAGTAAAAACAAAACCTGAAATTAAAACTGAAGCAATAAAAACCGAAACAGTAAAACCTGAAACTAAAATTGAAAATCTTAAAGCAGAACATTCAGAAAGTCATAGAGAGAAATCTAAAAGTTTAGCTGCTGCTATATAAAATTCTAATTAAACTAGGCTGCGATAGATTTAGGAGTATCTTTTGCTGCCAAAGCACAACCAAGCTCACGGTCCTTTGTGAATGTATTACCATTACCAAAAAACCACTTCTCTGCTATTGAATGACCTGAACGATATTTTGCAGGACCAAGAGTCGCTAAGCTTGCCAATCCAACTAATGGTGCTGCTAATGTAATTAATGCTAATGGTGCAACCATGTCTTTTTCCTCACTCAAACGCGTCAAACCAGGAGCCAAGACTATTGACTTCTTAAAATTTAAAGCGTACTAACAGATTGTTTTACTTAAGATCTAGCAATACTCCAAGAGCAATGCCTTCAGCTTTAAAACCAAGTTTGATACAGAAGCTTGGAAAGATGTCGACTGACTATTTATTGTCGGTTCTTACAATGATAGCAAAGCACCTAGTCCATGTCTAGTCTTTACAAGATTAAATAATTATTAATAATAAGGAAAATATAAAGATCTAATTTTCTACTGAAGTGATAAGATAGCGAACATGGTAAAAACCATTGTATTAGCAGCAGGAAGGGGCACTAGGCTTAAATCCAAGACACCGAAGGTGTTACATAGAGTCTTTGATAAACCAATACTATCCTGGGTCTTGGAGAGCCTTGCTGAAATACCTGACGAAGAAATCATCGTAGTTTGCGGTTATAAAGCTACAGATTTAGAGGGCTTCTTGCATGCTTATCCAGTCACCACTGTTATCCAAAAAGAACAACTCGGCACTGGACACGCGTTAATGTGTGTACGTGAAACTCTAAGAGATTATGAGGGAACGGTAATGGTGGTTAACGGAGACTCTCCTCTAATCCGCTCAGAGACTCTCGATAAACTACTGCAATTTCACCACGACAATATAATGGACTTTAGCTTTCTTACTTGTAACCTAGAGCATCCGCATGGTTACGGCAGAATCATTCGTAAAAACAAGCACGTGATTGCGATTAAAGAAGATAAGGATTGCAGTGAAGCCGAGCGCACTATCACAGAAGTCAATGCAGGAGTCTATTGTTTCGAGTGGAGTACAGTAGCACCTGGACTCGATGCACTCAAGAGCGATAATTCTCAAGAAGAATATTACTTAACAGACTTAGTTGCTTGGGCATATTCGCAAGGTCAAGCTATAGGTACTGTATCTCTCGACAATCCTTATGAAGTGCTGGGAGTCAATACCCGAGAGGATTTGGCCTTAGTATGGAAGCTCAAGAATGAAGCGACTCTGCATGAGTTAATGAAGAACGGTGTTACTATCGTAGATCCTACTACCACTATGATTAGCTCTGATGCTGATATCGGTCACGATACTGTAATCATGCCAGGGACTTACATTCAAAGAAAAGTGATAATAGGAAACAACTGTACTATTGGTCCTAACACCACTATCTATGGACCTTCTGAGATAGGTAATGGTTCTACAGTAATTCAATCGCATATTGCAAGTAGTTGTATCGGAGAGAATTCCCAGGTAGGACCATTTGCGCATATTAGAGATGGATCTGATATCGCAGATAATGTTAGAGTAGGAAGCTTCGTAGAAGTGAAGAACTCTACTATCGGCAACAACTGTGCAGCAGCGCATTTGAGCTATATCGGTGACGCTAAACTTAAGACTGGTGTAAATATCGGTGCTGGAACCGTAATCGCCAACTACGATCATCGCACTGGCGAGAAGCATCAATGTGTTATTAAAGCCAACGCCTCTACTGGAGCTAATTCTGTATTAGTTTCACCGGTAGAAGTCGGTGAAGGAAGTAATATCGCTGCAGGTTCTGTTATAACTAAAAACGTTCCAGATGACACTCTTGCCATCGCAAGACCTAGACAAGAACATAGACCGAATAAATCTCTAAGAGCCGCTCCGCAGAGTTAAGTCTAAGAATTAACTATTTTCTCTGCTATTGGAATTAAATAGTCAGGAATAGCAGAAGCTTTGAGATATTTAGCTAAAATTTCGGGAGGAATAGTAGAAACATTTTGTACTTTTCCTCTACATGCTTCTACTCCACAATTACATTCCATAGTCCATATCTTTGGAGTTATGTCTGGATGAGCAGTAGTACTATAATCAAAAGTTATTTCTTCACCTTTCTTGATATCACGTATCGCAATTAATTTTTGTTTACCATTTATACCAGCATTAGGTTCACAACTATGATTGATCTTTCTTGAATCTTCACCAAGAACAACGTATTTTCTTCTTCCAATTTGCAAAGGATCATCATTATGAATTTTTCCTCGCTCAATTAATTTATGAATCTTAATCCTGGAATAAGTTTCACCTCCCAGAACCCTAATTTTTTCACCTTTTTTAAAATCTCTTCCAGCAAAAGTACCTTCGACTCTCACTGATCTCTCTGTTTCATCTTTTGCTTTTACAAGCATCTCAGACGAACTTAATATTAAATGAGGATAACCCTTATGAGTTGTTGGAGAACCTGCCAATTCTCTTGCCCTTGCAGCAGCTTCTTCTAATTTTGCTTTTGACTTATCCCGTTTATGGATATGTCTGTTTACTTTTGTTACTGATGTCTTTGATAAATCACTAGTTGCAAGCTCAGAACGATTTGCTTTCATAAAATTCCCCTATTTACAAAGCTCTTTCTAAACCCAGACGTCTAATTCTTGGCCGCAGAATGCGGATTCTAAAAGATCTGCTAGAGTTCCCCAACCCAATGCTTCTAAAGCTAATTTGAACTTACGACGTTTTTTGTCGAGTTTTTTAAGCAGATTCTGTTTGATTTGCTTGAGTTTAAAATGCCCAGTGACATCCACGCTACCCATTAAATCAGGCATTTTACTGCCAATTTCCTGAATTTTAGCGCGGATGCCACTTACAAAACTGCTCTCATTGAGGTCAGTTGCTGATTTATGTAGGTTAGTTAGTAATCGGTTTGCCATGTGTTGTACTGATACAAAGCATGAAGGTTAAGGGATTTGATAAAGAGTTCAATAAGGGCTCAATTATGCGTCTTTAGAAATAGTCTCATTCTGATATTTATAAAGAATAGAAGACACTATATTATTAACTTTATTATGGCCAAAACCTAGAACCCAATTACGATTAGGATCAGACTTCCATAAATGTGGACTACGATTGACTTGATACTCGTCTCTGATATACATCACCCTAGATCTTTCCATGGCTGGTGGTACTTTTTTCTCTTTCTTGAACCACTTATTCCAATTATCAAACTCATCAGTTACTTCTTGAACCAGCTCAGTGAGACGTTTCCAGAGTCTATCTAAATAACCAAGGAACCCATAAACATCCTCTTCATCATATTCATCCTCTTCAATCGAGTTAACTTTACGAACACCTATACGTCTTTCTCTGCGCTTACGACGGCCATCACCGTCCTTGTTCATATCCTTGTCTTGAATACCCTCAACAGTAGAAGGTGTAAATTCATCAATATTACGGATATCTGTTAATAAATCAAACTCTGCCGCAGTTAACTCTTTGGTTTCTGAAACTTCTCTCTGTCCAGCCTCAATTTCGGCAGCTATATTTACTGTATTACCATCTTCGCGAGGATTTAGCTTGGCCTGCCTAAAGCGAGAGGCAGCACCCAATGAGCTAAGCTCACTAGATTGACTAGTTAATGTTGGATTCATGCTGTATTCAACCACTTTACTCTAAATTATAGCAAAACTATAAAATAAAGTAAATCTATATTTATGACTTATCTATGAATGTAAATACCCATTCGGTTGGGGAGCCTTTTCTGTATTTACAGAATTAATACTAGCATTAAGTAAATACAAATGTCAAGGGTTTTGATAAAGTTTTTTTATAACATAAATGTGACCGATTGACCTGATAAGTCTTCCAACAACTTTCTTCTTTCTTCACGTGTAACGGACCTATCTGCTAATGAGATATTCTGCTCTTCCTCTTTCTTTTCCTCAACATGTCTCTTATTTACTTGTTTAGTTGAAGATAGAGGTTTAGTATTAGAAACTAGCTCTGCAGGCTTTTCGGTAAGAGCTTTTTTTGCAACTAATCCAATACCCATTAAAGCATTTTTACATTGCAAAATTGACTTTACAGCTACAGACCCAGGTATTTCTGTTTTACTAGCGAGGTCAATTATCATATCTTTCACTTGTCTTTCACTTTCTGGGGATAGTTCAGTGAAAGGAGCTTCAAAATTAGCTGCACCAGTAAAAAAGCGAAATCGATTATATACTTCCTCTGCATGTGGAGGTAAAGCTGTTCTCTTCGATAAAAAATATCGTATTAAAGCCTTATAGGGAATCGCTGTATTTAAGAGCGTCTTACCAAACCCAATATTTATATCTCTCCTTGTTGAAGGCGTTAGTGGCAAAATATACGACAAGAAGTTCATTCTTATCAAGAATATCTTATCTTGGTTATTAAATCAACCTTTTAGTGCTGTTAAAGCAAACAATCCTTGAATATTTGCTTTCATATAGCTGTTATAGCTTGGTTCGCGTCCTGCAAGAGAAGCAAATTGTTGTCCAGGACTAAGTTCCATACCAGATACTGCTCGTATAGCCTTGATTTGTGCAGCTTCTCTAGCATTGATAGAGTCTGTTGAGACTTCCTTAATTGCTTGCGGCTCTACCTGACCTAACTGTCCTGCTCTAGCTAAATGGTTAGTAACTCTAGGATCTACTTGGGCCCTAGCTTCTTGTATTTGGGATAAAGCTTTCTTTATAGTTTGAACTTGAGTGTCTTCTGCAAGCTGAATATCATTAACAATACCTGTCTGTGATAGAGATTGTTTGCGTTCCTGCAATTTACCATGTAAATCTTGCTCCAGCTTTTCTAATTGCGATATCTGCAAATTAGATACTGAAGGTTTGACGTTTGAGTTATTATCAACTTGACTCACAGAGCCATTAGACCAGGGCTTAGTTAAGATTCGGTTATGAGAAGATCAATATTTCCTTGCAGCATTAAAAATATTCTCTCCAAAAATATTAGTAAGAATATCCATAACCCACTGTGCGGTTTCACCACGCTTATCCCAGGCTTCACGGCTTGGGCAATGCTCCACCACATCGATAGAACTAAGCTTGCCTTCACGACGTAATGCAACGTCCATCTCACGCGCGATGGTGAGTGCTTCGCGATATTCAAGTTGTCCTAAAGAATAATTACTGACACCACTTAGATCCAGAGCGTTCACATCCCAAATGACATGGATCTTCTCTAAGTGTTTTAGATGCTCGATAGCAAGCTTGATGATTTGACGTATACCTAACTCAGCCACATCTTCCATCGTAAAAAATTTATGAGTCGCAATTTCTTGTGCAGATTTATGATTGATACCAATATGCACTATATTATTCTTACTCATCATAGGACGCCCTGGGGAACCGAGTTCCCTAAAACGCATCAGCGAAATAAAATCAGCATGCTTAGCCTCACCCTCAAAAGTCATAACTGTAAACACCATACGATTAGCATTCCAGCTCTTAGTCACACGCGGTGAACTATTACATAAATGGTTACTAAGCCAAATGATGCCAATATTGTCCTTACCGTAATGTTCTATCAAACCCGCAACACTACCCATACACAGCGAACCATCACCACCCAAGACAATAGGTAGACGCCCAGACTTAACGGAGTTCTTCACAGTATCAGCGAGCCAATTATTAACAGTGAGAACTGCATCGAGATTTCTGACCCTCTGTGGTTGCTCGTGAATCTCAAACGGACCTAATGATGGAGGAGAGATTTCACTAACTTGCGGACCTACAGCTCTAAGTTTCTTAATAAGCTCTTCTTCTGCTAATAAAGAATGTGTGCCTTCCTGCGCCAAGTTATCAGTACCACCAAAGCCCCAAGGTGCAGCGATCAAATCAATATCAGGACTTAAAAATTGTTGGTAACGCTGCTGTGCTGCCGTATTATCTAGCTCAGGACGGGCAGCAATGACTGATTCATACATGAGGAGAATTATATCAGGACTTAGCAAGGAGTATCTTTTTCGTCATCCTGAGGGAGGGCAAAGCCCGACCGTAAGGATCCACTTTTATTAATAGACTATTCGTAGTTAGTGGATCCTTACGTCGCAACCTACGGTTGCTCCTCAGGATGACGAATTAAACAAAGCCCCTAATTTAGATAAATTGGTTTACCATATTACTATGGCTGCAATAACAGATCAAGACATTAGTACTGGACTCAAGACAGAAGAGCTTCTAATTAATATGGGTCCGCAACATCCTTCAACCCATGGTGTATTAAGACTCAAGATTACTACCACTGGCGAAATTATTAACAAGTGCGAACCAATAATAGGTTACTTACATCGTGGCATGGAATGGCTCGCCCAAAACCGTAATTATATTCAGTATCAAGCATTAGTAGATCGTGTAGATTATTTAGCAGGTATGGCAGATTCTCATGCTTATGCTATGGCAGTAGAGAAGATCGCAGATTTGAAAGTACCTAAGCGTGCTGAGTACTTACGTATCATTACTTCTGAGCTTAATCGTATTTGCTCTCACCAACTATCATTGGGGATATTTATGCTTGACCTTGGAGCAATGATGGGCTTCCCGTTCTATGCATTCCGTGATCGTGAATCTATACTCTCTCTACTCGAAGAGATCTCTGGTCAACGTATGATGTTTAACTATATGCGTATAGGTGGTGTGCATATGGATGTACCAGAAGGCTGGTACGGGAAACTTGAAACCCTAATCAAGGACAAGCTTCTAGGTTATACCGATGAATACGAAGATCTGATTACTAATAATCCTATCGTTGCTATTAGAACTAAAGACATCGGCAAGATAGATTCAACAAGAGGTCTAGATTACGGACTTACTGGACCAAATATTCGTGCTTCAGGAATTAACTACGATGTACGTCGCAGCAAGCCTTACTCCTTATATCCAGAGTTTGATTTCAATGTTATTACTCACACTGAAGGTGATGTGTTTGCGCGTTATAAATGCAGAGTGCAAGAGATCAGAGAAAGCTGCAAGATTATTCTTCAAGCTATCGAGAAGATTCGTGCCTTACCTGGCGGCGAGCGCGCGCAGAACGAATTAGAACTTAAAGCGAAGAAATTACTACCAGGATTCAAATGTCCTGCTGGAGAAAGCTACGAATGTGTAGAATCACCACGTGGTGAAATGGGTGTACATCTGATCTCTGACGGTACTCAAGTGCCTTATCGCCTCAAGTGGCGTTCACCAAGCTGGTTCCCAACTAGCTTCGTACCAGTATTAGCAGCAGGTTGTCCTGTAGCGGACGTGGTGGCTATCTTTTCATCACTCGATGTTATTCTGCCAGATGTGGATAGATAAATAATATTCATATATTCTCCGATATAACTTTACTTAATAGCCGCCAAAATGTCATAATCTTCTAGGTGAAAAATGTTCACAATATTAAAGACGAGAAAGCAAGCTGTGGTTTTGGTTTAATGGCGCAGATGGACAACAAGCCATCGCATTGGTTATTACAAACTGCCATCTATTCATTATCACGCTTATCACATCGTGGTGCAATTGCACCTGATGGGAAGACGGGTGATGGTTGCGGTATCTTGATGAAGAAACCAGATAGTTTTCTTAGAACCTTAGCCGCAGAATCAGGAGTTAAATTAAGCTCCACCTTTGCGATAGGAAGTATCTTCCTGAACCAAAACAAACTACTTGCTGCTAATGCTATAGCGCGCTTGGAGAAAGAATTACGCCAAGAAAAACTTAAACTAGTTCTCCAAAGAACTGTACCCGTGAACATAGAAGCTTGCGGAGAGAGTGCTTTAGAAAGTATTCCACAGTTTATGCAAGTGTTTATTAATGCTCCTGATGATATGGATGAAGCGAAACTTGAGCGTCATTTATATAAGGCTAGAAGACGCACAGAGATTGCCTTAGAAGCGAAAGACGATACCTTCTATATTGCAAGTCTTTCATGTCGCATGCTTTCTTATAAGGGCATGATTATGCCACATAACCTTGTAGAATTTTTCCCTGATCTAAAAGATCCAAGATTAGAGACTTCACTTTGTTTATATCACCAAAGATTCTCTACTAATACTTTCCCGAAATGGTCACTAGCACAGCCTTTTAGATTACTAGCGCATAACGGTGAGATTAATACTATTAATGGTAATCGTAATTGGTCTATATCGCGTGAGTCTAAATACTCCACCCCACTTATAGAAAATATACAAGAATTATTACCCCTGGTTTCTAAGCATGGTTCCGACTCTATGAGTTTAGACAATATGCTTGAAGGTCTGACTATGACTGGCGTTGATCTATTACAAGCAGTGAAGATCCTTGTCCCGCCAGCTTGGCAAAACTCTAAAACAATAGATCCTGATTTGAAGGCTTTCTATGAATATTATTCATTGCATATGGATCCTTGGGATGGTCCAGCTGCACTAGTAATTAGTGATGGTCGCTATGCTGCTTGCTCTCTAGACCGTAACGGTTTAAGACCAGCACGATATGTAATCACCAAGGATCGTCATCTTACAGTAGCCTCTGAGATAGGAGTATATGATTACGATACAGCAGACGTAGTCTCCAAGGGAAGACTCAAGCCAGGAGAAATGATTGCTCTTGACATGAACACTGGTAAATTATTATTGCCAGCAGATGTAGATAAAGAAATAATCAAGCGTAACCCTTATAAACAGTGGCTTAGCGAGTATGCTCATTACATTGTTCCAGTACCTGAAGAAGAGCGTCCTGGTTGTGATGCTTTCTTTGAGCATGAGTTACAAATCTACGAGAAACAATTCGGATTAACCCTAGAAGAGCGCGAGCATGTACTTGGCGCTATTGCTAACACTGCTCAAGAACTTACTACTTCTATGGGTGATGATACACCATTGCCAGTTCTCTCTAAAGAAGCTCGCTCGCTCTATGAATACTTCAGACAACAATTCGCGCAAGTTACTAACCCACCGATAGACTCAATTCGCGAGAAAGCAGTTATGTCTCTTAATACCTGCCTAGGAAAGGAAGTGAACCCATTCATAGACCTTCCTGAGAATGCTATTAGACTGGATATCGGCGCGCCGATACTTTCTAAATATACATTCAAGTCTCTGGTGCAAACCGATGACGCGAATTTCACTTATGAACGTATTGATCTCACTTATCCTCAAGAGAGTGACTTAGTTACAGCCTTAAATAGTATCTGTGATCAAGCCGAGCAAGCGGTGCGTAACGGCAAAGTTATACTAGTGCTATCAGATCGCGGCATTAGACGCCGTCGTATTCCAATCCATGCATTATTAGCAACTGGAGCTGTAAACACTAGACTCAGCCAGAAAGGTTTACGCTGCGATGCTAATTTAATTATCGAAACTGCTACAGCGAGAGACCCACATCACTTTGCGGCTTTAATAGGCTTTGGAGCGACTGCTGTTTATCCGTATCTTGCTTATCAAGTGCTTTATGATATGGCGCAGCATCACGAGATTGATTGCAAAGACACCGTAGGGTTAATGCAAACCTATCGTGAAGCCATTCGTAAGGGATTATATAAAATACTTTCTAAGATGGGAATCTCTACTATTAATAGTTACCGAGGTGCCCAGTTATTTGAAGCTATTGGTTTACATGAGGAAATCATCGATCTATGTTTCCCTGGAACGGTAAGCCGCATTCAAGGAGCTACTTTCAAGGATCTAGAAAAAGACCAACGTCAACTAGCGAAGCAAGCTTGGAACACTAATCACTCTCTCACCGCTGGTGGTTTAATGAAATATAATCCCTATGGTGAGTATCATGCTTACAACCCTGATGTAGTGATGACATTGCAGACAGCAGTACGTAATAATGATTATCAAGAATATAAGAAATTTGCCAGTCTCGTGAATCAGCGTCCATTAATGTCTCTCAGAGACATGCTTAAACTTAAAACTACTAAACAACCTATTAGTCTAGAGAAAGTAGAGTCTATAGAAAATATATTCCCGCGTTTTTGTAGTGCAGCAATGTCTATAGGCGCTATATCTCCAGAGGCTCATGAAGCTATCGCGATAGCAATGAACCGTATCGGTGCTTATTCTAACTCTGGCGAAGGTGGTGAAGATCCTCTTAGATATGGAACAGAGAAAAGTTCTCGTATCAAGCAAGTAGCTTCTGCACGCTTCGGTGTTACCCCTGGATACCTAGTTAATGCTGATGTCTTACAGATCAAAGTAGCTCAAGGAGCCAAGCCTGGAGAGGGAGGTCAATTAGCCTCTTCTAAAGTTACAGAATATATTGCCAAGCTACGTCACACTAGACCAGGAACCACTCTTATATCTCCGCCTCCACACCATGATATTTATTCTATAGAAGATTTAGCACAGTTAATTTTTGACCTAAAACAGGTTAACCCTAATGCAGAGATCTCTGTTAAGTTAGTTGCTGAGTCAGGGGTAGGCACAGTAGCAGCTGGTGTAGCTAAGACTTACGCAGATTCTATAACCATAGCTGGTCATGACGGCGGCACTGGCGCCAGCCCGATGACTTCTATTCGTTATGCAGGAATCCCTTGGGAATTGGGTTTAACGGAAGCACATCAGATTCTTCGTGCTAATAATTTACGCGATAAGGTTAGATTACAAGTAGATGGTGGACTTAAGACTGGTTTAGATATTATCAAAGCTGCCATACTTGGTGCTGAATCTTTTGGGTTTGGGACTGCTCCACTAATCACTCTTGGTTGTAAATATTTACGTATTTGTCACTTGAATAATTGTGCAACAGGCGTAGCAACACAGAATCCTGTCTTAAGAGATAATCATTTCAAAGGTTTACCAGAGATGTTAGTTAGCTATTTCACTTTTCTTGCAATGGAAGTGCGTGAATTATTAGCTGCTCTAGGCGCCACTAAGCTAACCGATATCATTGGACGAACAGAGCTACTAGAGATACTTCCAGGAGAAACTGAAAAACAAAAGAACCTCTCACTTGAGATACTATTAAGTGAACCAACCGAAGCACATGGCAAAGCACAATATTGCCAGATGGATACTAATGCTCCGTACGATAAGGCTCCCCTAGCTGAGCAAATGCTACAGGATGCTTTACCAAGCATTACTAATCAAAAATCCATTGAATTAAATTACGAAATCAAAAACGTTAGTCGATCTATAGGAGCTAAAGTATCAGGCGAGATAGCCAGACGTTACGGCGATGCTGGCTTAGAGAACAGTCCTATAAGCTTCCGCTTCAAAGGCATTGCAGGACAGAGTTTTGGCGCATGGAATATTAATGGACTGCATTTAACTCTTGAAGGTGATGCTAATGACTATGTCGGCAAAGGCATGGGCGGCGGCAAGATAGTAGTCTATCCTCCTAAAAATAGTGAGTTTATTAGTAGAGATACTCCGATACTTGGTAACACCTGCCTCTACGGAGCTACAGGTGGTAAGCTGTTCGCTTCAGGTCAAGCTGCTGAGCGCTTTGCAGTGCGTAACTCTGGTGCTATAGCTGTTATAGAAGGTGCTGGAGATCATTGCTGCGAGTATATGACTGGTGGGGTTATCGTAGTTCTAGGCAAGACTGGTACTAACTTAGGCGCAGGTATGACTGGTGGTATAGCTTTTGTTCTAGATGAGAATAATGATCTCTCGAAAAAATACAATGCTGAAACAGTAGAGCTTATAGATCTCAATACAACGGGTTTGGAGAAATACCAAGGCTATTTAAAAACTTTAATCGAAGAGTTTGTAAAAGAGACAGACAGCAAATGGGGAGTAGAGATATTGAAGGATTTCTCTAATAAGCTTGCTCAGTTCCGCTTGGTAAAACCAACTACAGCAACATTAGAGGATTTAGAGTTCATTACTCAAGCGGGTTTGACAGATATGGTTCTTGAGACAAGGTAAAATATGGCAAATATAAATCAATTTCTAGAATTAAATAGAGAAGAACCAGTTAAATTTGCAGCAGAAAAGCGCATTCTTAATTTCAAGGAAATTTATGACCAATATGAGAAGCCTAAAGTTGAAGGACAAGCTGAACGTTGTTTAGATTGCGGCAATCCTTATTGTAAATGGAAATGTCCAGTAGCTAATCATATACCTGAATGGTTGAAGCTAGTGCGTGATGGTAATTTATTTGAAGCTGCAGAACTTTCTAACTCTACCAATACTCTACCTGAGATCTGTGGTCGCGTATGCCCGCAAGATCGTCTCTGTGAGGGCGCTTGCACACTTAATGATGGGTTTGGGGCAGTGACTATAGGTAGCATAGAGAAATATATTAGTGACGAAGCAATTAAGCAAGGTTGGCGTCCACGTATTAATCCAATGAAAATTCAAACAGGCAAGACAGTTGCTATCGTTGGTGCTGGACCAGCAGGCTTAGGCTGCGCCGATATTCTTATAAGGCATGGCGTCAAACCCATTGTCTATGACAAAAATCCTGAAATCGGTGGCTTGTTAACTTTTGGGATACCTGGATTCAAACTAGAGAAGTCTGTGGTTCTAAGACGCAGAGAAATAATGGAAGAGATGGGAATTGAGTTTAGATTGAATGTAAATATAGGTAAGGATATAAGTTTTCAACAGTTATTAGACAAACATGACTCAGTGTTTCTTGCTATGGGCGCTCCTAAACCCTTACAAGGATTAGACTTGAACCCTAATATTTCTGGTATTTATCAAGCAATAGATTATCTAGTAAATAATATTAATCAAGAAATGAATTTCCCGAACCAAGAAAATATTTCACTTAAGGGTAAACGAGTTCTAGTACTAGGTGGTGGCGATACCGCTATGGACTGCACTAGAACTGCTTTACGCCAAGGTGCTGCTAGCGTGAGCTGTGTTTATCGTAGAGATGAAGCTAATATGCCTGGATCGCGCAAAGAAGTATCTAATGCTAAAGAAGAAGGCGTTAATTTCTTATGGAATAAACAACCCCTCGAAATTCTTGGCGACAAGAATAGTGTCAGCGGTGTCAGAGTAGCAACAACTCAGCTTGGCGAGCCAGATGCACGCGGTAGACGTAAGCCTGAAATAATCCCAGGTAGCGAAGAGATATTAGAAGCAGATAGCGTTATTATTGCCTTTGGTTTCCAAGCTGATCCACCAGCATGGTTTAAAGACCATCATATAGAAGTTAACGAGCAAGGTCTAACCAAAGCTTCCACAGATCCTTTCTCTCCTTTCCAAACTTCTAACCCTAAAGTATTTGCTGGTGGCGACATGGTCCGCGGCGCAGATCTAGTAGTCACGGCTATCTACGAAGGACGTAAAGCCGCCGAAGGCATTATGGCGTATCTTGAGGTATAGAGCTTAAGAATGGCACGCGCAAAGCATAAAACAGTCCCCAAAGAATTAAAGAAAAGCATGAACTGGATTGAAGCACAGGGAGCTAAATTAGTACTTGGTGTTTGCGAATGTGCGAGGCATAAATTCAGCCCTGGACATATTCGCTTAGTTCAAAAAACCGACGCAGGTTATAAGGCTATTGGTTATACAGGCAACGGCATTATGAATTTCTTCATTGTGTGTAAGACTGAAGAACTATGCCAGGAAATAGTAGAGAAGTTTGGAGGGGATTCACTTAGGTGATATCAATCACCCAAGATAAAAGCATGCTATTATATTTTCTTAATGATTCAAGCTATAATCCCTTCTGAACAATCTTACGAACAAATTGAATCCTTAAAAGGTCTTCAAGAATGGCATATAAGAGATCATAATTTAGGAAGCCAAGTTGATCGCTTTGCAAGATTAGCCAAAGGATTCCTCGTGTCATTCTCTTCACCTCAAATCTCAGAAACAACTAGAAATCTTTCATCATTACATGATCAACGAATGGTAACTATATGTGAACCACCACCATATGAAGCATTAGGGAGACAATTAGACCAAACTATAAATCAGAAAATATTTGATAGCACAGTCTGGATAAAATTTGTTGAGCTATTGAATATCGTGAATTACTTAATAGGTTATCGTAAAGAGTTAAGTCCGAAACGTCAAGAAGAGAGCTTGAAAAAAGGAAATCAAGAATTTATAGCAAATGGCACATCTAAAGTAGATTGCTCTATTAAACACCTAGCATCAGCAGTCAAATTATGGACTAAGAATTTATCTGCTGAAACCAAAAATCATATTGAGCATTTTATACGAACTAATGAACAATTAACTGAGCTTAAAAAAGTATATGATCAAAAAATTCCAGAGTTTGTTAGCACATTGAGAGTTATGTTTGGTTTAGATAAAAATACTGATGGTTCTCCAAGAGTTAAGACTCAAGCTCCACCAATTCTTGAAACTAAGCCGAAGCAAACTGTGACTATCACACATAAAGGGAAAAAGGATTATACAATAACAATCAGCAATGGTAATAGGCCGCCCAGTATCATTAAGGCAAAATTAGTCGATCAACTCCAGCATAATATGATTAGACTTAGATGGGATCTTAATGGACAAATGATAGTAGGAGATTTCTTTGCACCTAAAAAAAGAAATAAGAACTAATTCTAAAAACTCTCCTTCCCTGATCTCACTAACCTATCGTGTGCTTTAATGAAATCGATTAACACAGCAGGGAAACCAGCAGAAGTGAGGTAAAGTTTGAATTGCAGAGCAATAATCTCCAAGCGGGTTTGAAAGTCAGGTAAAGTATCAATATCAAAGTGTGTACATTTATCAAGGCAATCCTTATTAACATACTCAAAACCAATACTTACCCGAGGTGGTACTTTGCGCCCAGGTGCTGGTCTAGATCCCCAATGTATCACCGCCTCATTCCAGAATAAAATATCACCTGGCTTAGCTGGCAGAGCACGAATATCAGGCTGCTTAAAATACCAGCTATCCTCATCTTCCTTTCTATATGTTTGATCTCTGTTAGCAGGCACTATATAAATACAACTGTTTAAGGGATTGGCTTCCGTGAGAGGCAACCAAAACGACAGAATCTTAGGGCTACCGTCATCATTAAGTCCTTTCTTACCTTTGTCACGATGTGGTCCGTAAAAACCTGAGTATAAAGTTCTAGTAACAAGTTCTTTATTTTCTTCTTGAAGAATTTCTCGTTCTCTTGCTGGATCTACATACCAGATCCATAGAGTCGGCATCAGCTTAGAACCTTCTCCTAGAAAGCTTTCTATAATAGGTTGAAGCCTTGCCTGTAACTCCCAAAACTCATCATAGACAAAAGCAAACACTGGCGGAAGATTAGCATCAAACATTTTTTTCAAAAGAATAGTATAGGCACTTAAATCTAAATCTAACTGCTTGTATAAATGTGCATAACCTTCTAGCTTGAATAATCTTTTAGTTTCTTCCATTATTTCAGATGAAGGCTTAACTTGATTTACCGTTATCGTCTTAGGTTCATCAGTAATATGGAAGGCACTGCCTGCAAATTCTTGCCAAAAAGACTGAGAGCTAAGTTGTTCAAGTTGCATAGTCACTACCTTATATATGTACCCGATTTTTACAAAAAAAACGTAACTACTCACCTCTTTAAATAATCATCAATTTCCTAAAACTCATTTTATGTTGTGGTTACGCGCCTTCGGCGCGTTTCGTCCTGCGGACAGCTAATAATTCATCGTATTAAGCCGCGCGCAGCGCAAACGCCGCGAAGCGGCGGAACCCCATCCCCATCTTGGTTCGAAGGATTTTCAATAGAAAATATTATTTAAATGGGTGAGTAGTTACAAAAAAAACTTTTTCAAACCTTCTTGCCAGCTTATAACTAATACATTATCAATTTTTCTGGTAATACTATCTCGTGAAAAGCATATGGGTTCACAATTATTAAAATCTTTGGAAAGTGTAATGAGGTTTGATAAAGAATCTTTGTTAACCTCTTTTGTACTTTTAATTTCAATAAATAAGAAAGGTTTACCAGGTCTCTCTACAATTAAATCAATTTCAACGTCATCCTTAGTTTTAAGGTAACTAAAACGATAATCATCATGAAAGTAAGAAGCAAGTTTTATAATTTCAAGAATTACAAAATGTTCAAAAGCATGACCATAAGCTGATGTACTTTCTTGCAATGGTATACTTAAAGAATTGTCTAAACTACGTTTTACTCCAGTATCAAAAAGATAAAACTTAGGTTTAGTAGATAATTGCTTTCTAAAAGAGTGTTTAAAAGCCTTTAAACTAAAACCTATTAAAGTATCTTCCAATATTGAATAATATTTCTCAATAGTCTTATCATCTACACCAACATCTTTGGCTATCTTAGAAAAATTCAATATTTTACCATTCATCTGCGCAGCTAGCTCTAAAAAATATCTAAACGGATCTAATGCTCTAATAAACTGTTCAGCAAAAATCTCTTCTTTGAGATAAGTTTGAGCATAAGCTTTCAAAAATTTTTCTTTACTTCTCTCAGTTTTAAATTCTTGGACTTTTGGTAACATACCCCAGTGCAGTGCATGCTCCAGATTAAAATCTTCACCCAATTCTATACTCGTAAAAGGATGCAGAAAATATGAAAACGCTCTACCTGCAAGTAAATTAGCATCACCTCGTTTTAGTTTCCTTGCGCTGGAACCAGTAAGAATGAAATATTTATCAGTTTCTTCTATGAGCTTGTGTACTAAGTCTAAAAGTTCGGGAATTTTTTGAATCTCATCTATGACAACGTAATCAATATTCTCTAAATTCGCAACAATCTCTTTGAGAAGACTTGGATTTCTTCTTAGTCTTGTTTCAAGCTCAATATTGAGTAGATCCAAGATCTCGGATCTATCAGCATACTGTTCAGTAATTAATGTCGTTTTCCCGCAACCACGAGGGCCAAAGAGAAAAAAACTATAATTTTCTTCAAATTCCAATAAACGGTTGATTTTATTAGCTTTTAACATACTATTTACCGACTATAATCCGAAAATAGCAGCTAAATTCGGATCTTAAGTGCTATTTTAGCATAATCCCCAAGTTTAATCATAAATAACTAAAACTAAACTTATTTTAAATAGCCCTTAATTAAAAGAATATAAGCTTCTTGCGTAAAGACGCATCTATTCTTGAGATCTGCTATGATTTAGGCGCTTGACACAATTTGCCAAACTTAAATTATCAGAACCCACTCTAAGAGCTATAGAGGAAATGGGTTTCGTCTATGCGACAGAAATTCAATCTAAGACGATTCCTTTATTATTACATGGTAAGGATATTATCGGACAAGCTGGCACCGGAACCGGTAAAACAGCAGCTTTTGCCATACCTATTATCGAGAAGATAGATGCTGAAAACCAAGCAATACAAGCATTAGTACTCTGCCCAACACGTGAGCTTGTAGTGCAAGTTACAGAACAGTTTAGCAAGCTACTGAAATATCAGAAGGACTTATCAGTGGTCGCTATTTATGGCGGACAAAATATTTCAACACAACTTAAAGCATTGAAGCAAGGCGTTCAAGTCGTAGTGGGAACTCCAGGACGTATCATGGATCATATGAGACGTGGCTCTCTCAAACTACAGAACCTTCAATTCCTTACTTTAGATGAAGCTGACCAAATGTTAGACATGGGCTTCAGAGAAGACATAGAAACTATTCTCCAAGACACTCCTAAAACCAGGCAGACTGTAATGTTCTCAGCGACTATGTCTCGCGACATCTTAAAACTTACACAGAAATATCAAAACAAACCTGAACATATCAATGTGGTTAGCGATAAAGAACAGAGCGTACAAATTAATCAAATATATTTTGAGATTAACAATAAAAGTAAAGTAGAAGCTCTTAAAAGAGTTCTTGCTTTCTATGATGTTAAGTCAGCACTAATTTTTTGTAACACCAAAGCTATGGTTGATGACCTCAGCACTATGCTTAGATCTAAGAAATATAATGCTGCTGGATTACACGGTGATATGGATCAGAGAAAGAGAGACTCTGTAATGAATGGTTTCAGAAAAGAACAAATCCAACTGCTTATCGCTACAGACGTGGCAGCAAGAGGGATTGATGTGAATAACATCGAAGCTGTATTTAACTTTGACCTACCTCGTGATAGTCAAGATTATGTACACCGCATTGGTAGAACAGGTAGAGCTGGCAAAACTGGAATGGCATTCTCATTTGTGGTTGGTAAAGAAGTAGATCACTTAAAACGAATCGCAAAATTCAACAATCTAAAAATCGAAAGCGCAAAAGTACCTACAATCGAAGATCTAGAAGCATCTAAATTAAAAGTATTCACTAGCAGCTTACAAGACGAACATCTAGGGGCTCGCTTACAGAAAAAATATTTAAAATACATTGAAGAATGGAAAGCAGAAGGTCAAAGCGTAGAAGAAATCACAGCAACATTACTCAAACAACTCATGGATCAAGAAGTCGGTGACTTTGATAGCACTGTAGAGTTTGGTCCAGAAAAATATTCTAGCCAAAGAAGAGATTCTAAAGGTAAATCTTCAGGTTATAGAGGTAGTAATGACAGAGGCGGTAGTGATCGTAAGAGTTTCAGCTCTGGCCCTAGATCAGGCTCAAGATCGAGTTCAGGTCCAAGGTCAAGTTCTAGATCTAACTCTGAAGGTTCTAGATCAAGCTCTAAGTCAGGCTCTAGCTTCAGTTCTAAATCGAGCTATGGCTCTAAATCAAGTTCTAAACCGAGTTCTAGACCAAGCTCAAATTCTGGCACGGCTCCAAGAGCCCCTTCTAGCAATTATAAAAAGCCAAGAAAACCCGCTTCATAACTAAACCCAACTCCCTTCAATTCCATACTCATTATTTTTTTATTGTGGTTTCACACCTACGGCACGTTTGTCCTGCGGACTGCTAATAATTTATCAGATTAAGCCGCGCGCAGCGCAAACGCCGCGAAGCGGCGGAACCCCACCCCATCCCGGTTCTAGGGATAAATAGAATATATACAATAAAGACCGAGTAGTCACCACAACTAAAAATCATCTATAATAATACATATGAAACCCAACTATGTTGTAGTAGGAGCATCCGATAAACAAGATAGATATTCTTATAAGGCACTGATGCTTTTGAGTGAACATGGCTTCAATGTAATTCCAATACATCCACAATTAAAAACCATAGAGAATATTCCCGTGAAAGCTTCTCTAGATCAAGTTACTGAAAATATCGATACTATAACTATGTATGTTGGGCCGCAAATATCCACAAATTTAGTTTCTGAATTTGTGCGCATTAAACCTAAAAGAATAATTTTCAATCCAGGTGCCGAGAACCATTCTATTTACCAGGTCTTAAAAGATGCAGGGATTAATGTTGTCGAAGCTTGTACTTTAGTAATGCTTAAAACTGGGCAGATATAAGACCTTTGTTACCTGAAACCTTTGCTTTTGTACCAAGTCTCTTGTATAATCAAACAGGTAGCATGAATACCCTGATTTTGGGGAATTAATAGTATATATGAGCGACCCTGCTGATAGAAAATTAAGTAAATGCGGTATCTGCAATACAATATTGGCTGACAAACCACCCTCAGGTGTTTGCAGCTCGTGTTTTGATTATGATCAGGAATTGTTTGATCGAGTGAAAAAAGCTCTCAGGTATGGCGAACGAATTACGCCAGAAGAATTAGCTAATCGAACTGGAGTGGACGCTAAACACATCAAACGCTGGACCAGCCTCGGAAGACTTAGCGGCAATCACTAAAAATATAAGCCGAGTAGTTACAAATACTTTAGATATTCTTCATATCCAGCTTCCGTAAGCTTGTTCTTCGGAATAAATTTTAGGGCTGCTGAATTGATGCAATACCTTAAACCATTAGGCGCAGGACCATCTTCAAACACATGTCCTAAATGAGAATCAGAATCCTTAGACCTAACTTCGGTTCTCAGCATAAAATGACTATAATCTTGTTTATTAACAATACTATCTTTAACCACAGGTTTAGTAAATGATGGCCAACCACAACCAGAATCAAACTTATCCTTAGAACTAAATAGCGGCTCACCTGTAACAAGATCCACATAGAGACCTTCTTCTTTATTATCCCAATACTCATTCTGAAAAGCAGGCTCAGTCCCGTTTTCTTGAGTTACATGATATTGCAGTGGTGTTAATTTCTTTTTTAGATCACCCCAAATTTGTTTTAAAGATTTTTCTCGTCCCGAACCTGTTCTATATAAATTATAATGAACTGGATTTTTCTTATAATACTCTTGATGATAATCTTCTGCAGGATAAAATGTGGTCGCAGGCAAAATCTCTACCTGTACTGGTTTAGAGAGTAGACCCGAACTATCTAATTGAGCTTTAGATTTTTCTGCTATTAGTTTTTGTTCTTGACTATGATAAAATACCGCTGGCTTATATTGCGATCCGCGATCTGCAAACTGCCCGCCCGCATCGGTAGGATCAATCTCCTTCCAATATGCATCTAATAATTTTTCATAGCTTACCTGATTAGAATCATAAGTAATTTCTATCGCTTCTATATGTCCAGTAGTACCTTGCGACACCTCTTCATAACTGGGATTCTCCGTATGTCCCCCAATGTAACCCGAGATAACTTTCTTGATTCCTGGTATTTTGGAAAAAGTACTTTCTACACACCAGAAACAGCCACCAGCAAAAGTAGCTTTAACAAATTGTTCTGCATCATAAATCATTTTTTAGTGAATCCTTAAAGAACATTAATATGATTATGCTACTAAAAACAGCATTTTCCATGAGATTCTAAAAATATCCTGTTATAAAGGAAAACCCTGGGGTATAAATTTTAATAAGTGAGGTAAGGGAATGTCAATGTTACGCGATAAAAAATTAGCTAAGTGTGAATTATGTGGTGCTTTAATATCATTACAAGTAGGTTCTGCTGTATGTAAAGATTGCTGGGATAAAGATGAAGAAATGTTCCAAAAAGTTAAAGCAGAAATTAAATTTGGTCAAAGAGTTCTACCAGATGAGCTTGCAGCTAAGACTGGTATAGATGTTAAACATATAGCTCGTTGGTCACAACAAGGAAGATTCGGTTAATTAGATTCTCTAAACTTGTTCTTGCATCCAATTGACACATTTCTCTATGTGGATTTTATAAGCTTCTGGGTGGGCTTTCATTCTTCTGCCATGACCCGGGAGTAACCATTCCCAATAGTATTCGATTAGTTTCTCTACAGATTCTATTTGCTTTTCCCAGGAATACCAGCAATGCTTTCTGAAGGCATATAACTGATTCATTCTTGCAGAATAAGCTAAATGATCTCCTGAGAATAAAAACTTACGCTTGTAATTAAGCACTGTGTGACCTTCTGTATGACCAGGGGTATGAATCATTGCTAGTTCATCTTCAGCATCATCAATCTTACTATGAAAGTCATGCTCTAGGACTATCTCAGCAGTTGGGATTGCTGAACACAGTTCCTTACGATGAATAATTCTAGCAGCACTAAAATGATCATGAAATTTTTGATGATCAGCAACATCATCCTTATGTGTTAGAAACATATATTTAACTCCACCCATCTCTTCTAGCCGCTGTACCAATGCAGGAGTGAATCTTGGAGAGTCAACTAATACATTACCAGCATCTCTTTGGATGAAATAACTAGTAGCTCCATAAGACTTCTCTGAATGATAGCCACAATGATAAACATTATCACCAATAAGAATCGGGAAGCTTTGTTGCACTTCCTTGATATCTATATCTTTAGCTAAATAACCAATAGAAGCTGTTGGACAAGAGATGAGAGCTTGCATTGCTTTAAATTTTTGCTCAGCAGTCTCAGGTTGTTTATAAACAGCTGATTGTCCATTAATTGCTTTAAATTGCTCTGGTGCCATCCAACGACAAGTGTCACAATCAATACAAGAACTATCAACAAATAGATCCCCTGGAACATTTTCCTGTCTAGATTTAACTACTTGTGCCATTAAATATAATTATACTGCCTTATCCTTAATCGGCTCTTAACGAATTATGTCGATAAGACAACCATGAGGGGAACCGTTTTATTAACCATTGCAATTTTACTAAGTACTTGTTTACCAAGTAAAGCTCTAGATGGCGATGCTGTAGCAGTAACTCTGCCTAAAATATATTCTCCTAATAGTATCGTTAAAGATTCCCAAGGTAATACTTATATAGCAGGAATGAGAGAATCCAAAATCTTTAAACTTGATAATGCTGGCAATCTAAGTATTTATGCGGGTAGCAATACTGCAGCTTTCAAAGACGGGTCATTAATTGAAGCTCAATTCAGAAATCCATATGCTGTAGCGGTGGATTCGCTAGGAAATATTTTCGTAGCAGATTCAGGAAACAATGCCATTAGAAAAATTGATCCTGAAACTGGTACAGTAAGTACATTTGCTGGTGCAAGAACCACTGGCGATAAAGATGGCAAAGGTTCTATGGCTGAATTTAATTTCCCAGTAGGGTTAGTAATAGATCATAATGATAATCTGTTTGTTTCAGATCAGAGAAACCATCTCATCCGTAAAATAGACAAGTACGGCAAAGTGAGTACTATAGCAGGTTCTACTATTTCTGGTTATCAAGACGGTAAAGAGCATCAAGCTCTGTTTAGATACCCAGGCGCATTAGCACTAGACCCTAAGGACAATCTTTATATACTCGATGGCGGCAATAAGCAGCTAAGAATGATCAGTAGAGATGGCATTGTAAAAACCATCACGGATCCAGCAGAGAATAATTCTAAGCTGTCTATTCCAAGACCTGCCCTGGAAGTCGAACGTATAGCAATGTTTAATTTTAACTAAAAGCTAAATTAACTACTATTTCAATTAAAAAGATACAACACTACGTTGTATCTTTTTAATTCTTGACCTTCTCTAGTCCTATATCAGCATAGACATGCGTCTCAGCCTTAGCTCCTGGATGTGTTACTGCGCCTAAATGCGCAGGACCCACTAACTGAGCATACTTCCAGAGAGTGCCAGATTGATAATCATTAGTTCTAGGTTTCCAAGCAGCTTTACGCTTAGACAATTCCACATCAGAAAGAGCCACACTAAGCTCACCTGTTCTAGCGTTAATAGTAATCATATCGCCATCTTGCAGTAGCCCAATAGTCCCTCCACAAGCAGCTTCTGGACCCACATGCCCAATACATAACCCGCGAGTACCACCAGAGAATCTACCATCAGTAATAAGTGCAACCTTATCACCCATACCCTGACCATAGATAGCAGCAGTCGTAGCTAGCATTTCACGCATACCAGGACCACCCTTCGGACCTTCATAGCGAATTACAATCACGTCACCTTCTTGATAATTATGCTTCTCGACTGCTTTAAACGCATCTTCCTCGCAATCAAAAACCCTAGCTGGTCCAGTATGTTCTAGATTATTCAAACCAGCAACTTTCACTATCGCACCTTCCTCTGCTAGATTACCTTTCAGAGTAACGACACCACCAGTAGGACTGATAGGAGCTTTACATTTATAAAGTAAATCTTGATCGTGTTTAGGGAAACTATAGTCAGCAGCATTCTCGGCGATAGTCTTGCCATTCACAGTAATGCAGTCTCCATGAATATAACCGTTATCCAATAATTCTTTAATCACGACTTGAATACCACCTATCTCATATAAATCCTTAGCAACATACTTACCACCTGGTTTAAGAGAAGTAATATAAGGTGTACGTTTAAAAACCTCTCCAACATCATCCATTGTAAACTCAATGCCAGCTTCATGAGCCATCGCAGGTAGATGAAGAGCAGCATTAGTAGAGCCGCCAGTAGCAGCGACAATGGTAGCTGCATTCTCTAAAGCTTTACGAGTAACGATATCGCGCGGTCTGATGTTCAGAGCAAGAGCTTCCATCACTGCTTCACCAGCTAGCTTACAATGTTTGTTTCGGTCCTCATAAGGAGCTGGTGGCGCAGAAGAGCCTGGCAGAGCGAGTCCTATAGCCTCAGAAACACAAGCCATGGTATTAGCAGTGAACTGTCCACCACAAGCACCAGCAGAAGGACAAGCAACAGCAGTGAGTTCTTTAAGTTCTTCAGTAGACATTTGCCCAGCATCACACTTACCGACAGCTTCGAACACATCTACAATAGTTACATCCTTACCATTATGATTACCAGGAAGAATACTTCCACCATACATAAACACACTGGGTACATTGAGGCGCAACATACTCATCATCATGCCTGGCAGAGACTTGTCGCAGCCTGCGATACCGACGATAGCATCGTAACAATGTCCGCGCACAGAGACTTCTACTGAATCAGCAATGACCTCACGCGATACAAGAGAGGATTTCATACCTTGATGTCCCATCGCAATCCCGTCAGTGACAGTAATAGTGTGTATCCCGAAAGGCATACCACCAGCAGCACGCACAGCATCCTTCACTATCTGAGCTTGACGCGGCAGGTCAATATTACAAGGCGCACTCTCGTTGCCACAATCCACCACACAAATAAAAGGTCTCTCTTCGACTTCCGCACCAATTCCTTCTGGATAAGCATCAGTCTTCAGATTCTTCAACATAGTCAAACGACCCTCACAGCCATGAACTGAAGTGATATAACGAGATGGTAATTTAGAACGGTCTAGTTTTTTGGACATAGAGTAAGTTTATCAATAGCTGAGACAAAATTAACTTTACTTACATTTGTATGTGTTATAATTATAAATAGGGTTAATTTATACAACTAAAAGTTACTTTTAGCAACTTTTGGGTATAATTTGACTATTATGGCAAAAGCAGTGAAATTATCAGATAAATTAGTCGAAGAAGCTAAACGTTATGCAGAGATCTCCTGTAGATCAGTCCCTGGTCAAATTGAATATTGGTCTAAGGTAGGGAAAATCGCAGAAGAAAACCCAGACTTACCTTATGAATTTATCAAAGATATTTTACTAGCAATGCAGGAAGATGATAGTGAACTTACTGAATATAAGTTTGGTTAATCGTGGAAATATTACAGAAAGCAAAATTCAGAAAAACAGTTAAAAAGCTTAACCCCAATCAGAAAAAAGATTTGGATAAAGCGATAATGCTTATTATTGAAGAGCCTGGTATTGGAGAAGAAAAGAAAGGTGACCTGAGAGGATATAAAATTCATAAATTCAAAATGGTCAATCAACTGACTTTGATAGCTTATACCTTTGACGAAGGAAGGTTGATTCTGACTCTTATTGCAGTAGGCTCTCATCAGAATTTTTATGATGATCTGAAGAAACAAATAAAATAACTGTTAACCTAATTAGTAAACGCTTTTCGAACCCGAATGCCCACCAATATCTAAAAGATGAATAATTAAATTATTGTCTTCATCAAAAGACCAAATGATTCTTAAATCACCATCAACTCTAGAGCTATAGCGCAATCCAAGAGTTCTAGTATTAACTTTATGAGTTTTAAGACTCTGGTGAAAAGGATCTAAACTTAATTTGAAGACCACATTATTAATTTTGTCCAAAAAGATTCTTCTCTGTTTAATTAATTTATCAACAGATTTTTTGAAGACTTTTGATTGTTTGATTAAATACACTATTCTTTATATAAATCAAGAAACGCGTTTGGATTTTTTTTGAAATCAATTAAATCATAATCACCGTTCTTAATTTCTTGTAGACTTTGATAAAGCCTCTTCTCTGTTTCTAAATCCAGCATTGGATATGACTTGGAACTTTGTACCATTTGGAAATTAAAATCACCTAAGAGAAATCTATGAATCATTAGTCTTACTAAATCATTGGCCGATGAAAAGCCTTCGTCTTCAGCCTTCTTCTCTAAGGCCTTTTTGATCTTAGCAGAGATAGGTACTTGTAATCGTAGATTTTGAGTCATTATGAGTATATTTTACCCTAAACATACTAAAATTTGCTTAAAATCGAGGGTAATAGCTAAAACATCTATAATTATCTTATGACTAAAATTGAAGAACGAGTTGGTACTTTAACCACAAGACTAGGTGATCTTCTTAAGCAAACGAAAACTGATGGAATCAAATTTACTCGTAGTCTTGCCGACAGTATATGTGGTAAACCTGTCAGCCAAACTTCACGGTATCAAGAAATAGCTAGAAGAGCAGGGCAATTATTACATACCAAGATGACTCCCGATGAAACTAATTTGAGTAAATTATTATTAGGGAATATAGCTGAAGGATTCTTAGATGATCCACGTAAAGTTATAGAATTATCAAAAACGATTGCAGATACTCCTAATCGATTGAACTTTTCTAAGAATAATATGTTTGCTGAAACGATTAGTTTAGGTTCAATAGATTCATACGAATACGGAATAAAGGTTGATCGAAGAGAATGGAAAGATAGCACAGGAACTCATCATCCTCTATCGTTTTCAATATTTGTAGCAACTCTGTCGAAAGATCCTTGGGAGCTTGTTTTTAATAGCCGCGATCATTTTAAGACTACTGGGGTCAAGAAAGCAGAGCAAGCAATAGCAAAACGTATTCAGGAACAAGGGTTTTAAAAAATTACTTCTGACACTTCTCACAATAGTAAGTACTTCTACCGTTTTGTTTAATGCGGAGAATCGGAGTCTTACATTTCTTACAAGGTTTATCAGTGCGACCGTAAACAAGAAAGTGATGCTGAAAATAACCAGTAGACCCATCTGCCTGAGCATAATCGTTAATAGACGAACCGCCAGCTTTAATCGCCTGCTCTAAAGTATCAACTATAGCCTTATATAATTTAGTCGCTTCTTTCTTAGTTACCGTACTAGCAATACGTTCAGGATTAACCCCAGCACTAAACAAGCTTTCGCTAGCATAAATATTACCGATACCTACTACTAAAGATGAATCCATAATCACCGATTTCACAGATCGACGACTAGATTGAAGTATCTTGAAAAATTCATCAGCATTAAGCTGAGAAGACAATGGTTCTAGTCCAAGTTTTTTAAAGAATCTAAAATTAGCGAATTCGTTTTTATCAAGCACTGTCACTAAGCCAAATTTACGTGGGTCTCTATAAGTAATGGATCTATTATTAGATAGTTCTATGAAAACATGATCGTGTTTTATTTCAGATTTATGTTCTTGAAAAAAACTAGTATCTGCTAGCTTTAATCTACCGCTCATGCCGAAGTGAATTACTATAACTAGCTCATTTTCTAAATATATGAGAATGTACTTGGCTCGACGTTTAACCTTGAGGATTTTTTGTCCTTTAATTAATTCAGAGAAATTACTTGGAACTGGAATTCGTAATTTAGAATTCATCACCTTAGAACTCACTATACAAGCGCCTTCTAGGTATGGTTTAATACCATTACAAACTGTCTCTACTTCAGGAAGTTCAGGCATACTATGTACACTATTATAGCTTGCTAATGGTATTATAAATTAAGGAGAAACGCATGGGAAACAATCTTAGTAAGTTATTATTAGCACTGATATTAGTATTTAACAATGTTCTTGTTATGCATGCTCACGGAGGACATGAACATGAAGATGAAGAGGATAATGGGGCTAAATTAATTTCTAATCATCCTTTAACAGGACTTTGGACAGCAAAGGCTAATTTAAGTGAAGAACGTAAATTCCATATGGGTCACGAACACAAACCTCAGCGTCCAGTAATTTTAACGCTGAATCTTTGTGGCAATGGAGATACTCTCAAGGGAACTGTTGAGCAAATCAAACTTATAGACGCTCCCAAAAAACTCATTGTAGAAGCTGCTGAGATTACTGATACTGGAGAAGAGGGAGAAGGATTTACTACATATGGTGTCAATTTAATCCCGCGCAAACTCAGCGACTTAATAGTATTCATGGATATCACGACTACAGATATCGCAAATGAAATGATCGTTAGCTTTGATAATGGAGAGACTAGTTACACTGCCACACAAAAAAAAGGCAAAGCATCAGCACAATGTTTAAAATTACTCAATCCACGCAATGTAGCATTCCCAGCAGATGAATAGAAGAATCATATTAGTCCCCATTGTCATTGGATTGATATTCGTTCTTGTGACAGACGCTCATGCCTGTTCTTGTGGCTGTGCGCCTTTGGGGAATTATGGTATAGGTGGTCCGATTATTACAACTCCAGCTTATACTTTGCCGCAAAATAAATTTGTTATCAACACTAGTCTACGCTACCAAAACGTCAACCAATTAACTGGAGCAGATTTCTCCCGTGTCAGTGGTATGCATGCACATTCACATGACTCTGAAATGCAGTTAACAGCAGCTATAGCTTACGGGATTACGGATGATTTAACACTAAGCATTAGTTACCCTTATAGACTGCTTTATGGAATTAAAACTCATGAAGAGGATAACAGTATCATCGATGGAGGTAATGCTATTGGGCTTGGTGATATGACCCTACTTGCTAAATATCGTTTCTTAGGTGGAGGAGAAAATCCTTGTAAAGATGGATGTGGTGTAGAAAGCTGTAGCAATAATCATTTACAAGCGGCTCTCTTAGCTGGGATTAAAATGCCCACTGGTCAAACTAATGAAAGAGATAGTGATGGATTCAGACTTGGTGCTGATGAGCAACCTGGCACTGGATCTTGGGATCCTGTTATGGGACTAGCGTTCAGCTTACCTGTGAATAATTTTTCTTTTGATGCTAGTGTGACTTACAGACTCTCAACCCAAGGCATACAACAAACCACAGTAGGAGATACAGTTAATTTTAATAGTGCAATAACTTATAACTTCGAATCCTATAAAGTATTGGGGCAAAACATTCAACCAGCTGCCGTGCTTGAGATGAATGGCATTTGGCAAGAGCGCGTAGAATACCAGGGTGTTAAAGACAATGGACATGGCGGGTTAGTGATGTTCTTAAGCCCAGGGCTGAGAGCAGCGGTTAATGATTATACAGTTGCCAATTTCTTAATTGGATTTCCGATCATTAGTGACCTCAATGGCACTCAGCCCGATACAGGAATACAGTTGTTTGCTGGATTAAGTAGAATATTCTAGTTTAAAAAAAATTAATGCTCTCTATGCGATATACATATTGCATAGAGCCAAAAATTTTGCTATAATTACTCCTATCACTAAAATACACTATTAAATCAAGTCCCGAAAGGGGCTTTTTTATTGGAATGGATTTAGATTACGACGCAATAATTATTGGTGCTGGTGCAGCTGGTTTTATGGCGGCTATTACGGCAGGTAAACAGGGATTAAACGTATTATTGCTGGATCATTCTAAAAAGATTGGGGAGAAAATACGTATTTCTGGTGGAGGGAGGTGTAATTTCACCAATATTTACGCTAGTCCAGAAAACTATCTTTCTAAGAATCCACACTTCTGTAAATCTGCACTTGCTAATTTCACTCCGCAAGATTTTATAACCCTAGTAGAAAAACATCAGATTAAATATCACGAAAAGAAACTTGGGCAATTATTCTGCGATGGCAAATCTACTGAAATCCTAAATATGCTTTATAAAGAAGCAAAACTCAGCAAAGTAAATATTATTAACGAGTGTCAAATAGAAAAAATTCAAGAGGGTTTTAAAGTAGCAACGAATCAAGGAAAGTTTAATGCTCCAGCTTTAGTAATAGCAACAGGTGGACTATCCATACCATTAATTGGTGCAACAGATCTGGCTTATAAAGCTGCCAAGCAATTTGGATTGAATATCATAGAACCTAGTCCTGCATTGGTTCCCTTTACCTGTAAGGAACCTATCTTTAAAGCCTTAGCTGGATTGAGCTTCGATGCTGAAGTTTCACTAAATAAAAAATCTTTTAGAGAAAATATCCTATTCACTCATAAAGGTTTAAGCGGACCTGCTATCTTACAAATCTCAAGCTACTGGAAAGCTGGGGATACTATAAACATTAACCTCTGTCCTGATTTAGATCTGAAGAGATATTTGTTGGACAATAAAAAACAAGAAAAACGCAAGCTCAAGAATATATTGAAAGAGATTAAATTTAAACCTGAACAAGCAGAATTCTCTAAAATAAATCGAGGGACTATATTTCCTGATAATTTTATCGATTATATTGCAACTGAATATGATTTAGAAAAACCACTAGCAGAATACTCTAATGAAGCACTAGAAAAGCTTGCTGCCAGATTACAGTCATGGCAAATCACACCAAGTGGCACCGAAGGTTATGCTAAAGCAGAAGTCACTACAGGTGGCATAGATACTAATGAGCTTAATTCTAAAACTATGGAATCCAAAAAAATCCCTGGCTTATATTTCATAGGAGAATGTGTGGATGTCACTGGTTGGCTTGGTGGCTATAACTTTCAATGGGCGTGGGCAAGTGGTTTTGCGTGCGGCAATTCATTATAATTAATAATACTTCTAGCCATACCATCGAAAAGTATTCCGTGTATTGGAACTAAAGCATACCAGTACATCCTTCCAAGTAGTCCAAGTGGTCTAAAGGTGGCTTTTTGGGTTAAATAATTTATTCCGTCTTTGCGACTAAGCTTAAACTCTAACCATGCTTCTCCCGGAAGTTTCATTTCAGCATAAAGTATCAGATGATTATTATTCTGGCTTACATGCAAAACTCTCCAAAAATCTACAGCATCACCAGGCTTGAGATTATTAGCATCTCGACGTCCTCTACGCAGTCCCACTCCACCAACTAATTTATCAAGATACCCTCTAATTTTCCATGCCCAATCTAAGTAATACCAACCACGCTGTCCACCAATAGACCAAATATTGTCTCGAACTTCATCTATATCACGACTAAATGTTTTCTCACGTATATCAGTCAGGCAACCAAATTGCGGCACATCAATAAGCTGAGTGTCTACGAATTTGGCATCAGCTTTGAGGTTAAGAGCATCCTTCCAACTAGAGGGAATTTCATTCTTATCAATACGATAAATTGTTTTCTTTAAAGCCTCTTCATAACCTAAACCTACTGTAGGAACAATCTTCTCTATGCCAAGATTTTTACATATCACTTCGTTTTTCATACTACTAACAAGGGTGCGAGCTAAGGTGTAATTTGTAGAAGTAACAAAATGTAGCCAATAAGAAGACAAGCGTGGAGTCATCAATGGCACAGTAATAATCCAACGTTTAAGATTACGCACTTTGGCATAGATTAAAAGCATTTCTTTATAACTAAGTACATCAGGTCCACCGATATCAAACACCTTATCAAAAGCAGCTTCTTGAAGCATTACACCTGTGAGATACTGAATTACATTTCTGATAGCGATAGGTTGACATCTAGTTTGAAGCCATTTAGGAGCTATCATGACTGGCAACTTCTCCACCAAATCTCTAATAATTTCAAAGGACGCACTGCCAGAACCGATTATGATAGCAGCTCTAAGTACCGTTAAATGAAATTTACCTTGGCGTAATATATCTTCTACATTTTTTCTGGAGCTTAAATGCTTAGAAAGTTCATCATCATTACTGATACCACTAAGATATATAACTTGTTTAATATTAGATCCAGAACAAGCTTGAACAAAATTTCGCGCACAATCTGTTTCCATCTCCTTGAAATCCTTGCGATTCCGAGAACTCATAGAATGAACTAAATAAAATGCAACATCTATATCATTAGCAAACTTACTAAGAGACTTGCTATCAAGCAAGTCACCTTGAATAACAGAAATATTTCCGGCTTGGACTTCAGCTTCTTGTAACTTGACTCCATCAGGTACATAAAAACTACCATCAAAGCTAAGAAACTTAGATTTATCAAAACGACTTGGATCTCTTACCAAACAAACAACCTCATGTCCCTGAGCTAAAAGAGATAAGATGAGTCTTTGCCCGATATAACCATTAGCTCCTGTAATTAAAACTTTCATTTGAAATTTGCTTTGAAAGTCCATTGTATAGTTATAAATATGCCTAAACCTCTTATCATTTGGTTTAAAAACGACTTGCGATTATTAGACAATCCGATTATTAACTATGCTGCTAGAACTAACAAACCTCTTATACCCATATATATCTTAGATAAAACCGAAACTTGTCAACCAGGAGCTACTAGTAGTCTCTGGCTACATCATTCACTTAATTCATTAAACAAAGACTTAAACACTATAGGCTCCCAATTAATCATTCGTCAGGGAGACAGCTTAAAAATAATTCAAGATCTTATAGCAGAAACAAATGCTGATGAAATAATATGGAATAAGCGCTATGAACCACATCTAGCAAGCAGAGATGAGAAAATCATTTCAAAATTAAAGATAGAACATAAGGTCTTCAATGGCTCACTAATATTAAATATAGATTCCATTAAAAATAAACAGGGATTACCCTTCAAGGTATTCACCCCTTTCTACAATCATACCTTAAGCTTATTTGAAGAACATTTGGAACAAGAATATCCGAAACAACTCACTTCTAAAGTTAAATTCAACATTGACATCAATCTTAAATCTATCCCAAGCTTGACTATAGATGAATTAAAATTATTAGAAAGCCCTAATCATGACTGGCAAGGAAATATACTGAAACAGTTCCAGATCGGAGAAGCTGCAGCACAAAAAGTATTACAAAAATTCACAAAGCAAGTCTCAAATTACCATGAACAAAGAGACAGACCAGATATAGAAGGTACATCCAAACTATCTCCCCACTTATGTTTTGGAGAAATTAGCCCTTATCGCATTTGGTATAAACTCAAGGATATCAAGAACAGCGAACCATATCTTAGACAACTCATCTGGAGAGAGTTTGCTTACTATATAATGCATCATTTCCCCTATAGTATTGAGAATAACTTCAAGAGTGAATTCAACAAGTTTCCCTGGAAGAAAAATAAGACATTACTCAAAAAATGGCAGCAAGGAATGACCGGATACCCCATAGTAGACGCTGGTATGCGTGAACTATGGCAGACTGGATGGATGCATAATCGTGTGCGTATGATAGTAGCCTCCTTCTTAGTTAAAGACCTACTTATAGACTGGCGCGAAGGAGCAGCATGGTTCTGGGATACCTTAGTAGATGCCGATCTCGCTAATAATGCTATGGGCTGGCAATGGGTTGCAGGGAGCGGTGTAGACGCAAGTCCTTTCTTTAGAATATTTAATCCTTACACTCAAGCAGAGAAGTTTGACCCTCATAGTGAATATATTCGCAAATGGGTTCCAGAATTCGATACAGCTGCCTATCCTAAACCAATAGTTAATCATGACGCTGCCCGTAAAGAAGCATTAGCAGCCCTAAAAGCTACGAAACTATCTTAAAGTATCACTTCATCTTCCGCTTTCCAAGCAGGATCTACGATACAAATAAACTTAAGGTCGTTATTACTAGTGCATTTTATATACTGCTTGGAATTAGGTGGGATATATACTGTATCTCCTACATTTAAGATTTGACTTTTGTCATTTATATGCATCATGCCTTGACCTTCAAGTATGTAATAGATCTCTGAACTACTTAAAGAATGCGCGTAAGATACAGCCCCTGGTTTAAGTACTGCGTGTGCCAAACTATATCTCAAGGCGATCTCTTGTTTATTAGGATGTAGTATCTCACGTAAGATGGTATTATCACCAGCTATAAATTCTTCACAGTCATTAAGCTTTCTTATAAACATGGTTTAATTTTACCTCTCTTCTATCATCGTCAATGAGCGTGAACTCCAATGTTAAGATCTTGAGATTTTTCTCTAGAAGCGTCATTTGTGTGGGATTCAGTTTCTCTGCCCATTCTATTGCCAAAATTATTTTTTTATCGTTAAAAGATATGATCTCGGATAAACTCTCAAAACCACTCTGCACTTGATATAGATCAAAATGGTAAAAGCTTAAATCATGTAAATGATATTCATTAAGCCCAATAAAAGTAGGACTAGTAATTTTTTCTTGGATACCTAATGCTCGCCCTAATTCTCTGATAAAAGTAGTTTTGCCTGCACCCATAGCACCATATAGCAATAGAGCATGGCTTTCATTAGCATCAATAAGCTCAGCAGCAAGCTTGCGAGCCATGTCTAAGGTAGCATCCAAATTATCAAGTTTGAAAATTTTAGGTAATTTTATGTTAGTCAAGTTTCTTGCTTAATGGTTGTGGCACTTCTAAGCCTTCACCACCAATGGTCTTAGCTTTCTCGCCATCTATATAAAGGAAGACTGGTCTACCCTTAGCAAGTGTAAGAGCTGTCTCTCTTAATTGTCTAAATCTCACCTGCATTGTTTCTGAGCCACCACCAAACATAAACTGAGAACTAATATTTAGTTTCACTTCTTTAGGGCTTTCATCAAGCTTAATTAATCTGGTTCCCTCTGGGACTTCAGTTCGAAGATCTAATTTTTCTCTTTCATCAAGTGTAGGTCCCAAGAATAATTCCTGCATAGCAATCTCATAAGCAGATTTACCCTTAGGCACATTTCTCACTACTGGTATCAAAACCACTCCCAATTCATCGCTGGCTTTAGTGAAGTAAACTGTTACTTTAGAACCCGAAGCAGCACCTGTACTTACCTTGTTATTAGAACAAGAGCCAAGACTCAGGGCTAGAAATACTATAATTAAACTTAATCTTTTCATATTTAATAAGATCTGTTACGAAAACATTGTATCGCATGTAACTCTCAACTCATTAAATAATATATTATTTCTAAATCTCATTTAAATAATTTAATTACTAGTTACGATCTCACTCAAAAACATGTAAAAGAGGTAAAAAGGTTATAATTATGTCCATGCAAGTAATTATTAGAAAAACTTCACAATTAGTATTGACAACAATCTTAGCAACAAGCTTAGTTTCTGCGACCCAAGCGGTAGATATTAAGGTGGCTACTATTAATTCCAATAAAATTATCCAAAGCTATCCTAAAGCTCAGAAGTTAATGCAGGATATAGCTAAGGCAGAAGCTGATCTCAATAAAAAAGTTATAGAAAAGAAAGCTGCTTTAGAGAAAGCTAAAAACGAGAATAAAACTCAAACTGAATTACAAATGATGGCAGAGCAAATGCGTCTAGAAATAGAACCTGAAGCAAAGAAACTAGAAGCTGATTCTAATAAGAGAAGCGAAGAAGTAGAAACTAATATTAAGCAGGCTATTGATGCTGTTGCCAAAGAAAATAAATACGATCTCATTCTCACAGAAGAAGCCGTATTATACGGTGGAACCGATGTCAGTGACTTGGTTTTAAAGAAACTGAACCCTACAACGACTAAATAGGAATTAATTGTAAGCAATGAAGAAAAAATTACTAATACTATCTTTCATGATTTCTTTGGCTAGTCCTGTATTAGCTAAAGTAGTAAGCCTGGATATAGTTCAGATCTATCAGCAATATTCTCTAGTACAAGAAGCTAATCAAAAAGTAGACTCTGCAGAAGCGGGTTTCAAGCGTATCTTAGAAACCGCTGAGAAAGAATTGAAAGAATTAGAAGCCAAAGGTAATAAGATAGAACTAGAAAAGAAAAAAGACTCAATTCAGGAGATTGTTGATGAAGAAGTAGAAAAAATTCAAGATGATAAAGAGTTTTACAATAACCAGATCAACAGAAATATTGCTACATTATTACAAAGCATTGCAAAAGAAAAAAACATCGATCTTATAGTTGAAAAAGGTTACGTACAATCTCCTATCGAAGATATAACAGAAACTTTTTTAACAAGACTTGAAGCTGCAAGGAAGGCTGAAGTTAAACCTAAGACATGAAGCTTAAAGAACTAGCACTTATAACAAAATCTATAATTCAAGGTAATGAAAACAGTGAGATAGAATCACTTGCTGCCACGCCCAAGCTTGCATCAACACAACAACTTGCATTAATCTTTCCCAATCGCTTTAGTAAAGCAGAAAAACTTCTTAAAGAGTCCCAGGCTCTAGTGTTTCTCATTTCTAATGAACTTGAGCAAGACAAAGAGTTTCAAGCTTATAGAGAATCTCGAAAGAATGATAATTTGAATTTTATTATTCATCCTCGCCCCAAGTATGCTCTGCAAAAACTTATTAGTCACTTTGAGAAAGAACGCTTCAAACCTGCCTCTGGGATCCATCCTAGCGCTATCATAGATCTAAGTGCCAAGATTAATCCAAACGCAAGTATTGGAGCTTTAACTTTTATTGGACCGAATACTACTATCGGTGCAGGAACTATAATTCATCCACGAGTCACTATCGGAGCTTATTCCAGCATTGGTGAGAATTGTTTAATTAGATCAGGAGTTGTGATTGAAGATTACGTAGAAATCCATAATCGAGTAATAATTCATCCTAATACTGTTATCGGTGCTGATGGCTATAGTTATATTACCGAAGAACCTACTAATCTTGAGAAGATGCAGAAGAGGGATTTTAATTTCTCTATGGACAGACAGATTCAACACAAAATCAACTCGATTGGTAATGTAATTATTTATGATGACGTAGAAATCGGTGCTAATACTTGCATAGATAGAGGGACTATCGGCTCCACGGTTATTGGTGAGGGTACTAAAATTGATAATCTATGTCAGATCGCTCATAACGTACAAATCGGCAAAGATGCTCTAATCATCTCCCAGACTGGGATTGCAGGCAGCGCCCGTATTGGTGATAGAGTTACCATGGCAGGGGCTTCAGGTTGCGGTGATGGGGTGGAGATTGGGAATGATGCTGTAGTAGGAGCGTTTAGTGCCGCTAATTCTGATGTAGATCCATTCATGCCAGTACTTGGCACTCCAGCAATCGCTTACGGTGAGTTTCTGCGCCGCCAAAGAGCTATAGTTAGACTACCTAAACAGCAAGAAGAATTACGCAAGCTTAAAGCTAAAGTCGATGAGATGAGTAAGACTAAGTGTCTGAATGACTGAGTGGCTCATCGATCAAGCTATTAGTTGCTTTAAGGAGTGACTTCATCCAAGTATCAATATTACCAGTCAATTTATTGGTAACTAAAATATTCCGATTACTGTCAAAGAGATTCATAATATTATTAATATTTCCTAACATCCACTTAACAGCTGGCTTAAATCTATCTTTTAGTTGGTCAAAAGCATTTCTAGCCAAAGGTGGAGAATAACCTCCGGTCGAACTAGCTTGATAATTTTCTGGCATTTTAAATAAAGAATGTTCAGCTCCTAGAGTGCCACACCCCTGCTCCCAACAATGAAATCCACTTAATTTACCTTCTGTAAAAAATACATCGGCATCTGGTTGAGTTGTAAAAAATTTTTGAAACTTCTTTAACAAAGACTCTTCCCGATCTTTATTAAATGAGCTAGGAATTAATAAGCTATCATTTTCTTGATCCTTGATTTCAAAGTTTCTATATATACGAGAATAACCAGGATTTATGTGTAGTAATTCAAGTTCTTTATACACATTCTTTAATTCATCAGGAATTTTCTCATCAAGCTTAGATTGTCTTTTTTCATATTCATAAGCATGGTCAATAACCCAGTCTGGTTGCGAACTCTGAAATTGAGCAAAAATATTTCGTAATAAGCCTTGTTTTTTCCTATCAAAAAGAAATTCAAGGACACCATGCCCAGTTTCCTTACTGAAGCTTCCAGGGAATTGTTCTTTCGAAGAATTTCCATCAAGAATAGCTACTGAATCTATATTTCCTGTTAGTTTCTCCGTCAATTCTGAGAATCGTTGATTATGATCAGTTGTATTTGTAGCCCATACACAATAAATATCTTTATCCTTTAATTTTTCAAGTGAATCATCTAATAATGGTGTTTTAAAAAGTTTGTCGAGGGTAGCTAAAATATTTATCAAAACTTTTGGATCATCTTCAACAACTGAGATAACTAAATTAGACTTAGGATTATTTGATGAGTGGAGTTTCTTAGTTGAACTTGGATAAATGCTTTTGGATTTAGTAAGTTTAGAATCTGAATATCGTCCTAAAGTGCGCAAGTATTGATGATAATGAACTGGTTGATAATCACTTGTATGTCCTAAGTGTGGTCTGTTAAAAGCCATACAGATAATATTAGCATGATATTAACATTTAGTCAAAAATATATTACCTTGGTGCATTTGGTGCAATTCTTGATTTGATGGTGCAATTGATGCAATCATGCTTAATGAGGGATCTTACTTATAAAAAATCCTTCTGTAGAAGCAACTAGCTAATAGCCACTCACACACTCCGTCACTCAGACACTTAATAAAATTATCTCTTAGAGAACTGGAAGCGTTTTCTCGCTTTCTTACGTCCGTATTTCTTAGATTCCTTGATTCTAGAATCTCTACTGAGCAAGCCAGCTGATTTAAGGTTCTTACGATTAGTGTCTTTATGAGTAGCAAGAGCTTTAGCTAGAGCAGATGCCACAGCATCAGCTTGACCAGCTTTACCACCACCTTGTACATTAACAAAAATATCAAGCTTATCAATATTACCTGTAAGCTCAATCGGGCTCATGATCTTCTTCTTAAGACTTTCTCTAGCGCCGAAATAAGCTTCGAAACTATCTTTACCATTAACTACAACTTTACCTTCACCTGATCTAAGTCTGATACGCGCAATAGCTCTCTTTCTTTTGCCGGTAGTAATTTGATTCTCTTGTGATTTTTTCATTTTTTAAATAATTCCTTCTTGCGTGTAACTTATGCTGCTAACTGAGCTGCATGTGGATGCTCTGCTCCTGCATAAATCTTCAGCTTATTGATTAATTGGTCACCCATTCTGTTACCTGGTAACATTCCTTCAACTGCTCTACGAATAATTTCTTCAGGTCTTCTCTCACGAAGACTAGCAAGTGTTTCTGATTTAATACTTCCCGGACGTTGACTATGTCTGTAATATAGCTTTTGGTTTGCCTTATCACCACTTACCTTAATCTTCTCAGCGTTAATTACTACTACAAAATCCCCAATATCTTGGCTAGGACTAAACTCTGCCTTATCCTTGCCTCTAAGAGCGTTAGCTATCTCAGTAGCTAAACGGCCCAAAATCTTACCTTCAGCATCAAATACTCTCCATTTACGGTCGATTTCCTTCTGAGTATAGGTTTTAGTAGTTTTCTGTGAATTAGGCATAGGGTTGAATTTTACCAAGAACAGTCATGTTTATGTGTTTTTAAATAGTATTTTCATAATTGTAGAGATTATGAAAAGCGTAATTACTTCCCTTATCAATAATAAAATTAAGTCTAAATCTCATTTTGTTGTGGTTCCGCGCCTGCGGCGCGGTTCGTCCTGCGGACTGCTAAACAATTCTCTCTGTAAGCCGCGCGCAGCGCAAACGCCGCGAATCGGCGGAACCCATCCTTTTTGAAGGAGAAAATATGATTTAACTGAGTAAGTAGTTACTAAAAAGCTGCTTTAAAGAAGAATTTGCTAAGATTATGGCTTCTCATCATGATTAAGACCCATATTATTGTTGATTTTTATAAAGCCGATAAAACAACCCTTGCTAAAACAGAAGAACTTAAGGCTGCTATTGAAAGAGTACTATGTAATCTTGACCTAGAAGTATGTAATGACAACTATATTCAATTTGAGCCAGAGGGTGTTACCGCAACTGTAGTTACTAAAGATTTTCATTTCAGTATCCATACTTGGCCCGAGTATCGTGCCTGTGCTGTGGATCTTTACTCATCGAAGGACAAACACTACGCAAGCAAAGTTGCTGAAGCTTTTAAGAAAGAACTATTGTCAGAAGAATATGATTTAAAGGTAGTAAGAAACCTAATAAAGAAGCATATTGTGTCGTAAAATCTCTCTAGTAGTCAGTACCAATATCGTACGGATCATAGTCTAAGAAATCACCATCAAGTACAAAGTTCTTTCTAGTGAATGGATGACGCCAGCCTTCAACAGCACCAGTAATAGCACCATCTAATAAACCAGTAGCAGCACCAGTAACTCCACCAACTACAACTCCACTAGGGACGCCTATTGTAGTACCTACTACACCGCCGCCAAGGCCATCACTATATGATTCAGCTAAATCAGTACCTTTAGCCGCAGATCCTCTCACTAAGCCCATTACAGCACCGACAGGCACGCCAATAATAACGCCAAATATATTCTCTACAGCATCACAAGCAGTACAAGATGAAGCTACATGAGTTGTCTCAACAACTTCCTCTTCAACAGTTTCAGTACGTTCTATAACTTTAGTTTCCTCTACCACTGGAGTAGGTTCTGGCTCTACTTCAGGTGCTTGAGCCTGTTCCATAGCTTCTCTCTTATATTCTTCTTGCTTGCGAATTCTCTCTTGCTCTTCAAGCATCCTCTGAGTTTCATCTACTTCTACTAACTCCTTTACAACACCTGCATTTACCATATTAGGTATTTGCATAGAAATAATTAGTAAACTAAGAATTAAATTAAGACTCTTTTTCATAATTAATGATTATAGCAAAAAGGATAAAATAGTATGATCTTTAATCATGACTATCCTAAAAAAAGTTCTAATAGCTAATCGGGGGGAAATAGCCCTGCGGGTTATCAGAGCTTGCAAGGAACTTGGTATCAAAACCGTGGCGGTTTATTCTGAAGCTGATGAAGATAGTATGCATGTGACTATGGCAGATGAGGCTTATTGCATTGGTCCTGCTTTATCATCTAAAAGTTATCTGCATATACCTGCCATTATTAGTGCCGCTCTTACTTCAGGTGCTGACGCTATACATCCTGGCTATGGTTTTCTTTCTGAGAATGCTCACTTCGTTGATGTTTGTAATGAGCATAATATTAAATTTATAGGCCCTAGTGGAAATGCCATCCGCAAGATGGGCGACAAGGCTACTGCCCGTGAAACCGTTATGGCTGCAGGAGTTCCAGTAGTGCCAGGGTCTGATGGCTTAGTAGAGACGATTGAAGCTGCTATCAATATAGTAGAAACTAAGATTGGTTATCCAGTCATTATTAAAGCTACCGCTGGTGGGGGTGGACGTGGAATGCGAGTCTGTAAGGACAGACCTGAACTAGAGAAGAATTTTATTCAAGCTCAAACCGAGGCCCAAAACGCGTTTGGGAATGCAGGTGTTTATATCGAAAAATTTATTACACGCATGAAGCACATTGAGTTACAGGTCTTTGCTGATAGTCATGGTAATTGCGTGCATATGGGAGAGCGTGACTGCAGTGTACAACGCCGTCACCAAAAGCTCATCGAAGAAGCGCCATCTCCAGTAGTAGATCCAGAATTACGTCAACGCATGGGAGCTGATGCCGTTAAAGCTGCTAAGTCTGTTAATTACGAAGGTGCTGGTACTATCGAATATATTTTTGTTCCAGAAACCAAAGAATATTACTTCATCGAGATGAACACACGTATCCAAGTAGAGCATTGTGTAACCGAGATGGTGACAGGATTTGATCTAGTGCAATGGCAACTTCGCGTAGCGCAAGGAGAGAAGTTTGATTTCACTCAAGATGACATAAAGATCTCTGGACACTCTATTGAATGCAGAATTAACGCTGAAGATTCCACTCGTAACTTTATGCCTTGTCCAGGCCACATTACTGGGTTTATGCCTCCTGGAGGTTTAGGTGTAAGAGTGGATACTCATTGTTATACCGACTACTTCATGCCTCCTAATTACGACTCGCTTATGGGTAAACTAATAGTTTGGGGCCGCACCCGTGATCAGGCCGTGAAAAGAATGCAGAGATGCCTTGATGAGTTCACTATTACTGGCATAGAATCTACTATTCCTTTCCATAAACGTGTTATGGAGAACCCTGTTTTCCAGAATGGACTGGTTTGTACGGATTTTATTGAGAAAGAGATGGTTAGTGAAACCCTAGTAAATTCAAAGACTTAGGCATGCTATAATAGTTAAAAAATTTATAAAAATTACTTCTTGTCAATATAAGATTCCAGTGTGCATGCTAGAATCTGTATTGTCGTAGTCAATGTTGATTAAGGATTAAAGTTAGAGAGAATGAAAGAACAGATTGAAAATGCTATTCTACAAAGGCGATTTTGGACTGGTGAACCACACATCAGAAGAACAATTGCAAAGGTAAATGAAGGTGAATCTCCTAATTCTGAAAGAGTTCGAAATGAAGTTAGAAAAATGTTTACTAAAGTTGATAATCCAAAAGATATTCAACCAAATGTCAGATTAAGTAGTAAAAGAAAAATTTTAAATACTGACATTCCTGATAGAACCGATAAGGTTGTATTAAATAATTTTTTTGATATAGGGGAAAAAATACAGGCTTTAAAAAATGGTACTACTCAAGACCAATATGATGCGAGACAATTAGAAATCTTGCAAGAATTTATAAGCTGGAATTTTGGTCCAGTTCCTGGTGGTAAAGGGATGAAGGAATTATATGCTTTTATAAATGAAGATGCCCTTAAACCAGATAGTGGCATTCCAAATTCTGATATCATGAAACTTTTACGTATAACTGCACAAAGGTTTGGTAATCCTGCATTTATTTTGCCAGGCACTTTGAAATTAACAACAACAACAACGGATTGTAAGGTGATCCCATTTTTAAATGCTGGTTTTCAAGTAGTTAGATTTATGGATAATGTTTTACAAGCTGAGGAAATCGCCCAGATAATTGATCAACAGAATCCAAATACTTTTGGAATACGTGATGATTTAGATTTATCTAATCTTAGTCAGACATATAGGCTTACTAATGGCAGACAAGGTGGAGCAGAATTTCATTTAGTTGATCGTCTTTATGCTTCTAGAGATAAAAACAAATACGAGGACAATATTGGTCAAGTTTTAAGAAATGTACCTGATTCAGATATTGATAGAAGTTTAACTGGATATGAACCTCCCAAACCATGTAAACAACTTATGACTGTCAATGATGTATTTGAATTATTAGCTCAAAGCAACGTACCAGGTCACGTAGAATCTTTAATTAATAATCAGGAATGGACATTTATACCTAGTTCTGATGGACAGCAATTACCAGAATTAATATTGATGTCTGGAAGAAAAGATGATGATTCAGGAATTAGTTTATTAGACCCAACTAGAGTTGCACTCGATGAAGCGCAGGATAGACTAAAAAATTATGTAACTGTAAGAGAAGCTACAAGAGAAGAAAGAACTAGTGCACGAGAAGGTGAACTCTTACCTGCTTAGTATGCATAACTATTTTAAATTTAAAACTAGAGTATTACTTGCTTGATTAATTTTAGATGGAGTACTCAAAGGAGCAGCGCTACCTCTACCATTTGGTTCTGAGCCTCTATCTTTATGAATAGGAACAGATCCTCTAGCATTAGAATCATACTCTCCTCTGGATTTTATAGGTTCAGAACCTCTAGGCTTAACTTCCACAACTGGTGCATTCGTTGTCTTAGACCCCATAACATTTGTTGCTGTATGTTGTATGTCCGCATGTAGTCGATCAGGAACTGGTACATGGGCTTGCGGTGCTGCCACAGAATCTGACTTAGTCGCAGCCTTATTCTCAATCACCCTTACAGAAGCCTTAGGTACAGTAAACGCTCTCAATCTCTCACTAGCTCCATTACTAGCTCCATTACCATTCATCGCTTGAACTTGTTTCTGAACTGTTTGCTGAACTACAGCAGATTGATTTTCTTTTTTCAAGATCACTGGTTGAGCTTTTTCTAATACTTGTGCTGCTTCTCTTCCAAAACTAAACATGCTTTGAAGATTTTTTGTAATCATCCCCATAAAGCTTATTGGTGAACCAATCTTAGCTGGCTCATTAGCTTGTAAGGCTGCTGCTGAACGCTCATTACCAAGTGCGTTGAGAAGAAAATTCAAATTGATTAAAGATGATGAATATTTACCAGCATATTGACTCAGAAGATTTGCAGCTGAACCCGCCATCATTAAATAACCACTAGCTGCATATTGAGCTCTACCTTCTTTTAAATGTTGAGGTTTAACTTTCTCAAGTTCTACTACCATTCCCAAAGCATTTCGCCCAGTAGCAAAGATCTTAAACCCAGTAAGCATATACAATAGAGTAGAAACTGACATTGCAATTCCAGTGAGTGCACCAAGTGGACCTTTTTGATTTGGATCAAATAAGCCCATTGGATTTTTTAAAAATTGTTTGAATATAGTTTTAAGTGCATTCCAGTTAGTTACTAAGTAATCTTGTAAACCATCATAATGTACTTTGCCATGTACTGTTTCAAGAGCAGGCAATGTATTATAAGCTCCAATAAAAAATCCTCGATCAGTAGTCATATCTTTACGGGGAGCAAAGAGAGCTGTTAGCAGGCTTCCACCCTGTGCCATGGCCATAGGGATTTTATGATCTTTTCCAGCATCTACTGCACTAGTCGCATTACCAAGACCAATTGCTCCTCTAGCAAAACCGCTGGATAAAGTATCTAGCCATTTTCTTATAATATGTTTCTCAGGAAAAACCAGTCCAGCAACAGTCGCAAAAGCAGCAACAATTGCAGCGCCAAGACTAGAAATTTTCCTCAAACCACCGAGCAAAAGACCACCAGCTTCTTCATTCACTATTTTTTGCGACTCTCCAATAGTATGAATCGGGGTAATAGGAGTTCTCTCTCCTTTTTCATCAACCAGATGTAACTGCGCCGTAGTTTCTTTTTGCTTCGCAGCATTTTTTGTATTATCAATTTCTGCAACAGCTTGATTATCAGGATGAAAAACTTTTAGGTGCGTGTCTTTAAGAGAGTCCGCGCGTGACTCTCTTGCTTGAGACGTCATTGTCTTTGCTGCGGTTACCATTTATTGATCATTAATCTCCATTTGGCCATAGTTTTTAGGAAGTCCTTCCCTGAAAACACACGAACCCAGAGATTTATTTTTTCTTAAGCTTTCGCCTATTCTTAATATTCTAGCAAGGTTTCTTAATAATTTCCATTCAAATCTTAAAACTTAGCATGCTTTTCTTCATTAGGTGTAAACACTAGGGTATAATCACCCAATTTAATGTGATTCTTCAGGTGGAGTGTAATTTTTATCCAATCTCTTTAACATATCTTTGGCCTTATCATTGCCAAGTTTAGCCGCTAATTGCATATTATCCCAGGCCTTATCCTGCTCACCCATTTCCTTATAGACCAAAGCTAGGTTCAAGTAATAGTCATCCTTCAAGGCAGGATTAGTAAGAATCTTCAGTGCTTGTGCTTTATTCAGGTAATCAAGCGCTAACTGATTGTTTTTAGAACCAATATAAATATTAGCGATTTCGATACATCTCCTTAGAGTGTAATCCTCAAGCTTGTTTGTAAGAACTTCTGCTTTCTTGTTTTTATTCTTCTGCTTATACTTAGAATCTCTTAGATACTTAAGACCAGTCTCAAGTATCGAGAACTCTTGAGCGACATCGTTCCTACGCTGACTTGCGTTAATAAAAAAGTCTTGATCAAGTTTCAAGGACTGAGATTTATCAATTAGCTTAACTATCAAGGTACTTCTATCATGAATGTTGAGAAGATCAATTAGTTCTATAAATTTAAGACCAAAGCTTTGTGGAATGGCTTCTAGTTCAGTATCAATAAATTTATCTGCTTCATTATACTTACCAGATTTAACTAGAACATAGAATATTAAACTATCTACTTCTTTATCTTTATGCTTAATACGTTTTTTAGTTGCCTCTAAAAGCTCTTGTGCTTTCGCAACTTTATATTCCTTGAGTAACTCTTCCGCTCTTTTCAGGTTGGTGCCTTTGAAGCTTAGTACGTCATAAAGGAATATTGCCCCTATCAAGGTTAGGATCAAAACTAGAGTTACGATTATACGTTCGGTCTTAGGATTCATATAAATTTGTTCCGAAATCGCTCATAACTGCGTTAGACGCCTTCTTCAGGACAATTTCAAAACAAGTCTATTGTAGCAGAGAGGGAACTCTCTTGAGCGAAAAGCTCTTTTATTGTATTCTAAGAGTATGTCCGACAAACTGGCTCCTAAAGCAATCGCTTATATTCTCATTTTGCGTTGGACTATTGCATTAATCTTTTTTTTCAATGGTATACCAAAACTATCTGATCCAAGTTTCGGCGCTAATGCTGATAGTTTTTTTCATAGTCTGAAGGATGATGTAATATTTGCACCTTATAAATCAATCTTCAATAATGTGGTTCTCCCAAATGTTTTTATTATTGCTAGTTTTGTTAAATATGCAGAAGTTGCTATTGCAGCGATGTTCTTTATTGGTTGGCCTTTGAGATTAGCTACACTTACTGCGACATTCTTACATCTTAATTATCTTTGTATAGCAAGCTTCCCAACTTTTATTTATCTCAATATTTTAATGATAGTTGCTGAATGGGTTTGTTTAAGTACGTTTGAGAAGAGTGAATAAATTTGTTTTATTAATACTCTGTCTATTGCTTAGTTCTTGTAACTTGAATCCTAATGATAGTTCCAAACAAATACTTAGGTTAACTCATCTTGGTACTGATCCTAAAACTTTTAATCCATGGATTTCTAGTGATGCATCTAGTTCGCTATTCGCTTCCATGATGTTTCATGGACTGATTATCACAGATCCAGACACAGATGAACCGTTACCTCATATGGCAGAAAGTTTCCAGATCGAAGAGGGGGGCAAAACTATCATTATGAAACTCAGAGAGGGACTGCGTTGGAGCGATAATCAACCAATCACCGCCCAAGACGTAGAATACACCTGGAATACCCTAATCAGAGATGAAGTAGCAGTGAGTTCTCTAAAAGACATCTTAACTATAGATGGTCAATTTCCAGAAGTACAAGCTATAGATGAGCGTACAGTACTATTTAAAACAACTAAAGTATTTGCTCCGTTTCTCAAAACCATTGGTATCGAGATCGCTCCTAAACATGATATAGAAAGATTCTTTCGCGAGCATCATGCTACTAGCCTGGAAGAAAAACAAAAAGTATTTAATGAATATCTTAGTGTTGATACTGCTCCTGATAAGATCGTCTGCTCAGGCGCTTTTAAGCTGCATAAGATCCGCAGTGGTGAGCGCATAGAGCTGGTTGCTAATCCTAAGTTCTTCCTTAAAGACGAAGCAGGCAATCAGTTACCATATCTCGATAAAATTATTTATTCTTATGTCAGAGATAGCGCTGCTGATACCTTTAAGTTTCTTGCTGGTGAATCTTACGTATTAGATGTATCTCCGCAAAATGCCGCACTCATTAAAAGTCTAGAGCAACAATATAACTTCACCTTATATGATACAGGACCCAGTACTGGAACTAATTTCATCTGGTTTAACTTAAGTAAGAATATTCCTGAACCCAAGTATTCTTGGTTTAACAATGCAGAATTCAGAAGAGCGGTTTCTTATGCTATAGACAGAGACAATATCATCAATAATGTTTTCCAAGGTTTAGGAGAACCTCACTTCACCGCTGAATCATTGAAATCTCCTTATCTCAATACAAAGATCACTGGTCATCGCAGAGATCTTAATCGTGCCAAGGAGATACTCTTGGCAAGTGGCTTTCACTTCAATAATAATTCTACTAGTAATGAATTAGAACTCTTAGATGCGCATAATAATAGAGTTGAGTTTAATTTATTTACTAATGCAGGTAATCAAGAGCGAGAATTTATGGCAGTGATTATTGTCAATAATCTAAAAGATCTTGGAATTAAGGTTAATTTCAAATTACTTGAGTTTAATAACTTCGTTGCACGTTTAATGCAAGGCAAGGATTACGAAGCTGGCATCATTGGACTAACAGGTGGTAATGAACCAAATAACGGAGCTAATGTCTGGAAGAGTGATGGGCGCATGCATATGTTTGATGTAAAAAATTTCCAAGAACACTCCATAACCAGAGATTGGGAGCAAGAAATTAATAACCTTCTTACTCAAGGAGTTCAAGTTATAGAGTTTAATCAACGTAAGTATTACTACGATAAATTACAAGAAATTGTTTACCAATATAATCCATTAATTTATATAGCCTCACCTAAGGTACTTATTGCGGTAAATAATAAGGTTAAGGGTGTAAGAATAACCAAATACCAGGGTATTATCCCTTATATTTATAGGCTGAAAATAGACCCTAATTCCTATTAATTCCTTACTCTATTTACCTTTTATGGTTCCGCCGCTTCGCGGCGTTTGCGCTGCGCGCGGCTTACTTTAGCCAAGTTTCTCCCTAAGTAAATTAAAAAGAACTATACTTAGCCGTCCGCAGGACAAACCGCGCCGAAGGCGCGGAACCACAATATAAAAATAGATCGATCTTCGTAAATACATAATATGCTAAAATGTATAGCGTAATCGCTATGCTTGGAGTTAATTTAAATCTAAAAGAAGCAGTGGCAGGCGCATTTACCAGCGCTAAGGAAGAAGCTCTGGGTAGAATTCCTGGATATAATGCTATCGCTAATGAAGTCAGAAGATATCAAGCTAGACAAAAACTTAAGGGTCCCAAGTCAGGCAGCAATACTGTAGATGAATATGAATTTAAGAAAGCTCTTAGACATATTGATGCAGAAATTAGTGGTACTTGGAATCCATTTAGATGGATTTGGGGACTCATCCAAAGTTTATTAGGTAATTCCAAACAAGAAAGAGTCGTAGCTACAATCAAAGCTTTAGAAGACTATGGTCATCAGCATGATGGATATAAATTTGTAAATGAAGCCCAGAGAATCCTCGTAACAAAAATAGAACATAGAATCTCAGCTATAGATGGTTGGTTTTCTAAAATATTAGGAACGAAGAATTCAAAAGTTGCTCATGATCCAATCTTAACAGCTCTCAAATCAGCTGCCATAGCCTGGCTTGAACCCTTCGATAAAATTATCAATGGTGAAGTAGCAGAAGTTCCTAAACTAAGTGAAGCTGATATGAATTTTCTTATCGAGATGAGAGACCGCATACAATACAGTCCTAAAGCAAGATACATCGAAGATATGCTAACTAAATATGATCAATCAGTTCTAGAAGGTAAACGAGCAATGCTTAACAATGCAACTATTCCACATCAACCCAGAATCCCCAGCCGTAAACTAGGACAAAATTTAGCGAAGACAGCTGCCTAAAAGTGCCTCAAGCTCTGTTTTCAAATCCCAGTAAGTTTTACTAGCTAAAGACTCAGCTGTAGTCGACTTCTTCACACCAATCACCAGCAAGCCAATGGCATTAAGCTTCTCCGTATTGGCTGAATCCATACGATATAAACGATATATTTCTCGTAAGCGTCTTTTAATTAGATTACGATCCACGGCTCTTTTAGAATAACTCTTAGAAATACTAAAACCAACTAATGGTAATTGATTCTTACAATAGTCTCTTGTCTTAGTTATAGTAACTCGTAAGTTCTGAGATGATAGAGTTTTGCCTTTCTCAAATGCCTGTTGGAAAAGACCTGAGTATCTCAGCCTCTCTTTCCTAGTTAACATTACATTGCGATCTTAGCGCGGCCCTTGTTTCTTCTTCTGGATAACACGGCACGTCCGCCTGGCGTGGCCATTCTGGCACGAAAACCACTGGTTCTCTTGCGTTTTCTCTGCGATCCACGTAAAGTCATTTTCATAGCAGGATAAATGTTAGCATATTCACTATTAAGTAAAAATGAAAGACGACAAATTAACGGCAATAATGTTTAAATCTTTGAATAAAGACCCTAAATTAGCCACTGTGGATGAATGGCGTAAAGCTGGTGACTGGGCTGTAGAAATGCGGTTTTTCCCACATGCATTAAGTTGTTATCAGCTAGCAGCAGAATTAAACAAAGATGAAAATATCCTGATGAAAATCAGTGATGTAATTGATCGCATTACTAATGTTCTAGAGTTTGTACCGCCGATGCTTAAAGCTCCTCTCGAAGAAATTCGCTTAAGCAATCCCTTAGACCCATCTAAATGGTTGGCTATCTCTAATTCTTTATTGAAAGAAACCACCGCTAAACTTAGTGCAGGCAAAGCTATAGAACCAGACTTAGTAATAAGTTCGACCTTTGCTTTGAGCTTCGGTGCTTACTGTGCTTGCCGCTCAGGAAACGAGATACAGCCTATTAACGAATTACTTAAGGATCTAATTGCTCCTGCTGATATGCGTGGTTGGACTAGTCCGAAACTTAATCTTAAAGAACTTGCTCGCTCTAAAGAAATCGTGAAGATAGTTGCATTAGGTGACAATGTCACTCTAGGACTACAAAGCAACTGGGAAATAAGATTTCATGACACCTATCACTATCTTTGGTTACATGACTTGAAGCTCAATACTTCACTTGCTAATAATGCTATCTCAGGAGCTGGTGTACTAGATCTCGCTCTCTATCTGGGACGCGATGCTATCTATTATAAGCCTGATATAGTACTGATTAACTATGGGCTGAATGATGCTTGGCTTGGTAAAGAAATATTACTCTCATATGAGAGTCTCTTGGAATCATGTATCAGAATTCTGCAAGGGCATAAAATTCAAGTGGTTCTTATTAGCCCGATCCCTCAGATTCCTTCAGCATGCCCTATAGACCAAAGGCCTACAGATATAGATCTTAAGGAAGCAGAGATGGAAGCTTATGCTCAAGCCTGCAAGCGCATTGCAGTGCGTACAGGCTGTGTCTTCGCTGATGCTTACAGTAAATTCCCTTCATCAGAACATGAACGCAAGCAATATCTCGTCAATGGCTTTAATATGCCGAATCTCGCTGGTCAAAAGCTGATAAAATCAGCGCTAGATGACATCACTAACTAAAAACCAAGTAACAGTAGACTCTATGAGTAATGGGCCTTACGCCATAGCTCATGACGAGAAGCTTGGCACAGTATTTATTGAGAATCTTTGTCCTGGTGATACTGCCGAGATCGAAATCTATGATCAAAGAAAAGATTTCTCCTTCGCTAATGCTACTGAACTTATAGAACCGAGTCCTCTGCGCATGGATAAGCCTCCCTGTGCTATTCATAAAATCTGCGGCTCTTGCCAATGGCAACATATTGAATACATTGAGCAATTAAAATTCAAGAAACAAAACCTTATCGATTTAATAAACCAAACTAAAATAGATCTCTCTATGCTTAGCACTGAGATACCAGATCTAATCGGCATGGGTGATCCATGGAATTATCGCAATAAAATTATTTACCCAGTAGATACAGTAGCAAGCACAGGAAGATTAATCGCTGGCTACTTTAAACGCAACACCAATGAACTCATTAACGTTAAATACTGTCCCATACAATATTCTATTTTTGATGAGATTATGGCTTTTACCAAGGATCTGTGTAGTAAGCGAGGTATCACAAAAAGCAGACTACGACACATATTAATGCGCTCTAATATAGATCAATCTGAAATCCTCCTATCGTTTATAATACGCAGAAAGAATCTTAATCATGAAGAACAAAAACTCCTAATCAAAATCTTAAAAGAGATACGCAGTAAATTCCCTGTGATTAAAGTTATCAGCCTTAATTACAATGACCTTAGTACGAATGTCATACTTGGAAATAAAACTGAAGTAATAGATGAGCGTGCTTATATCCAAGAGAAGTTTGCTGATCTTGAACTGCGCATCTCGACAGCGAGCTTCTTTCAAGTCAACACTCAACAATTCCTAAAAATTATCAACTTACTTAAAACTTTCATTGATAAGCCTGATGCTCGTATTCTAGATTTATATTGTGGCATCGGCACTATCTCGCTATCACTTGCTAAAGCTTTCCCTGAGCTCGATGTAACAGGAGTAGAGATAGTCCCCGAAGCTATCGATGATGCTAAAACTAATGCAGTGATAAACAATATAGCCCATAGTAAATTCATACTAGGTAAAGCAGAAGATGTATTAAGCAAAAGCCTATTCGAAAAGCTCCCAGATCCTTATGACATGGTCATCGTGAATCCTCCTCGCAAGGGCTGTATTAATCAGGTTCTCAATACACTTGGAGAGATTAAAAGTCCTAAAATTATTTACGTAAGCTGCAATCCTGCAACTCTTACCAGAGATATCAAATATTTAGAACAATACGGTTACAAATTAAGCTTCATCCAATCTGTGGATATGTTTCCTCATAGCTTCCACTTCGAGACGGTGGCTATACTCGAGAATAAACTTCAAACTCATAATCCTTGATCGATAAGTCTGAAACTCTGGCTTGAAAATATCCTGCACTCGCTATCATCGCAGCATTATCAGTACAGTACTTCAATGAAGGAATAACTAATTCATATTCTGGCGCAATAAACTTTTCCTTGAAAGCCCTGCGCACTGCACTATTAGCAGAGACACCACCAGCCAATACTACACGCTTAATTCCTGTTAACTCTATCGCTTGTTCTATTCTGAGCAAGAATGTTTTAGCAATAGTTTCTTGAAACGCGCTTGCTATCTGAGTTTTATCCCGTTGCCAAATATCTTCACCAAGCTTCTCTTTTAACCTTAATACCGCTGTCTTGATTCCAGAAAAACTAAAATCCAATCCAGGAACGCGAGAGACAGGAAAGCGATATTCACTAATCTTAGAATAATCAGCTTGCTGTGCTAGTCGATCTAATTCTGGTCCTCCAGGATAAGGCAATCCCATTAATCTAGCCACTTTATCAAAAGCCTCACCAGCAGCATCATCCATCGTCTCACCCATAATCTTCATATCAGTATATGAACTCATTTCTATTACCTGAGTATGTCCACCACTTGCTAGCATACAAATAAATGGCGGTTCTAAATCTGTATCAATGAAGTTTGCACAGACATGACCATAAAGATGATTGATCTCTATTAGAGGTTTATTATGAACCCAGGAACAAACCTTCGCGACATTCGCACCAACCATCAATGAACCAGTCAGACCTGGTCCCGATGTCACTGCTATAACATCTATATCGTTCATGCTTAACTTCGCTTCTTCTAAAGCTTCAAGCAATAAATCATTAATATACTCAAGATGCAGACGCGAAGCGACTTCGGGAATGACCCCTCCCCAAGCTTGATGCTTAAAAATTTGCGTTAACACTTGATTAGCTATAACCTTACGGCCATCTTCCACTATAGCGATAGCGGTCTCATCACAACTGGTTTCTATGCCAAGGACTAACATTTACTTGGAGATAATAATACTAAACAACTATATGGGTGGTGAGCTTTCCGTGATAATATTATTATTTATGACTAACTTTTCCAATATCGACGCAATAATATTAGATAAAGACGGGGTCTTTAATAATTTTCATAAGGTTTGGCTAAGGGTGATAGCTTACAGAGCCCAGAAGATTGCAGAACTTTCTGCTGAGACTTCGGAAGCACTAGAGAAAATCCGCATTGCTTGCATTCGCGCCATGGGAGTAGATGAAGATGATGAAACCATAGATCCATACGGACCCTGCTCTATGCCTCTTAGCAGCGTAAGGCTAGCACTGGCTACAACATTATTTATAATTCAAAACGAGGCTAATCCTAACTATAATTGGTCAATGGCATTTAAAACAATAGATGATGCTATAGCAGAAGCTGAGCAAGAATTAAGCGTCATTGAACTCAGTGAAAGCTTTCCTGGAGCTATTGACACTATCCAGAAGCTCACTCAAGCTGGTTTTAAACTAGCTGTCTATACTTCTGACGGAATAGAAAACACTAAGTTAAGTTTAGAGAAATTCCAGATCCATAAAAGTATAGAAGCGATTCAAGCTGGTAATATAAAAACCACCGAGCTTTATATCGAACTCTGCAAGCGTATTAGCGTCAAACCAGAGAACACTATTATGATCACAGATTCGCCGCATGATTTAGAGATTGCTAAAGCTGCTGGAGCTAAGACTATATTAGTACTCACTGGCATTACCTCTCCTGAAATGGATTTAGGGTTTATAAAAAATCAAACAGACATGGTAATAAATTCCATTGCAGACCTTGATATCAAACATATATCAAACACTAAAAAAAAAGTGGTAGCGTAGGAAATGACAATATTCTAACCATCTATACAGATGGTGCCTCCAAAGGTAATCCTGGTAGAGCTTCTATCGGTGTATCATTTCTGGAAAGTAATCAGGAGATCGCCACTATATCTCAAGCCATCGGCATCGCCACTAATAATATTGCCGAGTATACCGCCTTACTTGAAGGTCTCAAGAAAGCTATACATCTAGGTTACAGTCATATTCAAGTCATGGCAGATAGTGAGCTAATGATCAAACAATTAAACAAAGAATATAAAGTAAAAAACCCCGAGATCAAAATTATCTATGAACAAATACAAAAATTACTGAGCAATTTCAAGGCTATAAAATTCACTCATGTGCGTAGGGAGAGGAATGTACGCGCAGATGAGTTAGCAAATCTGGCACTATAGTTACTGTCCGCTACCATAGCCAGGATAGTCTCTCTGAAAAGCTTGTGGCATGGTTTCCATACGCATAAAATTAGGGTTAGTAGTTATAGGGTTACTTGGTTCTGCTCTATTATAATAATCAAACTGTGGTGAAACATCAGCATGGTCGGGTGGATACTGCTGCTTATAATAATCATAGTTCGCTTTATCAGCTTGAGCTCTACGAGTTGCTACGATGGCACCTCCAATATGAGGTAAAGCTCCAAGTGTGTAAGCAGAAGAAATACCTAACTGATCAAAAGTTCCAGGATAATTAAACGGCGTCACCACATCTATCGGCACAAAATTAAAAAGATCGCCTATAACGGTTCTCTTAGTAGTTCGTGGTTGGTCCATGTGAGTGTTATAACCGTAGCCAGCAGCTAAGCGCATATTATCGCGAGGTTCATAGTAATCAGCCTTAGGTTGATAAGGATCAATACGTCCTCCAGTTGAATAACCATATCTACTGTATTCTAGTGTATGTCCCAATCGCTGAGTGGCTGGGGCTTCAGATGTATTCTGAAAATATGGATTACCTTCTTGAGTTTCTAGTGGTCTCACCAAGAAACCCCCAGGAGTATAAAGTCCCACGAAGCCAGTATTCTGTTTCAGAATTATTTCATTGGCTTGAGTGCTAACAATAGTTTTTTGCCAAGTATCAGAGTAAGGAATTTCGATTACACGTTTATTAGTAAGAACTTTTCTTTCATGATCGGCAAGCTCATCACCTGTAAGCCCTACCAGCAATATCGCAGCAGTACTAGGTTCTGTTAGATAAGCAGCATGAGCCTTTCTTGCGCCAGTCATAAGTAGCACAGAAATAATAAATAAATTCAAACCCAATCGCAACACTATAGTAATTATAGACATTTAGATTAAGAAGTGATTAAGGAATCTAATACAACCTTGATGCAGAGCTAAATAAATTAGCAACTGTAGTAAAGAACATAGGCAGAATCAATAATAGAATAAGAACTCCTAGAACTGGCTTAATAGTAAAACTTATTTGGAAGGCATTAATCTGAGGTGAAGCTCTAGATAGCAATCCTAGAATTAAGTCAGTGACGAGGATAGTCAAAACCACTGGACTAACTATCACAAAGCCCATACGAATAATATCGCCTGTTAAATGTATTATTTTCGGTATATTGAGTTTAATATTCGGATCAAATATAGAAAATGATTCGAAGCTATTACTCAAGCCCTGAAGCAACATCTCTGGTCCTCCAACATAGAAGAACACTACAACAGACAGCATACTCATGAACCTACCAAGAATAGTAGTTTGGCTACCTAAACTTGGATCAAACATTTGAGCAGAAGAAAAGCCCATGGCTGCATCCATCATCTCACCACCAGCGACAACCATTACAAAGAGAATATTAGACATAAAGCCCATTATGAAACCTAAGGTGAAATTTACCATGATCGCAAATAATAATGAAAATCCTCCTTCAGGTACATGAGTAGCAAACGCTCTATCAGCAAGCATCGCTGTTAATAATATGGTCAAGCCAATACGAACATGAGCAGGAACACTCTTATGAGAAAAGATCGGAGCAAAATGTAAGAAAGCTAAAATACGCACCATCACCAGACTTAATCCAATAACAGCAGCTCCCATTTGCTCAAAAAGATTATGCCGAAATAAATCAACAAACAAATCCATTTTATCTCAGAACTTCTTCTTTCAATTTATCCAGTCTTCCTGTTATCGCAGGTCTTGGTATTCTCACTACTGGTGGTTTAGGCTCTTCTGGAATTACAGCTGGTGTAACCTTAGCTGGAGCGGGCTTAACCACAGCTGGTACAACCTTAGCTGGAGTCTTCACTGGTGTTACAGCTAATTTCTGTGCTTTAAGTTTCTCTACATCAGGAATAGGCTTCACTTGTGATGGAGGTGGGGCAATTCCCTTATTAGCCTTAAGATTCTCATTAATGACTTCTACCTCAGGCTCGTGTACAGATTCAGCAATCTTAGATGCTCCGCCCGAACCACCCGAAGAACCTTCAGTCGCGGTCGGCAAGCGTATCTCCTTCTGAGTATCTTGCACTGGAACTTCTAAGAAATTACGCCTTGGAAGAACTTTAGCAGTAAGAGTAGGGACTAGCTTAAACGCTTTATTAATGCTATCTGTAGCATACCTGCTCATATATTGGAACATATAGAATCCAAATATAATCAACGCAATAAATAAACCTATAACCTTAACTGCTGAACCTAAGGTCTGCTCTTGAACTTGTGTTGCCGCCTGCAAGACTCCTACAGCCAGTCCTAAAGCTGCAGCCAAAATTACCAGAGGACCCGATATGAATAATATCGTAAAAATTCCTTCTCTTATCGCTTGTGGCATCCAATCCATAATTAATTAAAGCTCTGCGCGAGTCCTTTTATAATTAAATCCCAACCATCAATCGCTACGAATATCATAATTTTAAACGGTAGGGATACGATAGTAGGCGATAACATTATCATACCTAAAGCTAGTAAAATATTCGCTATGATCAAGTCTATGACTAAGAAAGGTATAAATACCAGAAATGCAATCTGAAAAGCTTTACGCAATTCGCCAAGAAGATAAGCTGTTCCCAATTCACGAATTTTCACATCTTCGATATTTTTCGGGAAGGGTTCGCGACTGAGGGTGTAGAAGAACTTCAGATCTTTAACATCAACGTTCCTAAGCATATGCCCCGAAAGATTGTCATAAGTTCGATCCAAGGCTGTTGGCAACTTGATTTCATTATTAGCAAGAGGGACTAAGGCTTCGGTATTAATACGATTAAGTTCTGGACCTAAAACATATCCAGTCAGCACTAAGCTTAAACCTACTAATACTAAAGTTGGTGGTGCATTCTGAGTACCTAATGCTTGTCTTAGCAGAGATAAGACTAAAATAATCCTTAGAAATGGCGTCATAGTAACAACCATTACCGGTAAAAAACTTAATAAGAATAATAACCCTACTATCTGTAAACTTGGTTCTAGGTCTGGTAATAATTTAGTCAGTGGCTCCATGGTTACTTATAAATTCTACCCTTTTAGCTATAAAGCTGCTTATAAATCCAAAAATTACTTAAAACTTTTTTGACATAGTTTTTAGTTTCATCATATGGAATATTCTCCACAAAAATATCAGGATCTTCATCTGGATTCTTACGCACCCAACTCTCTACAGCGTTAGGACCAGCATTATATGATGCAATCGCATAGATCATATTATTATCGAATTTATCAAAGACCTGCTCCATATACATAACTCCTAAACGTATATTAGTTTCTGGTTCCATTAAATCTTTCGCTCTTGGCGGTCTCATCTTCAACGACGTAGCCAAAGCACGTGCAGTATAAGGCATCAACTGCATTAAACCAACAGCACCAACCTTACTTACTATATCCCTCTCATAGTGCGATTCTTGTTTAATCAAGGCATGAGCAAGCATTGGGTCAATCTTCAGATGCTCACTTACAGCATCTGCAATCAAGTCTGCATAAGGCAAAGGATAAGCGTAGTGAAACTTCAGATCTTCGTAATTTACAGCAGCATTAGAGTTTAAAGAAGAGTATGCTGTAGTAATAGCCTTATAGAAATCCTCGTCTTTAGCATAGAGCCACATCTTAAAATCTTTATCAAGCTTAATATCACCTGATTCTTCCAGATCAAGTATGAAACGATATTCACCAATATCACAGAGTTCTAGAATATCAGCACCATACATGTCCTTAATCGTATTAGGTTTATAAACCTCTGGCCAAGCCCAATTTGGGATACTAATGAATTGATTAGCAGTCGGAACCTTATACCACTTACTATTACCATCCATGAGTTGCTTAGCTCTATAACTATAGTAATCCCGAGGGTGGTCAATGATTAGGTTCTGGAAGGCAGCCTTCGCATCGTTTTCTTCGTTCAACTGCATATAAGCTTTAGCAGCCCAGAAAGCTACGAATGGATGTGACTTAGCTTGAGGATATTTACCCCAATGATATTTATAAATCTCTATAGCCTTACGATAGTTGTCTTGCTGATATTCTTGCCAAAATACTTGCGCAAGACTCTCAGCAGCATAATTACTCTCAGGGAATTCTTGATATACAGCTCTATAATCATCCTTGAACTCAGTTCCTCGAGCGATCTCCCAAAGGATCTGATCTTTAATAATTGGCATTTGATTCTTAAGCATATTAAGTAATTCTACTTCTGCAAGCTCAGGAGTAAGAGTAAGAATTAAATCAAGTAACTCAGAAGCTAACTTAGCATCATGCACCTCAGGAAGTTTATGCAACAATAAATCTCTCGCTTCTTTATTCTGCCCAAGCTCTACGAGAGTTTCTGCATAAGGTTTAAGATAGAGATCAGCATTATCAAACTCAGTATTAAAGAACTTCAGAGCCTTCTCATGATCACCCTGATAGTAGTAACTAAGAGCCATATAATTAGTGAGTTCTGAGAACTGTGACTGATCTTCTATATCTAAGCGTAAGATCTGATCAGAAATCAAATATGCAAGATTCCCTTTAGGGCTGGTTTGTAAATAATGTTTAAGACGAGAATATTTCTCTTCTTTATCAGCTGTTAAATTAGCCAGGTAGTAATCAGCACCCAGAGCGTATTCTGAATTAGGAAATAATTCTTGTATACTCAGAAAGGTTTTCTTAGCATCTTCTAGAAGACTCTGGCGCGAATATGATTTAGCTAGATCATAAAGGTACTTAGGGTTCTTAGGAAATTTATTCACCAAGTAATCTAGATCCTGCACTACCACACCTTCTAAACCAATCTTCCCAGCAAGCTGTGCCCGATGATAGCGAGTATATTGAGTTAAGTAATCAGAACTAATATCATAGGATCTAATAAATGCCATCGCAGGTTCATCTATATCTTGATATAAGCTACTTAGAATATAATTCTTACGATTCTCTAATAGCTTCGGTAAAGTACCATAACTCTCTAATAAACGAATAGCCTTCACTGGATTCTCTTTAGAATATTTAATCGCCTCTTGCAGAACTTTATCGAGTTCCTTGTAACGCAATTCACTCACTTGCGGATAATTGCCCTTATCATTTATTTCTAAATAAAGTAAAGTGCCAGCTGTAATAACTATTACGCTAGCTAAAGCAATAAGGAAATATTTAAACTGTTTCTTCTTAAAAAAATTCTGGGTAGAAGCGGCAAACTTCTGGTAACTAAACTTTATTTGTGATTTATCCTTTAATTTAGGCACTCAGAAATATTGTCTCATTAATATTAATATAAGGCCAGTCAAGTTTAGACTTGTTCAGAAATTATAGGCGATTTATGGACAAGTCTTAGCCGCAAGCTGCCCGCAGGCTGCGTTGATATCATGTCCGCGTTCTTTACGTATAGTAATAGTCTTACCAGCGCAATATTGTTCTAAAACTCGGCTAAACTCTTCTACTCTACGCGGATTAGATCTAGTGAATGGATCATTAACATCGGTTTTATTATACGGAATAAGGTTTATATTACAATGCAAGCCCTTAACTAAATTACCTAGAGCTTTAGCTTTCTCAAAAGAGTCATTTACATCTTCAAGCATCACATATTCTATGGTTACTCGTCTGTTGGTCTTAGCGACGTAATTCTTCATAGCTTGTATCACTTCTGCTACTGGCCACTTCTTATTAATCGGTACTAGATAGTCACGTCCTTCATCTATAGGATCATGCAAGGATAACGCTAACGTAATTTGCAAGTCTTCGTCAGCAAGCTTCTCTATCTTCGGCGCAACACCACTAGTAGAGATGGTTATATGCCTTACACCAATACCCACAAGATTACGCATTAGATCTACAGAATCTATTACCGCATCATAATTATTCAAAGGCTCTCCCTGACCCATATAGACCACGTTAGAAATGCGATGACCATTCAGGTTCTGCATGAATAAGATTTGCTCGATTATTTCTTCTGCAGTTAAATTCTTCTTGAAACCCAATGCACCAGTGGCACAGAAGGGACAAGCTACTGCGCAACCCACCTGTGAACTAATACACGCACTATAGCGACCATCTTCTTCTTCCAGATCACCGAAGTACATTAATACCGACTCTATCTTGTCCCCTGCTGCAGTCTCAAATAAATATTTCTCAGTACCATCTTTACTGATCTCTCTAGCTAAAAGTTTAAGAGAACCTATGGGTAAATTAGCCGCTTCAGAGAGAATTTCCTTGGCTTTCTTAGAAAGATCCGTCATCTGTTCATAATCTCTAAGCCATTTAGAATATATCCACTTATGGATTTGCTTCGCTCTAAATTTCTCTAAGCCCAAAGACACCACGTATTCTTCCAGCTCGGCCAGATCCATACCAATAAGGGATTTTTTAGTTGTGCTTAGAGTTGCCATAATATTAAGTACTAGGCAATCTTAGCATAATAAGTATCACAAGATGAAGACATATGACCCAAATTGATATTCTGTCAGAATTGTGATATTATCTGCCAGCTATGAGCGCAATCAGCCTTATCAACTTTCAAACGCAACACTTTTTTAAGTGGTCATAGTCTTCAAA